>JAZNJH010000032.1:0-36206 GCA_045577925.1 Eubacteriales bacterium
ACAACGCTCTTCTATGGTAAGATGTTTATAGCTCATATAAATCCTCCTTGGTTTTTTGTTTTGTGGTAATTACATTATACCATGGATTTATATGGGCTTCTCTTTTTTATTTACTGTTGCACTTGATAGTATAACTCACCACGACATAAAAATACAGACAGCATTTCTGCTGTCTGTAATACTTTTACTTGTTAAGAACCTTCTTAACGATAGCCTTCATTTCATCCATCTTGCTTTCCATATCGGCAACAAGCTTGAACTGGTTTCTTGCACGGTCAAGATTGTGCTTTTCGCGGTGGATCTTGAAGTATGTGTCTCCGCTTAAATAGTCAGCAAGGAATCTGATACCGCATTCGAACGTCATTATGATTCCTGCCATAGGGAGAAGCTCTATCTCGCGCTCTGTAAAGCTGTCTGCAAGCTCTTCGCAGAAGCCCTTGGTGAATGCTTCGAACATATCAAGGTCGCATGTTACAAGGTCAAGGTTTGTTTCGTCCTCAGCACCTGTATTCGTACCTGCTCTGAGGGCATCGCCATAATCGTAGAGAAGTGAGCCGGGCATAACTGTGTCAAGGTCGATAACGCAAAGACCGGATTCTGTTTTAGCATCAAAGAGCACGTTATTGAGCTTTGTATCGTTGTGTGTTACACGAAGCGGTATGCTTGAGTCAGCCATACCGTCAACGATAAGTGAGCATATACCGCGTCTTGCACGTGCGAATTCAACCTCTGCCATAACCTCTGCGAGTCTGCCGCATGAATCTTTTGCTATTGCTTCTTCAAGAGCTTCAAAGCGCTTGGGTGTGTGGTGGAAATCCTTTATTGTTTCATGAAGCTCGCTTGCAGGGAAGTCTGCTAGGAGTCTCTGGAACTTACCGAAAGCGCGTGCAGCATTATAAAGCTGAGTGGGATTTTCGGGAATGTCCAAAGCGAGAGAGCCTTCAACAAACTTGTAAACTCTGAAATAGTCATTATCGCCTGCCTGATAGTACGCCTTACCGTCGTCAGCTCTTATGAGTGTAAGAGTTTCGCGATCTGGGTCGCCGCCTTCAGCCGAAATCTTTTCTCTGAGAAAATCGCAAACCTTTGCGATGTTTTCCATAACCTCGGGGGGATTTTTGAACACGTTGTTGTTTATGCGCTGAAGTATGTATCTCGGACTACAGTTACCAACGTAAGTGTCGTTAATATGTCCGTTACCATAGGGCGAGGTCTCAAACTCGAGACGGAAATGTCTGATAATATCCTTGATCTGATATGCCATCAATGTCATATTCCTTTCTTACACCGCCTTTGGCGGCTTTATTTAGAACGCGTACTTTGGGCTGAGCTTGTCTTTAATGATAATTCTGCAATACAAATATGTACTGACAAAATTTTCTCATACATTACTATGATAACACATCCAAAAACAAATATCAATAGATAAACGGATATTTTTTTCAAAAAATGGACACTTTTTCTTTGCATTTGGATATACAAGCGCAAAATAGTGTGAGAATTTATATTTCAAGGCAGCTCCCGAATATTAAAAAGACGAAAGTACAGCCGCAAGAGTACGGCTGTACTGTTCATAGTAAAATCAGATTTTATAAATGGGGCAAAACGAAAGCGTATTGACATTATTATTTTTTTGTGCTACCATATTAACACACCCTTATACTAACATATTTAAGCTTAAACTTCAATGGAAGAATGGCCATTTTTCCTTTTTCGGCGGTCGTTTTTCTTTGAATATGGCTACCGTTTTATATTGCGATATCTTTAATTTTGGATATAATCCGGGATGATTGAAATAATATATTAACCGGCGAGAGGTAAATATGAATTATATAAAATGCAGAGTACCGAGCGCTTTTTCAATAAAAGAACTTTATACTGCCTTTTCTGCGATAAGAGAGGCTAATTTCCGTTTTGCCGGAGAAATGCATAATTTCTGGGAGGCGGTTTTTGTAATTGAAGGCAGGATAGGAGTATGCTCTGAAAACGATATGTTTTTGCTCGAGAGGGGAGACGCAATAATTCACAGCCCTATGGAGTTTCATTCGATATGGACCGAGGGGGCGGCTGATGCTACAATTGCAATAATCTCATTTCAGACAAATAAACCCTACCAGACAAATGCACGCATCTTTTCTCTTCCCGATGATATGGTTGATCAGGTGCTGAATATAGTAAATGATGTGCGGGCAGCATATGAAAGCATGGACTACGAGATCAGGGGAATAAATCCTGGCATGGAGCTTGAGGCTGAGCTTTGTGTAAAGCAGTTCGAGGTCTTTCTTCTCAATATGATACATAAATACCGTAAGCAAAAGCTTGTAACGAAAGAAAACCGTACAAAGAGTGCGAGAATGTTTGCAGACGTGGTGTATTTTCTTGATGAGAACGTGGAGCATGACCTGAGTGTTGATGATATTGCAGAAAAGTGCAGTATGAGCCGCAGTAATCTCAAAAAGCTTTTTGCAAAGTATTCGGGTATGGGCGTAAAGCAGTATTTTACGATGATGAAGGTTCGAAGAGGAGAGGAATATTTGAAATCGGGAATTTCTGTAAAAGAATGTGCAGCAAAGCTTGGATTCTGCGACCAGAACTACTTCAGTACAGTATATAAAAAATACCTTGGCCACACTCCCAGCCAGACGCTGAGAAGCCTAAAAAAATAAAGAGAAAACACAGTTGTGAAAACTCACAACTGTGTTTTTATTATCTGAACATTCATAGGAGCTACGACTGTAGTATCTGAGCCATCATAAAGCAGAGATATACCGCCATCTGCTTTTGTTTCATAATCATTGTTCGAAAGATTTATTATAACACTTATCTTTTCATCTTCATCAAACCGATCGTATGCAAACACCGAGTCTTGTGACTCTGTTACCCTGAAGTAGCCGTCTCTGAAAAGCTGTTCCCCATGTCTTATTTCGCCGATTTTTTTATACCACTCTATAAGCTCGCTATCCTCTTTGCCCCATGGATACGGCTTGCGGTTAAATGGGTCTCTTGCACCCTGAAGTCCTGCTTCGTCGCCGTAATATATGCAGGGTACTCCGGGCATCGTGGCTATTATGAGGTATGCGATCTTCAACAGCTTCACAGCGCGGTTATAGTTTTCACCTGAAGCTTTGTAAGTTGAAAGCTCTGCATTACTTTTCTGACTTATATCCTCACCTGAGAGCACCGTCAGTATCCTCTCCGTGTCGTGGGTACCAAGAAAGTTCATGAGCGTGTCGCTGACCGCTTTGGGATAATGCATGTAAAGCTCTGTTGTTATTCTTGCAATATCCGATGAATCTTTAGTTTTAAGATAGTCGATTACTGCATTTTTCAGCGGATAGTTCATAACCGAGTCAAGCTCGCTGCCCCTGAAATACCTGCGCCGTTTGTCGTATGCAATCTTGTTCGATGCATCTTCCCACACTTCGCCTATAACGAGAGCTTGGTTTTCTGCTTTTGCCGCCTGCCTTATGCGCACTAAAAGCTCTTCGTCAAGCTCGTCTGCAACGTCAAGCCGCCAGCCGTAGATACCTTTTTTCAGATAATTGCGGATAACGCCGTCTTTGCCGCAGAGATAATCCACCAAGGCAGGATTTTTCCCGTTTAATTTCGGAAGAATTTCAATGCCCCACCAGGACTTGTAGTTATCTGGAAAGTTATCGAAAAAATACCAGTCTGCGTACTTGCTTTCCCTTGAATTATATGCGCCGATAGTATCATACCGACCGTGCTTGTTAAAATAAAGACTGTCCGAGCCCGTGTGATTGAAAACGCCGTCAAGAATGATTTTTATACCGATCTTATCTGCTTCACATATAAGACGCTCAAGCGCCCCGTCGCCGCCGAACATCTCATCTACCTTCATGTAGTTACCCGTGTCGTATTTATGATTTGAGTAAGCTTCAAATATCGGGTTTAAATATACAAAATCAACACCGAGCGATTTTAAATAGTCAAGCTTTTCAATAATTCCCCAAAGCGTTCCACCGAAAAAGGTGTTGTTTTTAACAAATGCTCCCGGATACTCTGCAAATTCGGTAATATTATCGTACCAATTTTCATTTATAACTGCATCATCTCTGATTTGTACGGGTACGCTGCCTTTTGCAAATCTGTCGGGGAATATCTGATACATTACAGAGCCCTTGAAATCATCGGGAGTTTGGAAATCACTTTTGTATATTAGAAGCTGATAAGCCGAAAGATCCCACTCGTTTATTACAATTTCGGGTAGCAGATCGCTGTTGCTTCTGGACACAAACAGGCGATTATCGCCCGACTCAAAGCTGAAGTGGTAATAAAAGAGCCCTGAATCATCACCCTGGCATATTTCATTAAAATCAAAGGTGTGTGTAAATACGTCAAAATCTTCTGTGGCATCGATCTTTTCTACCCTATAAGACTTTCTTGCCATGCTGTCGTCAAAGTAAAGCTCGAGCATAACGTTTTCGGCAGAATAAGAAGTTGGGAGAGAGAGCTTCAGTGTAAGAGGATCATCAAACGAAAAGGCTGAAAAAAGATCGGCCTGGGGCTCTTTGATGCTTATTTTTTTTATAACAGGTCTTATATTTAAATCCATACGTTTCTCTTAATTATACGGCAGACCGTGAGTTCCACGGTCTGCCGTGTGTTTGTTTTATTTTTTGCCTTTTTTGAATTTGGCAGGCTCGATGTGCCATATATTACGTGCGTATTCGCCGATACTTCTGTCGGAGGCAAAGATGCCGGCAGATGCTATATTCATAAGCGACATACCAAGCCACTTGTCGCGGTCAGTATAGTCGCATATAAGCTTGTCATAAGCCTTTTTGTAAGACTCAAAATCAGCAAGACACATATACGGGTCGGATACGGGTTGCGCAAATATAAGATAGTTTCTCATATTTTCAAAGCTTACACCGCTGAATCCGAGAGCCATACGGTCAACGGCTTTCTTGAGCACGGGACTGTTGTTGTAAAAATCAACAGAACGATATCCCCTCTTCCAGAGATCGTCAACCTCTTCGGTCGTAAGACCGAATATATATATGTTGTCAGGGCCAACCGCCTCGCTTATCTCAACGTTTGCACCGTCAAGAGTACCGAGCGTAACAGCGCCGTTTATCATAAGCTTCATATTGCCCGTACCGCTTGCTTCCTTACCTGCAAGCGATATCTGCTCGCTTATGTCAGCCGCGGGAATAAGCATTTCTGCAAGGCTTACGTTGTAATCCTCCATGAATACAACGCGTATTTTTTCTCTTATCTTGGGGTTCTTCTCAATTTCCTGACCAATGTTGTATATGAGCTTGATTATATTCTTAGCCATATAATAGCCGGGAGCCGCCTTAGCGCCGAAGATAAAGGTCTGAGGCTTGATATCAAGATCGGGATTTTCAACAAGCTCGTTATATATGCTGATGATCTTTATAGCATTGAGAAGCTGGCGCTTGTATTCGTGCATACGCTTGACCTGTACGTCAAAAACTGAGTCGGGATCAAGCTTTATGCCCGTTTTGTTTTGCAAGTACATCGAAAACGCCGCTTTGTTTTCGCGTTTTATTTTATCAAGCTTTTCGTAAACAGCCTTGTCGCCGTAGAACTTTGCAAAATCTGCAAGCTTTTCGGGCGATTTTCTGTAAGACTCTCCTATACATTCGTCAAGCAGACCTGCAAGCCTCGGGTTCGAATAGCAAAGCCATCTGCGGTGAGCGATACCGTTTGTAACGTTTGTGAACATTTCGGGATCGTTCTTGTAAAAATCGTGGAATACCGTGTTTTTAAGTATTTCAGAGTGAAGCTTTGATACACCGTTAACCTTGTTTGAACCGACGATGCTCAAGTTTGCCATTCTTACCTGAGAAGAAGCGATGATCGACATTCTTGAAATTCTGTCCCAGTCGCCTGTGTATTTATTCCAGAGATCCGCGCAGAATCTGCGGTTTATCTCACATACGATAGTATGTATTCTCGGAAGCTTTACCTTCAAGAGATCCTCCGGCCATACCTCAAGTGCTTCGGGCATAACAGTGTGGTTGGTGTATGTTACCGTCTTACGTACAGTTTCCCACGCGTCTTCCCATTTGTATGAGTACGTGTCGATAAGAACTCTCATCATTTCGGGAATAACGAGCGCAGGATGGGTATCGTTAATATGTATTGCAACCTTGTCTGCAAAGTTGGAAAGCGTGCCGTATGCGGCAAGATGATCGCTTAAAATGCTCTGAAGCGATGCAGATACGAGGAAGTACTGCTGACTTAAACGAAGGAACTTGCCTTCAAGGTGGTTATCGGACGGGTAGAGGACCTTTGATATTATGTCTGCGTTGTTGCTGTCCTCCATTGCCTTTATGTACTGACCCTGAGAGAAGAGCCCCATGTCAAAATTCTGTACGGGCTTAGCCTTGAAAAGCCTGAGAGTATTAACAGCCTTACAGTCAGCACCCGAGATCATCATATCGTAGGGTACAGCCTGAAGCTCCTCATAATCCTCGTAAATGAGCTCAAGCTTGTTGTCTACCCATTTTTCATTTATGTGACCGCCGAATCTGACGTTGAATTTCTTATCCTGCCTCGGTACGAGCCAGACGTCGCCGTCGGGCATCCATACGTCGGGAAGCTCTATCTGCTCACCGTCTATTATTCTCTGCTTGAAAAGACCGTATTCATAGCAGAGCGAAAAACCGGTAGCATGGTAATCGAGCGTTGTAAGCGAGTCCATAAAGCAGGCGGCAAGTCTGCCAAGCCCGCCGTTACCGAGTCCCGGATCGGGTTCGCATGAATATATTTTGTCTATATCAAAGCCAAACTCCGAGAGAACCTCACCGTATTTTTCGGCAAGTCCGAGATTTCTTAAATTATTGCGAAGCTGACGGCCAACGAGAAATTCCATACAGAGATAGTAGAGCTTCTTTTGATGAAGCGCCTTATAAGCGTTTTTGAATTCCGTTGCTTTCTTTGTAAGAGCATCCTTTACACAAAGCGAGACTGCTTTGTACATCTGAAGCTCTGTTGCTTCCTCGGGTGTGGTAGCGTAGTATCTTGATAATTTGCTGGCTATCGCCTCGCGTATTTCGTTTATTTCGGTTTTTTTATTCACTTTTGATTCCAACTTTCCTTGTCTGATTGCTTATATTAAAGATTATCGTACATTTCGAGATATTTGATCGCTGAAGAATTCCATGAAAAATCAGTATTCATGGCATTAGTGCGAAGAGCTTTCCACTGGCGCTTGTTTTTAAACAGCTCAATGGCACGGCGAACTGCATCGTACATATCGTGAGCGTTGTACGTTTTGAACGTGATTCCGTTTCCGGTCTTGTCCTCGGGGTTGTACGGCTTTATCGTATCGTAAAGACCGCCCGTTTCGCGAACGACCGGTACAGTTCCGTAGCGCGAAGCTATCATCTGAGCAAGTCCGCAGGGCTCGCTCTTTGACGGCATAAGGAATATGTCTGCGCCCGCATATATCTGCTTTGCAATAGCTTTGTTGAAGGCAAGCTTAACACCAACGCGGTCGGGGTATTTGTTTGCCATATAAGAGAAATAGTCTTCGAGGTCGCGCTCTCCCGTACCGAGAAGCACGAACTGTATATCCTCGCACGTTACCATCTCTTCAAGAACTCTCTTTACAAGGTCAAAGCCCTTGTGAGAAGCAAGACGAGAGATCATAGCTATAACGGGAACGTCGCGTCTTTCGGGAAGGGAGAACATATTCTGAAGCTCTGCTTTATCAACGCTCTTCTGAAGCTGATTGTCGGCTGAAAAATGACGTCTGAGTTCAGGGTCTGTTTCGGGGTTGTAGTTATCGTAGTCTATACCGTTAACGATACCCGTTATCTTATCACGGTTCATTGCAATTATGTAATGAAGCCCGTGAGAAAAATATTCTGTCTGTATTTCGTTTGCATAATTAGGGCTGACGGTCGTAAGCCTGTCGCAGCATACGATAGCACCCTTTGTAAGATTTATGCAGCCATCATATTCAACGATATATCTGTCCCATGAATCGAGGCAGAATATATCCGAGAGAATCTCAAAGCCGTATATTCCCTGGTATTCTATGTTGTGTATCGTATATACCGCCTTCATATGCGAGTATTCTTCAAAATAGCGGTATTTGCGCTTGAGGTATATAACAGAGAGCGCGCTCTGCCAGTCGTGCGCGTGAAGAATATCCGGGAAGAAGCCGATGTGCGGCATCATTTCAAGAACCGCCTTGCAGAAGAACGCGTATCTTTCCCCGTCGTCAAAGCTTCCGTACATAGACGAGCGCTTGAAGTAAAACTCGTTATCTATGAAGTAATATATAACGCCGTTTCTCTCGCACTTGTAAACGCCGCAGTATTGCTGTCTCCACGAGAGATTTACCGTGAATTCGCAAACCTTTTCAAACTTGCTTCTGTCATCTTCCGAGATGCTTCCGTACATCGGAATAACGACTCTTATATCTATATCATCGCCTCTTTCACGCTTCAGTGCGGCAGGGAGAGAGCCGAGAACGTCGCCAAGTCCGCCGGTAGCCGCAAACGGTGTTGCTTCGCTGCCGACAAACAGTATTTTATTTGCCTTGTTTTCTGACATTATGTTATCCTTTCCGTGTCTGTTTAAAAAACGTCAAATCATCTTTCCCTTGTCTATAAAGAAGGGTATCGATTCGTGTCCCGATAGTATTCTGTCGTCGCGTATAACCGCATTTTTATCGCTTATCACGCAGTTTAAGAATACGTTTTTGCCCGTTACTGTGTCCTGGAAGAGAATAGAATTTTTAACAGTTGTGTTAGGCCCTACCTTTACTCCTCTGAAGAGTATTGAGTTTTCAACGTTGCCTTCTATAACGCAACCGTCTGCGATAAGAGAATTCTTGACAGTGCAGCCATCTCCGTATTTAGTGGGTGCTGAGTTGCGTACCTTTGTGTATACAGGACGGTTTTTCTGCGAGAAGAGATTATCGCGTATTTCGGGGTTGGTAAGAAGCTTCATGTTATGGTGATAGAACGATTCAAGAGAGGTGATATTTGCAAAATATCCATCGTATCTGTACGTTCTATAGTTTCGCTTGTGAACGTTTGGAACAAGTACGTCGCGGCTGAAGCTCTTGTATCCGTGAGCGATCGCGTCGTTAACAAGATTTTGTATATAACGCGTGTTTGCAACGAAAATATTAAGGTTTATATCATTGTATCCGCTGATACCGTGAACGGGGAAGGATATAGCCTCGTTGAGCTTGCCGTCCTCGGACGAATACATAATTATATTCTTTGCCGCTTCTTCTTCCGTAAGGTTAACTCGTTTTACCGCAAACGTCATATCAGCATTGTTTTTGATATGGTCGTTTATCATATCGTTAAGGTCGATATTGCATATAACGTCGCAATCCGAGAAAACGATAACGTCAGAGTTAAAACGGGAGAGAGAATAGTTTATGCTCATAAGTGCTTCGAGCCTTGAATTATAAAGTCCGCTTGAAGCATTTGCAAATGAGGTGATGTATGGAGTCAGTATCTTTATACCGCCCGAACGGCGCGCAAGATCCCAGTCCTTACCCGAGCCGATATGGTCGATAAGGGATTGATAATTATAGTGCGTAATTACACTCACGTTGGTTATTCCCGAGTTTACCATGTTGGAAAGAGCAAAGTCTATAAGCCTGTACTTACATCCGTACGGAATACTTGCCATAGTGCGCTTGCGTGTGAGCTCGGGGATTCTTTTGTCATGAATATTAGAAAAAATTATACCGTTAGCTGTTGCCATTGTTACGTGTCCTTTCTTAAATACTGCTTTTATTTCTGCTTTAACAGAAAGGCTTCGTTAACCATAGATCCCGCAGGGATCTTATCGTCTGAATTTATGTTGAGCCCGCCGCCGATAAGCGTTATCTTGAATTTACTGTTTTTCTGTCCTGCGCCGAGCTTTACGTTTTTGCTTATAACCGTATCGCTGTCGATTATAGAGTAATATATTTCAGAGCCCTCAAGAATCTGAGTGTCGCTCATTATTACCGAATCGCGTACAACTGCGCCCGGAGCGACGTAAACACCGCCGAACAATACCGAGTTTTCTACTGTACCGTGTACCTCGCAGCCTTCGCTTATGAGCGAGTTCGTTATAGTTGCGCCATCTCCGATGTAATGAGGAGGACGGGATTCGCTTCTTGAGAAAATTCTTCTCGTGCTATCGTAAAGATTGAATACGGGATTTTCACCGAGAAGATCCATGTGAGCTTCCCAAAGGCTCGGAATAGTACCAACGTCCTTCCAGTATCCCGAGAATTCATAAGCATAAAGACGCTTGCCGTCATTCAGCATTGCAGGAATTATATTCTTTCCAAAGTCGTTTGAGGAGTCGGGATTTTCCTCGTCCTCAATAAGGTATTTAGAAAGAATTTCGCGGTTGAATATATATATACCCATTGAAGCCTTAGTGCTTTTAGGCTCTGTGGGCTTTTCTTCAAACTCGTATATCTCGCCGTCGTCTTTGCAGTTCATAATACCGAATCTGCTTGCCTGATCAAGAGGCACGTCAAGGACGGCTATTGTGCAGTCTGCTTCCATTTTTTTGTGATGGTCGAGCATTGCGCTGTAATCCATTTTATAAATATGGTCGCCCGAGAGAATAACAACGTAATCGGGATCGTAGCGCTCTATAAAGTTTAGATTCTGATATATCGCGTTAGCCGTTCCCTTATACCAGTCGGCAGATTTGCTTTTCTGATAAGGCGGAAGCACCATAACTCCGCCAAAGGTACGGTCAAGGTCCCACGGCTGGCCGTTGCCTATATATTCGTTAAGTACCAAAGGCTGATACTGTGTGAGCACACCAACGGTATCTATACCTGAATTGATACAGTTTGAAAGAGTAAAATCAATGATGCGGTATTTACCGCCAAAGGGTATGGCAGGCTTAGCCGTTTTTTCTGTTAGTGTGAAAAGTCTGCTGCCCTGTCCGCCGGCCAGTAGCATGGCGATACATTCTTTTTTCTTATACATAATAACCCTCTTGCCGCTTTCGCGGCTAAAACATAATAAAAATTTTTGTGTTACATGAACCCCAAATAGGTTTATGCCTGTTTGTTGACTTTGGCGAAACACAAGGCTTCGCCGTTTAAGGAAACCATTTTTAAAAATACCTCCGTGGTGAATTTATTTTTTGCCTGTTGGCTTAAAGATGTTTTTTTATGATCGATATTATATCCCTGCCGTATTTTTCGGCTTTCTTTTCTGAAATCCCTTTTATCTTCAGCAGAGCTCTTGTATCTTTTGGCTTTTCGATAGCAATAAGATTAAGCGTCAGATCAGTAATGATTACGTATGGCGGCATGCCAAGCTTGTACGCGGTATTTTTGCGCCAGAGCTTAAGTTCTTCTGCGAGCGATGAATCGGCTTTGACTCTTTCGGGTGCAGGAATGAGGCCTATCTCAAACTTTTGCTTTCCGCTTTCTCTGATAAACCTATCAGTTACCTTTAAAAGAGGATACTCGCCTTCAGTCTGCGATAAAAGTCCTTCTTCGATCATATCATTTATTATCTGCTTTATCGATCTTTTGTCGGATAGCTTCATGTAGCCGAATTCATAAAGCTTGTCAAATCCTCTTGCGGCAAGCTTCGCGGTTTTTCTTCCGGCAAGAATATCGGTTATCGCCGAGATACCGTATCTTGAGCCGGTCTTTAATATAAGCGTGCCGATGATAATTTTGGTTGAATCAAGAGTAACTCCCGTGTTCTGCTTTAAGCAGTACGAGCATTTAGAGCATGTGTTGCTTTTATATTTTTCTCCGAAGTATGATAAAATAGACCTGCGCAGGCAACTTTTTGCTTTGCAGAGATGAGACATGTACTCAAGCTTTTCTTTGTTGATCTTTTTAAGAGTCAGATATTCTTCGCGTGTAAGCTCGCCGTCTTCATTTTCGGGTGGCAGATCTATAAGATACTCTGCAAGCTTAAAGTCGCTGTATGAATACAAAAGAACGCATTCCGCATCCATACCGTCGCGGCCGGCTCGCCCCGCCTCCTGATAATATGCTTCAACCGAAAGTGGCATATTATAATGGATAACGAACGAAACGTTAGATTTATCTATTCCCATTCCGAAAGCGTTTGTTGCAACTATAACTCTGCACTTATCGTAAATAAAATCGTCCTGGGCTTTGTTCCTCTCAGCCTCAGAAAGACCTGCGTGATACCTTACGGCGCTGATACCTTTGTCTATAAGCTCTGAATATAAAATGTCGGTGTTTTTCCTTGTGGTGCAGTATATGATACCCGCCTTACCCGGTCGCCTTTTAATAAAGTCAAGTATGTATCCAACCTTGTCTGCAGGGGTCGTTATACCGAAATACAGATTCGGCCGATCGTATCCCGTTGTGTAAACGAACGCGTCTTCAAGCCCGAGCAGATTTGTTATATCGGCCTTTACTTTCTCGGTAGCCGTAGCCGTAAGAGCCGCAACGGTTGGTCTTTTTCTGAGCTTTGCAACGAAATCTTTTATCCCGAGATAGCTTCTTCTGAAATCGTGCCCCCACTGAGAAACGCAGTGAGCCTCGTCTATTGCGATAAATGCTATATCTGCTTTTTCGGCGAAGCTTAAAAATGAGGGACTCTGAAGCCTTTCGGGCGCAACGTATATGATCTTGTACATGCCCTGTGCAGCATTGGAAAGGGCAAGCGAGCACTGTTTTGCGTTAAGAGTGCTGTTGATATATGCCGCTCTGATCCCCGCACTTCCAAGAGCCGCCACCTGATCGCGCATGAGCGATACGAGAGGGGAGATAACGAGCGTGATTCCAGAGAAAAGCAGAGCGGGAAGCTGATAGCAGATCGACTTGCCTGAGCCTGTTGGCATCACGGTCAGAGTATCCATGCCTTCAAGTATTGCGGATATTACTTCGCGCTGTCCGACTCGAAAGCTGTCATAGCCGAAAAATTTTTTAAGCTCTTTTTCAAGTTCACCTGTACTATGGTTGTGATGCTGCTTTTGCATTTATGCTCTCCAAATTTCGGCAATTTTATATGAAAATTCTGCACTCTGTACAAAAAAATGACGAAAACCTACTGCATTTTCATATATGTTAATTATATTATATAACATTTACGCCACAAAGTAAAGGCTTTTTTGAAAATACCAGAAAATGAAAGTAATATTTTTATAAAAAAGTGAAAACTTTCAGTATTTATTTGAAAATGGCGCAGTATAAGCAAAAATGAGTGTAGAAAGATAAATTGAACAGAAGAGCAATATTGTTAATTAGCAACAAAAGTATCTACTTTGTTTTGTTTAATTTAGCATACTTTTGTTTTGTAGCCTCGCCGCCTCTTATGTGTCTTAAGGATTTGTTTGTTTCAAGATGCTTTTTAAGACTGCTGTAAAGGGAATAATTTATATATTTAAGCCGCATTGTTACGTCCTTATGTACGGTTGATTTTGAGATGCCGAAGGCCTTTGCGGCTTCTCTGACCGTCGCTTTATTCTCTATTATGTATTCTGCAAGGTCCAAGGTTCTCTGACTTATATAATCCTTCAAGATGTTCACCCCAAACATAATCATTAGTTAATAATATGAGAGGGAGAGATGAATTATACTGTAAATAAAAGCCGCCGTCAATCGACGGCGGCAAGATTATATTCGATCAGAGGTACTTATTTGCTGTTCTTGATGTCGTTTTCGTACTTTTCAACCATCTTCTTAACCATCTGACCGCCGATAGAGCCGGCCTGTCTGGAAGTAAGATCACCGTTGTAACCCTGCTTTAATGTTACGCCAACTTCGCTTGCTGCTTCCATCTTAAACTTTTCAAGTGCTTCCTTTGCTTCGGGAACAAGTGCCTTATTTGTAGCCATTGTTATTCTCCTTTAAATACTCAAATAATTATTATCTTCAAAATCTATATTATCAACCGCCTGCATGATGCTTTGTGACAAATACTCATCAGTTACATTCCGCACACGGTCTGTTATATCAGAGCCCTTGGCTCTGTGATTATTATTAACCGGAGTGGTCGTTTTATAACTGCCAAATTTTATTTGCGCGGCCTTTTATTCACCATACAATAAAACTTTTTGCAGAAATTTTGTGAACTTTTATCGTCGTGCTATTATTATGTTTCAAGAGTCTTTTTTTATTACAAAGATTTTTTGGTAATGTTTGTTTCTATTTTTTGCAAATTCACGATTGTATAATTGTAAAAAAAATTTGTTCTCTTGCGTTTGCGGTAAATATAATGTATAATAAAAATAATGCACACATTGAGTGGGAATGTGGAGGTCGTCGATGAATCCTAAATTAAAAAACAAGATAACGGAATCCCTGTCCGCTGTCCTGCCGATAACGGCGCTCGTTTTTATAATAAGCGTGCTGTTAGTAGAGCTTGAAGTCGGGCCGATGGTTATGTTTATAACAGGCTCGGTCATGCTTATTTTCGGAATGGGCATGTTCCAGCTCGGTGCGGAGATGGCGATGAGCCCGATAGGCGAAGGTATCGGTGTTCAGGTTTCAAAATCAAAAAGTATTATTTTGATTACAGTAATAAGCTTACTGATGGGAATTCTCATTACAGTTGCCGAACCCGACTTGCAGGTGTTGTCAAATCAGGTTCCCGCAATACCTAACATGACGCTTATACTTACCGTTGCACTGGGAGTTGGAATTTTTCTTACTCTCGCTGTTTTGCGTATTATTTTTAAGATCAATCTCTCATATTTGCTTATGGGATTATATGCAATCTTACTCGTATTTTCATTTTTTATACCGAAAGATTTTATAGCAGTTGCATTTGACTCGGGCGGAGTTACAACCGGACCTATTACCGTACCGTTTATAATGGCGATGGGTGTTGGTCTTTCGGCAATACGTTCCGACAAGGATGCCGCAAGCGACAGCTTCGGTCTGGTTGCGCTTTCAAGTATCGGACCAATTCTTGCTGTTTTGATCCTCGGCTTTTTCTATAAACCGGGAGCAGGAGAGTACGCAGGTGTTGAGCTTGCAGAGGTTGAAACGATGCGCGACGTCTTCCTTGCATTTGCCTCACAGATTCCGCATTATGCAAAGGAAGTTTTTATTTCGCTTATACCGATAGCTGCGATGTCGGTTATTTTCCAGCTTATCAGCCACAGATGGCAAAAGCTTCAGAAGCTTCGTATCACGGTTGGTTTCGGATATACGTATATCGGGCTTGTGCTTTTTCTGTGCGGAGTAAATATAGGCTTTGCACCGGTAGGATCAATGCTCGGCGGAGATCTGGCGGCAAGCTCGAACAGATGGATGCTTATACCGCTTGGTATGCTTATCGGTTACTACATAGTAAAAGCAGAGCCTGCAATACAGATACTTAATAAGCAGGTTCAGACAATTACAAACGGCGCGATCTCCGCAAAGGCTATGAACAGAAGCCTTTCGATAGGTGTTGCCGTGAGTATAGGACTTGCAATGCTACGTATAATAACGGGTATTCCAATAAGGGCAATAATCATACCCGGATACGTTATAGCGCTGGTATTATCACTTTTTGTTCCGAAAATATTTGTCGGTATAGCATTCGACTCGGGCGGAGTTGCGAGCGGACCTATGACATCAACCTTCTTGTTACCCTTGTGTATCGGAGCATGCACGGCGCTTGGGGGCGATATAATGACAGATGCATTCGGTGTAGTAGCCCTCGTTGCACTGACACCGCTTATAGCAGTGCAGATCATGGGTGTTCATTACCGCATCAAGCAGAATGCAATCAGCCGAGACGTTATAGCTGATAATATGATACCTGATGACATAGACGATATCGTAGAAATAGAGGAGGACTAAAACATGAGTGAAGTTTCTAAAGCACAAAAGCACGAAAGCTTCAGAACACTGCTGCTTATAGCAACTCCCAAACTTGTAGACAGGGCAGGCGAGATGTTTGACGAAAGCTCTATTCCTATGCAGTACAGAATGAGCGCAGTTGGAACAGCATCAAGCGAGATGCTCGACGTGTTGGGGCTTGGCGGAGTAGATAAAAGCTTGCTTGTAAGCTTTTTACCTAAATTTTCAGCAGATAAAATGCTAGTTAAGCTAAATAAAACTCTTAAACTTGAAGCGGCAGGAAGCGGAATAGCATTTACACTGCCTCTTTCAGGGCTTAATAATCTGCTTTTTAAAATGCTCAAGCATCTTGAAGAGTCAGAAGAACAGACAGAAAAAAAGGGAGAGAATGTTATGTCAGAATCTAAATACGTAATGATAGCTTCCGTTGTTAACCAGGGCTTCAGCGAAGAGGTAATGAATGCCGCAAGAAGCGCAGGAGCCGCAGGAGGTACGATACTTCACAGCCGCTGCGCAGGCGATCAGGATGCAGTTAATTTGTGGGGACTGAATATACAGGAAGAAAAAGAGATAGTAATGATAGTTGCCGATAATGAGCACAAGCTTGATATAATGAAGGCGATAAGTGAAAAGTGCGGCATGCACAGCGAAGCTAAAGGTATGGTCGTATCTCTGCCCATCGACAACGTAGTGGGTATCGGCGAAAACTGAAAAAATCTATAAGATTTTTAATCCGGAGGATCTCTGAACAATGAGAGCCTCCGGGTAATTTTTGTATTTGTCAGATTGACAAGCATCTTATATTATGATAAAATTAAATGGCAAAAAGACAGGGCGAAAATAACAGACCTGTTTAAAAGGAGAACTTAAATGAATCCGATACTTGAAAGAATAGATAACGAGTCAAATCAGGCTCTGGCAGAGATATTTGCAGAAGTTGACAGAATAGCATTTAAAAACACACTAAAGGTAATGGACGCTTTTCGTGAGTTCAAGGTAAGCGAAGCGCATTTTGCACCAACGAGCGGATACGGATATGACGATAAGGGCCGTGATACGCTCGATCAGATATATGCAAAAGTTTTCGATGCCGAGGCAGCTTTCGTACGCCATAATATAGTAAACGGAACTCACGCGCTGACGATAGGACTTTCGGCGCTGCTCAGACCGGGCGATATAATGCTTTCGGTAACAGGCAAACCGTACGATACCCTTGAAGAGGTTATCGGAATACGCGGCGAGCGCGGTAACGGATCGCTTGCCGATTTTGGTATAGAATATAAGGAAGTAACACTAAAAGATAACGGTGATATTGACTTTGAGGGTATTGAGCATGCGCTGAAGGAGTGCGGCGAGCGCGTAAAGGTTGTTTTTATACAGCGCTCAAAGGGCTATATGATACGCCCCACTCTTTCGGTAGAACAGATCGGTCAGATAGTAAAGCTTTCAAAATCCATTTCAGATGCATACGTTGTTGTAGACAACTGCTACGGTGAATTCGTTGAAGAAAGAGAACCCACGAGCGTTGGAGCTGATATGATAATCGGCTCGCTTATAAAAAATCCGGGCGGCGGTATGGCAGAAAGCGGCGCATACATAGCCGGAAGCAAGCGCGCAGTTGAGCTTGCTTCATACAGGCTGACCTGCGTTGGTATCGGGCTTGAGTGCGGAGCGACGCTTGGTAATACCAAAAGCATGTACAAGGGATTTTTTATGGCGCCGCACATCGTTGCGCAGGCTATAAAAACGGCGCATTACGCGGCATACGTATTTGAGTCTCTCGGATACGAATGTGAGCCGCGGTATAATGAAAAGCGAAATGATATAATTCAGATGATAAAGCTTGAAAAGAGAGAAAAGCTTATAGCTTTCTGTGGCGGTATACAGAGCGCGTCTCCCATTGATTCCTTTGTTGCACCGATGCCCTGGGCGATGCCGGGATATGCCGATGAGGTCATAATGGCGGCAGGAGCATTTACGTCAGGCTCGTCGATAGAGCTCTCGGCAGATGCGCCTGTGAAAGAACCTTATCCCGTATATATGCAGGGCGGGCTTACGTTTGAAGCGGGCAAGCTTGGTATACTTTCAGCTGCCGAGAGAGTGCTTGAAATAAAATAAAAATAACAATGGCTTAGCGCATTTGTTGCGCTAAGCCATTGTCTTTATAAAAGCGGGTAGATTGTAAAATTAGTTGTCAAGCTCTTTTTCATGCTCGGCCTGAATATCTGCAAAAGCAGAAAGCATAGGCTTTATATCCTTGTTCTTGACTTTTCTGTCTATATAGTTTTTGGTAATTTTCATTACAAGTCTTGAGAGCGCGATAACACCTATAAGGTTAGGTATCAACATAAGACCGTTGAAGGTGTCTGAAATATCCCATGCGAGAGAAGATGTGAGAAGAGCACCGAACATGATGGTTACGAGGTGGATAACCTTATATACTTTAACGGATTTAGTTCCAAAGAGATATTCCCATGCTTTTGAACCATAGTGGTCCCAACCAAGAACGGTAGTGAAAGCAAAGAGGAGAATTGCAATAGCAACAAATCTTTCGCCCCATATTCCAAAGAGACTTGCGAATACCTTAGCAACTAATGTTGCATCTGTTGCACCTTCAAGCACAAGAGCACCTGTGTCAAGATCAATAGCGCCTGATGTGAGAACAACAAGGGCTGTCATTGTACATACGATCATTGTATCTGCAAATACTTCAAAGATACCCCACATACCCTGCTTTACAGGTTCCTTAACGTTTGAGTTGGAGTGAACCATAACGGAAGAACCGAGTCCGGCTTCGTTAGAGAATACGCCCCTCTTGCAACCGTAAGTGACAATATCCTTAACAACTATACCTCCAACACCGCCGAGAGCAGCAGGAACAGTGAATGCAAATTTGAATATTGAAGCAAATGCAGGGAATATGTTTGCAGCGTTTACGCATACAAGGATAATGCTTCCGACAACAAACAATACTACCATTACCGGAACAACCTTTTCTGCAAAATTAGCGATTCTCTTAAGTCCACCGAGCGTGATTGCTGCTGCAATAATAACGAGAATAACGCCTAAGATTACAGAATAAACCGACACGCCGCCTTTCCATGCTGCTATGCTTGAAAGCGCCTCTATGTTGAAAGCAGATTCTATGTTAACAACGATTTTGTTTATCTGACCCATAGCGCCGATACCGAATGATGCAAGAAGCGTGAATATCGAGAAGAGGATAGCAAGTATTTTAGCGGGTATTTTCATACCCTTTTTTGCGCCAAGTCCGTCTTCAAGATAATACATTGCGCCGCCTGACCATTCGCCGTCCTTATTCTTGCGGCGGAAGTATATACCAAGTACGTTTTCTGAGAAGTTAGTCATCATACCGAGGAATGCGGCAATCCACATCCAGAATACGGCACCGGGACCGCCGGAGACGATAGCTGCGGCAACACCGGCGATGTTACCAACGCCTATTGTTGCGGCAAGAGCCGTACAAAGCGCCTGGAAGGGAGAAATAGATTTGTCCTTTGAGTGACCGATTACGTCCTTTTTAAAAAGGCTTCCGATAGTGTTTTTCCACCAGAGTCCGATGTGGGAAACCTGGAAAACTTTTGTAAGTACGGTTGTAAGAAGACCTGTAAAGAGAAGAAGCGTAAGGCCGAGAGTTGTCCATACAAAGGTATTCACCACATTGTTATACTTGGTTAGAATATCAATAAATGCTGTCATGGTAAAAACATCCTTTCATAAAATGCTAAAAAAACCGTTCTCTCACGGAGAACGGTTTACATAGAACAAAATTAAAGCATATAAAAACAGCATATATACACTTAAATATCCTACTCTGTCCTTTTGCCTGAGAGATTAGAAGCGGTATGCTTCTTTGCACCTTCGGCACCCGTGCGGGATTCTCCAGAGAGCTATCGGCCTGCAGTCTTTGCCACGAAAGTGACACCTGAAAGTTTTACTTCTTCGGTAAGCCATGCTTTTTTCTGCAGACGTCATTTAGCTTTTTCTATTATGGAAGTGATTATATCAGATTTTTCATTGTTTGTCAACATATTTTTCAAAAATTATAGATGAAAACAAATAAATCGCATCAGAGCTTGATATAAGAAGACCCGGACGATACATCCATAAGCATTCTTTCTCTTGAGCCTGAGGTTAAAAGAATACACTGCATTCCCTTGGACGTAATGTTTAAAAGTTTGAGCATCTGAGAAAGCCTTTTGTCGTCAAGTCTTGCAAAGCTTTCGTCAAAAACAACCGTCGGGGAAGTTTTGCGAAAGAGTGTGCTAATAAGAGCAAGTCTCAGGCTGATATATACTATATCCTGCGTACCTGCGCTTAAATATTCAAGCTCCTTCATACCGTTTTCGGTACGAACGGTTACTTTAAGATCTGAGTTGATTCCTATCTCAGAATATTTGCCGTTTGTAAGCTCGCTCATTATCTTGCTTGTAAACTGTGCAAGCTTGGGAGATATACTGTCGCGCATGCTTTCTCCTGCTTCGGCAATCTTTTCGCCTGCAAGGAGATATGCCGCATGCTTTTTTCTGCACTCGGCAATATAGCTTTTTGTAAGCTCTATCTTCTCCGCTATGCGCGCAGGATTTTCCGACTGCGGATATAGCGAAGCAAGAGTTTTTTCAAGCTCGTGTATACGTATTTCAAGAGCTTCGGCGGCTTTTGAGCAAAATTCAAACTCGTGACGCTTGGCAGCTATGTTTGAAGCATCAATATCCGATATATTTGTAAGCGCACTTGAACTTGCGCGTATTTTTTCTTCGTCGTACGCTTTAAGCTGAGTTTTTAACATTTTCATCATTTCCTCAAGCTTTTCGCGCTCGTTTAAAGATGCAGACATCTCGTTTGCCGCTGTTTGAGCGCATCTGAGATTATCCTCAAAAGATTCCGAGAATTTCCAAGAAAGAGCTGAGTCGAGCTCACTTTCGGCTTCACCGAGGCTTTCAAGTGTTTTCTTGTAATCTTCTTCAAGTGATATGACTTTGCTTTCTTCGTCCTTCTTTTTCAAGCGGAGAGCTTCGGCATTTGCACGTATAGCCATAAGTTCTTCTTCGGTTGCCGCTCCGTATTGTTCATAAAGCATTCTTATCTTCTTTTTAGCCGAGCCATTGAAGCATGTGAACAGAATGAAGAGAAAGAGAGGCAGACTTGACGAAACCATAAGAACAGGGCCAAGCTGTGAAAGTATATCAAAAACAATACTGCCAACAGAGCAAAGTGCAAAAATAATCGCAATAGCGAGAAATGAAATAGATAAAATACCAAAGGTGCGTGTTTTCTGCTTCAAAGAGCTGAGTGTATCTGACAAGGACAAGAGCTTATCATAACAGTCATCTGAATTATTATCCTTTTCAAGTTTGTTACGTAAGTCTTCAAGCTCTATCTGTTTTTCCATCAGTTCCTGTTTCATTAAACTTAACTTCTGAGAAAGTTTTCCAAGCCTTGATACGTACTCGGCATCCGGATAAAATCCTCCAAGCGTATATTTTGCCTTCAGAGAGTCAACGTTTTCATTAGCCCTTGCAAGCTTTGTCTCAAGAGCATGGTAGTTGTCAAACAGGGATATAACTGTGGCGTTTTCAAAGCTCGTTATTTCTCTGTTCAGCTTGTCTTTTTTCAGATTAGCAGTTTCAAGATTCTTCTTTGCTTCTCTCAGGGAGTTTTCACTACTTAGAATATCTGAGCTTATCTTTTTTGCATTTTCAAGCTTGATTTCAAGCTGTGCACATGCCGCTTCAAGTTCAAATATCTGTCCGCCGCCTCCGTTTTTGTGCAAAAGAGCCACTCTTGAGGCGTCGAGCTTTTTCAAAGCTTTCGTTATGTTTATATTTTCGCTTGCGGAAAAAAGAATATTTTCGATAGAATCAAGAAGCTTATTTCCGTCAATTTTGGCACCGCCCGGCTGACTTACAAACGCGCTTTTTTCAAAAAGCTCCTCATCAACACCGAGAAAATAATTTCCCGGTGTTGAATAACCGGAGATAGGGGAATTATTTGCAAGATCTATTATCTGGCAGCCTTCGCGATAGCTTTTTTTACTCTCGCTTCCGTCTTCCTTCTGTGACGTCATAATTATGGTGCGCTCAATACGGTAGCTTGAGTCGTCGGTCTTTATCACCATATAACCGCCGGCAGAACCTGTGATCCAATTTAAGAATCTCTCACGATCGCAAAGCTGCTTGTCGCGGCTTTTTCCCGAAAGACCGTAGAATATAAATTTTATAAAAGCGGCTATTGTGGATTTTCCCGATTCATTTGCTCCCTCAACAACGTTTAGCGCATTTGAAAGGTCAATCGTTTTATTCTGGAGATTTCCGAAATTATCAATATGTATCTGTTCGATTATCATATCCTGATTCTTCCTTTCAATAAGTAAAATCCGAGGTTTCTCCGCCCTCGAGCGCAATAAGACCGTATCTTAGCGCCATTGAGGCTATCTCGCTCTTTTCGGGATCGTCACTTTCAAGAAGAGGACTAAGCTTATCAAAAAGCGCTCCGCGTATAGAGGGGTCTGCTTTAAGAGCTGCCGATTCATAGAGGGGTAAAGTATTGTCCTCAACCTTTAATAAGAATAGGGACGTTATCTCTTTTTCAATGTAGTGCGTGAAAACTCTGAGAGAGGGGGCAAGAAGACCCGTAAGTATAAATTTTACAGCGTGTTTATCATTGTAGCCGGCTTCTTTTATCGTCTGATTTATTTTTGCAAGAATCGCCCCGTTGCTTTCGCATCCGGTAACGTCAAGCTGATGAGTTATATACGTACGCTTTGAAAATGGTATAAACTTTGAATCAAAGCTGAGCTTACCCTCTGATTTTTCAAGCCTTGCAGTAATAACGCCTTTTTCTCCCGTTTCATCAAATCCTCGGCCTTCAAGGCAACCGCTGTATGCGTAATATCCGCCGCATGAAAGTGATTTGACACCCTCAGAGTTGTGAATATGCCCAAGTGCCGTATAATCGAATCCAAGAGCTTCAAGCTCGCGCTCGCTAAGCGGAGCATACGGGGATATCGGAGAAGTCATATCGGCGTGCGCCGCAAGGATGTTTATTCTGCTTTTATCAAGCTCGGGTGCTTTACTAATGGGAAATCTTTCCATACGGTTTGACGTGAAAGCATATCCGTAGACTGTACAGTTTATCTCGGGAAAATCAAAGCCGGTAAGCGTGTCAGATGAGAAAACGTACACGTTATCACTAAACTTGATTTTATTATAGATTCCCTCTTCTCCGGCAGGGTCGTGATTGCCGGGAGTGATAACGATACGGCAGTCGGGGATAGATTCAAAGCCGTGCGTTATCATGCTCAGAGTTTCGTGAGTAACGAAAGCACCGTCGAAAAGATCGCCTGAGATTATCATTAAATTTGCTCTTGTAGAGTATGCAAGATTTATAAGCGCGTCAAAGGAGGCGCGCATTTCCTGCCGTCTGAGCTCTGATTTTTGCAGATCAAGCATGGCAAACGGGCTGTCTAAATGAAAGTCTGCCGCGTGTATCAGTTTAATCATAAATTTACCTCTTTTTGTTCTGGCAACGCTTTTTTATTTTCGTTACGTCAGAAAGCATTCTGAGTGAATCTTTTACAACGTTTATTTTTGACTGTCCGTGATTCTGTATTACCACGGGCATTTCATGAATTCCGATTTTATGCTTTTTTGCCCTGAGAAGTATCTCAAGGTCAAAAGCAAATCCAAAGCTTTCAAGCTCGCCGAAAAGTAGTTTTGCCGCATCGCTTTTGTAGCACTTAAAGCCGCACTGAGAATCGCTGACTTTCAGCCCTGCATAAATCGATAGCATTTTGAAATATACCTTCGAAGCAAGCCTTCTGATCGGCGGGTATCCCGCAAAGCCGTCTTTGGCAATACTTCTTGAACCGATCAGGATCTTTATATCGGTTTTTTCTTCCATTAGCCGCACGGCCTTTTCTATAACGCCTGTACCATAGGCGAGATCAGCATCGGTAGTTACAATAATATCGCCGGAGGCAACCTTGATACCAGCCTTAAGCGCGCCGCCCTTACCTCGGTTATCATCGTATCCGGCATCGATTATATTATCACAGGCAAGCTTTTCTCTGACGATCTTGCGCGTATTATCGCGGCTTCCGTCGCTGACAACTACGATTTCATAATCAAACCCACGCTCTTTTAAAAAAGAGTCGAGCTTTCGCATATTTTTTTCAATAACAGCGCTTTCATTATACGCCGGAATGATTATTGAAGCTTTCATGGTTTAAGCCCGCCTTTCAAATACAATGATATCAAAATCAAGCAGAGTTTCAAGCTCTTCAAGACAGTCGAGCTTTGACGCATCTGATTCTGAGGTTTTCCAATAATATGGAGTCATGGTAAAGAGCGCTTTTATATCCTCTTTACCTTTTATTTTGACCGTATATTTTATATTTTCTCTCGACACTTCGAAGAAGCCGTCAGGTGCGATAACCTTTTCCGGAGAATTTTTATAAACGTCGTTGTAAATTGCTTTTTTTAATCCTAGAAGATGATCTTTTCCTGCAATGCCCATAACGATATGTCCGCCGGGTTTTATTATTCTTGTGAATTCGTCAACTGCAAGCGGAGCAAACAGGCTCATAACGATATCTATACTATTGTCTTTGATTGGAAGATCGAATATACTGCAAACTGCAAACAGAGCGTTTTCTTTATGCTTTGATGCTCTTTTTGCGGCTTTGTTAACGGCAGATTTGGAAAGATCAAAGCCAAGAAGAGTGACGTCTGGGATATCGGCAATAGCGGCAGAATAATAGCCCTCGCCGCAGCCTGCATCAACAACGGTATGTGGGGAGAGTTTTGTTACAATGCTTTTAAGTGTTTTTGAAAACTCTGCGTAATAGCCGCTGTCAAGAAAGTGTGAGCGCGCTTTTACCATATCGGGGGAATCGCCGGATGAGGCAGATTTTGTATTGAAATTTACGTATCCGCTTGAAGCGATGTCGTAGGTGTGTTTATTTTGGCAAACGAACGAGCCTGCGGTTTTTGAAATGGCTTGTCCGCATTTCGGGCATACAAGTATATCGTAAAGCATTATTCAAATACACCTTTCTTTTTTATATACAATATATATTATATCATAAATTTGATAAAATTCAAGTAGAGATAGTGACTTTATTATGTATTATAAAATAGTTGGCTTTACGGGGGTGTGACTTTCTCTGCGCGCATGTACGGTTTGCGAGACAATATAGCCTTCCCCAGTGGGGGAAGGTGGCAGCCGAAGGCTGACGGATGAGGTGTCGTGCGGTTTGTGGCACTATATTTTGTCCGATAAAATCGTTAGTTTACGGGGGTGTGACTTCCCCGACTCGGGGAAAGTCACACCCCCGTAAACTAACGATTTTACTAAATATGCGAAATACCACAAGCCGCCCCGCAAATGCATACCGATACAATAATAACGGGAGGAGCAAGCCCCTCCCCTACAAAACTGCGCACGGAAAGTAACACCACTGTAAAACAAACGATTTCATCAGACAAAAAATAGCACAAACACAAGTACCTATTGCAATATTGACTATTTTGTTATAAAATATATGTAAGTCTAAAAAGGAGGGTGTGCTATGGCAGAGATCATGCATATATCTGTTCGTGAGCTTTGCGAAAAAATGTTGCCAAGCGGTGATATTGATATGCGTAGATGCGCTTTCAGAGTTGTTGAAAGCACAAGACTTCACAAAAAACTGCAAAAGCAAGGCGGCGCAGTATATGCGCCTGAAGTCACCCTCAAAAAGCTCTTTGAACTTGATAATGGCAGTATCGTCTTAAACGGTAGAGCCGACGGCGTAATACAGACAGAAAACGGATATATTATTGAAGAAATAAAATGCGTAAACGTTCCCTTGTCACAGCTCGGCGGCGAGCCTTGCAAGACTCATCTTGCTCAGGCTATGTGCTATGCCTATATGTACGCCGATGAAAAGGGTCTTGATAATATAATCGTAAGAATGACCTACTGTAATATACACACAGAAGAAACTTTGAATTTCGAGTATTCTTATGAAAGAGAGGACCTTGAAGTATTCGTCCAAAACCTGCTTTCAGAGTATCTTGATACCTTGCATCAAAAACTCGAAAGACGGCTCGAATTTCAAAAAAGCGCAAAAAAGCTTGCTTTTCCGTATGAATCGTACAGAGATGGCCAAAGGCAGTTTGCAGAATATGCACTTGAGGCGATATGCACAAAGAAAAAACTCTTTGCAGAAGCACCCACGGGCATCGGCAAAACGATGTCTGCGCTCTTTCCTGCAGTAAAAGCGGCGGGAAACGGATACGGTGAAAAAATATTTTATTTCACGTCGAAGACCACGATAGCGCATGCGGCAAGCGATGCGTTCAGGCTTTTGTGCGAGAGGGGGCTTAATGCATCATGTATAATAATCAGCGCAAGAGAGCGTGCCTGCCAAAGCGGACTTGACGAGTGCGATCCGACGGCGTGTCAGAATGCCTGCGGACATTATGACCGTATAAACGAAGCTTTGAGAGAAGCGCTTGAAAACGAGCGATTTTTCGATTTTGAAATATTACAGCAATATGCAAGGCGGCACAAGGTGTGTCCATATGAGCTTTCACTCGCCGTTTCAGAGTGGTGCGAGCTTGTAATATGCGATTACAATTATCTTTTCGACCCGATGGTCTTTTTGAGAAGATACTTTATACACGGCGGCGACTATATTTTCCTTGTTGACGAATCTCATAATCTTGCACAAAGGGCAAGGGATATGTATTCGCACAGCATAAAAAGCCGTGATTTAAACGAGCTTTTATTAAACCACAGTTCTGCCGAAAAGATTCTTTTCCCGAAGCTTTATGAGGTCTTGGAATATATGAACAGCGCCAGAAGCCTTATTGAGATAAACACACGGCGCGAAGGCGAGCTTGGAATATTCAAAAGCACAAAACCGTTTGGCAGACTTAATTCTAAGCTTGCGGATCTTGTAGAAGCGTTTGAACTCTATTTCAGGGATAAGTCTGAGCTGCCAAAGCGTATGACCGATCTTTATTTTGAGATAAAGAAATATCTGAAAATAGCTGAATATTACGACGAAAAATACCTGAGCCTGATAGAATACAGAAACGGTGAATATACGTTCAGACAGGTGTGTATAGATCCCTCGGGCGTTATAAAAGACAGGCTTTCGCTTGGGCGGAGTACGGTGTTTTTTTCGGCAACCCTTTCGCCATGTGACTACTACAAAAGCGTGCTCGGCGGAGAAGATAAGGACCTTACTCTTGTATTGGATTCGCCGTTTCCGAAAGAAAACCTCTGCCTTGGGGCAACGTATAAATTCAGTACCCGCCTTGACGACAGACGTACAACGGCATCTGCACTTGCCGATATGCTCTATACGCTCATCTCATCAAAGGATGGAAACTACATAGCCTTTTTCCCATCCTACAAATACATGAGCGAGATACATACTGCGTTTTTGAAAAAGTACCCGTTTGTAAAAACGATCATTCAGAAAAGCGATATGTCACAGCGCGAGCGCGATAATTATATCAGAAGCTTTGATAAGGATACGCAGGGTATAGACAGAGCGGTCTTTGAAACAAAACCTGAAAAAGATCCGCGTTTGGACCTTGCAGGACTTGGACTCGTTCGCGGAAGCGAATTTTTTGGCAGTGTCACATCACAAACTCAAAAAAATAACAATGAAGAAAAAACACAGTCTATGCTTGCCTTCGGAGTGCTCGGCGGAGTATTCTCAGAGGGAATAGATTATAGCGGTGAAAAGCTTATAGGATGCGCCATCGTCGGTGTCGGACTACCGTCAATCAACGATGACTCAAATATGATATGCGATTACTATAATCAGAGATCGGACGACGAGTATATGCGCGGATACGATTATGCCTACCGCATACCCGGAATGACGAAAGTTCTTCAGGCGGCAGGGCGAGTTATAAGAAGCGAAAATGACCGCGGAGTGATACTGCTGATCGATGACAGGTATCAGACACGCGAATATACTTCAATGTATCCTGCCCATTGGAAGCATATGAAGCTTATCGGGGACAGGCGTTCGCTTAAAGCAATGCTCGACAGATTCTGGTCTGAAAATGAATAGAATAAAAGCCATGAGTTAAAACTCATGGCTTTTATTCTTATTACCTTTGCTTTTCAAGCTCTCTTTTTATGATTGTTTCTGCAAAATCGGGGTATATAACAGAATCTTCATCTTCGTCAAATACACTTGAGTATAAAGCGTCGTCACCCGATTTAAAATCTCCAACAAAGCGAACGGAGTCGCTCATTTTAAAGTACTCATAGCCTGAAACGATAAACATATCAACAAGCTCGACCGACATCGATCTTATTATTCTGTTTAATTCCATAGCTGCCCGCATATCCTCGTTTGAAGGAGTAACATCGCCGTTTGGATGGTTATGTGCAATAGCAACCTTTTTAACGTCGCCGCGAAGGAGTATCTTGGAAAGCTCTCTCTGGTCAAACGAGCATTCAGACGGATGCTCTGATGAGAGCCACTCGTAATTTAATAACTGCATTGAGGCGTTAAAGGTGAGTATCATCAATTTTTCGCCTCTGATACCGGAATACAGCTCACATATCTTTTTTGCAAGAGAATCTGTGTCATTGAACGTTTTGCGGCTGTTCTGGGCAATTACGCATCTTCTGTTAAGCGTTGCATGCATGTTTATCAGTATAGCAGTGCACGGTCCTATTCCGTCAACCGTGCAAAGCTCGTCGATGCTTGCAGAGAGAACGTTTTGTATATCTCCGAATTTTGCAAGAAGCTTAACGGCGATGGGATAAACGTCCTGCTGTGAAAGAGCGTACGTGAGAAGAAGCTCTAAAAGTCTTGCGTCATTCATGTAGTCTGTGTCCTGAGTGATATAGCGCTTTCTGAGTCTTTCGCGATGGCCTTTGAGAAGCTTTTTCTCTTCTTTTGATAATTTTGGTTTTTTGCCTGCCATAAAAACAACACCTTTTCAAGATAAAATAATAATATTATTTTATCCGTATTTTTACTGCATGTCAAGCAATTACTTGCTTTTTTTGAGAAGTTAATATATAATTAAGATAATTATAAAAATTATGAGGTCAAAATGAGCAAATGCAGCATAAAAATACTGTGCAAAAATGAATATACGGCACGCCTTATAATGCTTATAGCAGGAGAGCTTGATTTTAAGGCGTGGATGTCAACACGCGCCGATGGAAACATGAACGTGATCGATTCATCATACGCATATAGCGGAGAATACGAGCCTTCAAAATGCATATACCTCTGTGAAAGCGGCGAAAAGATACCAAAGGGAATAACCAGAGTTATTCAGAAGCCGTTTTTGTGGGACGAGCTTCGGCATGAGCTTTGCGAAATGTATGAGCATTTATATGGCAAATCTGAACACAGACTTGTTTTAGAGGGACATGAACTGATATCAGATGGCAAGAGCGTTATTCTGACCGATAAGGAAGCAAAGCTTTTTACATATCTTAAACTTCATGCAGATAAGCCTGTATCAAGAGAAGAGCTCTTGTCAAACGTGTGGGAAAATGATGGCGGCAGTCAAGCGAATATAACCGACGTATATATAAATTATCTGCGTTCAAAGATCAGAAAAACGTTTGATATAAACGTAATAAGATCAGTACGCTCAGTCGGATATATGTATACAGATGAATATATCGAAACAAAATAAAAATCCGTGTTTTTTTACACGGATTTTTTATGTATTATCTGATTCCGTAATTTTCGATGATATAGTCCATATCCTTGTCACCTCTGCCCGAGAGACAGATAAGGATCGAGCCCTTCTTCATTTCCTTTGCAAGACGGATCGCGTGCGCTACCGCGTGGCTGCTCTCGATTGCGGGAATGATTCCTTCCATTCTCGAAAGTCTGAAGAAAGCATCGACTGCGTCTTCGTCGCCAACAGTGTCGTACTTAACTCTGCCAAGGTCACGGAGAAATGCGTGCTCGGGGCCCGATGAAGGATAGTCAAGTCCGCTCGCTACCGAATAAACGGGAGCAGGCTCGCCATTTTCGTCTTTGAGCATAATGCTGTTGAAGCCGTGCATGATTCCCTCTGTGCCGTACTGAAGACTTGCGGCGTGGTCACCGAGCTTTGTTCCGCGCCCGAGAGGCTCAACGCCGTAAATGCTTACGGGGTCATTTAAAAAGCCTGCAAAGAAGCCTGCAGAGTTCGAGCCGCCGCCAACACAAGCAGTGATAGCTGTGGGAAGATGTCCCGTCATCTCGATAAACTGCGCTCTTGCCTCTTCACCGACAACGTACTGAAAATCTCTTACCATCATCGGGAAAGGATGAGGACCGACAACCGAGCCTATGCAGTAGATACAATCCTTATACTCCTTGCTGTATGCGGCAAATGCTGCGTCAACAGCCTCTTTAAGAGTAGCGAGCCCGTGTGTTACCTCAACCACGTTAGCTCCGAGTATCTTCATTCTTGCAACGTTCGGAGCCTGCTTTTTTATATCGACAGAGCCCATATAAATATCGCACTCAAGACCGAAGTATGCCGCAGCTGTTGCAAGAGCAACACCGTGCTGTCCTGCGCCCGTTTCGGCGATGATCTTCTTTTTGCCCATATACTTTGCTAAAAGCGCCTCACCCATACAGTGATTCAGCTTGTGCGCTCCAGTATGGTTAAGGTCCTCACGCTTTGCGTAAAGCTGAACGTTACCGATAGAGTTGCTTAATCTCTCAAGGTGTGTAACGGGTGTAGGCCTTCCCTGAAATTCCTTGCGGATACGGCGAAGCTCGTCGATAAATTTACGCGACTGACAAATTGAATAGTAGGCGTCGGTTATCTCTGCCATCGCTGCTTTGAGGTCGTCTGAAATATAGCAACCGCCATAGGGACCGAAAAAGCCCTCGTCATTGGGATAATTCTGAAAATACGTGTCAAAATTTATATTGTTGAAGTTCATTATAATTCTCCTTTATTATAAATTCCATTTTTAAAGTACAGGCGAAAACTTAAAGTCGCCATCGTTTAACAAAAAGCATTTTGTTCTCCCTCGTATAAAAAAACTGCCCCTGAATTTTACAGGGACAGTAAATAATAAACTGCGGTGCCACCCAATTTGATGAAGATTCATCCACTCAACTCGTACCAACATACGAGCTACTCTGTAACGGGAGTAAAACCGTCGACTGCTACTTGCATAATATATGCTTTCGGTCGCCCTCATAAGTCCATTCGCCTGATCCGCCGTTATCGCGATCTCACCATACGCGACTCTCTTTGAACGTTATAGCTCAGGTTACTACTCTTAATCATAGGTTTTTCTTTGATGATGAATGTATTATATCACCGCACTAAAGTTTTGTCAAGAGATTTTTGAAAATTTATCCCTGCAAAAATCACCTGAAGACACGCTTCAGGTGATTAAATTGTTACATATACATTTTTTCAAGCGCCGCGATCTTTACGCAAAGGCAAAGGATCTCGCTTGCCGCTTTAAGCTCGTCATTTGGCGGGAACGTCGGTGCTATACGGATATTAGAGTCGTCGGGATCATTACCGTAAGGGAATGTTGCACCGGCAGGTGTGAGCGTCACACCAAGCTCGCTTACAAGCTTGTAAACGAGCTTAGCGCATCCGCGTGCAACGTCAAGGCTGATGAAATATCCGCCACGAGGCTTACTCCAGCTTGCAACGCCTGTATCGCCAAGCTCTCTTTCCAGTGTATCAAGTACAATATCAAATTTCGGTTTTATTATTTCGGTATGCTTCTTCATGTGTTCAAGAACGCCGCCTGCGTTTTTGAAATATCTGACGTGGCGAAGCATGTTAAGCTTGTCAAAGCCGATAGTCTGTACCGTGAGTACCTTTTTGATCTGTGCTATGTTTTCTTCGCTTGCCGCCATTATAGCAACACCCGATCCGGGGAATGAGATCTTCGAGGTTGAAGCGAAGTAATAAATCATATTAACGTTATTACATTTTTCTGCTTCATCAAATATATCAAGAAGCTTTTCGGGATTATCAATATCAAAATCGTGAACCGCGTAAGCATTGTCCCAGAAGATTCTGAAATCCTCAGCCGCAGGCTTTAAGGCGGCTAAACGCTTTACAGTTTCGTCTGAATATACTATCCCGCCGGGATTTGAATACTTCGGTACGCACCATATGCCCTTGATGCTGTTGTCTTCGCTGACAAGCTTTTCAACCACGTCCATATCAGGACCGTTTTGTGTCATCGGTACGGTTATCATTTCAATACCGAGCGACTCGCATATAGCAAAGTGCCTGTCGTATCCGGGAGCAGGGCATAAGAATTTCACCTTGTCAAGCTTAGCCCAGGGAGTAGAGCCCAATACACCGTAAAGCATCGCGCGTGCCACGGTATCGTACATAAGGTTAAGGCTTGAGTTTCCGGCAACTATTATTCTTTCGGCTTTTAAGCCCAAAAGCTCTGCAAAAAGATTCTTGGCTTGGTCTATACCGTCAAGAATACCGTAGTTGCGCAGATCAAAGCCGTTTTGGGCACGGCAGTCGCTATCTGACGAAAGCGTATCCATCATGCCCATAGTAATGTCAAGCTGAGCCTTGCCCGGCTTCCCGCGTGACATATCAAGCTTGAGTCCTTTGGATTTAAGCGCGTTGTATTCTTTTTTTAAAGAAGAAAGCTCATTTGCCGCTTCTTCTTTTGTAAGACTTAGGTAGTTCATTGATGCAAATCCTTTGTGAAAAATGATTAAAATGCAAGATTTTTATTTCAAAAATTGCAAAATATAAGTACGTTTGCTTTATATTATACCCTATATTGTCCTAAAATGCAAGATAAAAATGTACGAAATTTCAAAAACTACCTGTAATTTTTTTGTGTATGCAGTTAAAAATACACAAAACTGCTTTTATTTATCCTCTTTTTTGACTTGATTTGAGTTATATGGTCTTTTGCCAGAAGCAGAATTTATATTCGGAGCTTGATTTCTCGGACCGGGGATAACTCTGCCGTTAACTATACGCGGCCCCTCAGGCTGATTGCGCATTCTGCCTGAGCTATGAGACTTGCCTTGATTTGCCGGCTCTTCTTTCGGCGGAGTTATACGTGCGCCCTTTTTCTTCTTGCGGCGGCGTGAAATGATCTTTTTATCTTTTAAAAATCCTATTATTTTTGATCTTGTCTTTCCGACTATCGCTTTGAGTCGGTTTTGTAAAGGCTTGTTGTATCGCACGATCAGGATAGCTGCGCAGATTGCAAGGATTATAATTACTGCAATTACCGTGATAATAACGGTTATAACAGTTGAAAGCCCCGTTTTTTCATAAAGTGTTACGTTTTTAAGCCATAAACCGTATTCGCCGGCTTCAACACTTTCGGACGAGGGCTTGTATAAAAGCTTCATCGTGCCAAGGCTTCCGTCTGTTGCTTTAACGTAATCGGATATTTTAAATGTAATTTCACTGTCCTCGTTTGACATTAGCTGAACTATACCTTCAAACGAATGCCCGTTATTGTCAAGGCGAAGCATTACTGTAACCGTCTGCGGGTTTGGCGTAACCGGCTTAAGTGAGAGGCTTATGTACTCTGAGCGGTCTGCCGTTATGCCCGAAAGATCTTTTGATATACCCGAATATGTTTTTGTAGACGAGAGGTTCTGCTTTGAATAAAGATATGATGTGTATTCGCTATCGCTTATTGGACGAAGCTCAACGAACGCAGAGCTGTCAGACGGATAGAAATTGTAAAGGCTGCCCTTTGAAAAATCAAATAAAACGTTTTTCTTAAAGGTAGAGGGAATGTCAGTGCTTGCAACCGGAACAGCTTCTGTAACAGAGCGCTTAGCCTGCGCTTTGTAATCGCCGAGAAGCTTTGAATAAATTTCATCGGTGCAGAACGCACGCGCCATGTCAAGTCCATCTGCTGCTTTTTCGGTGTCGGCATTTCTGAAGACTTCGTAGATGCTCTTTTTGTTTTCGGGGTTTAGAGGGGATAATGCGTTAGAAGTCCAAAGCCCGAGATGCACGGGCTCGGCAGGATAGTCAACGTGGCGGTAGTAAATAAAAGCATCAATATCCTTATTCTGCTCCGCAATAGCATAGGCAAGAGCATATGCGCCTGCCTGACAGTCGTTACTGCGCACGTCATTATAATTACCGTGTATTCCAAACTCGCTTATGATTATATTTCTGAGATCACCGTTATATAAGAGAGGCTCGGTGTTCATAAATTCTGTTAAAACTCCGAGGTTTTTCATGGTAAGATACGGGCTGTCAATAGTATCCGTGGCAAGCTCGTCATTCCAGAACTCGGTGTTTGCAGGATCTGACGCGTAAGGATTTATCGCAAGAGACCAGTCGATATCGCCGCGCGATTTTATGTTTTGACTGAAAGCTTCGATAAAGCTTCTTGCGCCGAAATCGCTTGAGCCTTCTTCTGCATTAAATAGATTTGAAAGAGATATAAATACCCTTGCATTTGAATACGTGCTCTTGATGGCACTGTAAAGTATGCGGTATGCGTTTTCATAATAGCGCACATAGTTATCAAACGAAACGCTTGAAATATGATTCCATAAGCCCGTGGTGTTTACTTCATATCCGAGTATATACGAGCAAACGAATCCGTTTGAGGTATCTTTATCTGAATATCTTTCAGCCATGAATTTGCAAAAGGCCATGAAATATCTTGACGACTGTGCGCTTTGGGTGTTGATAGCATAGAGAGAAGCATTCGTTGAATTTTTGTCTATGTATAAAAAATCAAGCTCTCCTTCGCCGCTTTTTCCTAAAACTATGTTGAAGTATACGCTTATACCTGCGTCTGTTAGTGTTTTTACCTTGTGATCAAGCGCTGAAAGCTTGCTTTGATAGAAATAAAAGGTCTGGCCAAGGTAGTTATAGGCAACGGTGTCCTCTCGCATGCTTTGCGACATATATTCTTCAATTTCTACACTTATTATGGTATGCGCCGCACCGAGATACTGTGCGTCTGAGAGTATCTGCGTGCAAAGCCCTTTTTTTGTAGCGCGCTCGGGGTAAGGCATATCATTTTGCGATAATATTTCGGGATTCTGAACGTATTTATTTTCCGAAACAGGTGAGTATGTGCCGTCCTCGTTTTTGATCGCAAATAAAAAAGAGGAATAGAGCATTCTTTCTTTAAAGTCTATATTTTTTGAAAAAGACTTGTCGATATATGTCTGCATTATTGGTGTCAGTAAGTTCAGATCACTGATGCTTTCGTTTGGCAGGATCTCGAAAAGGTATAGTGATGAATCCTTGTTTGCATCTACAAAATCTTCGCTGATACTAGCCGATATCTCGATATGCTCAAACGTATCGTCTATTAAGACAGAGTCGATAGTTCCGGGCATAGAGTCTGCCGAGGCAGATATTAAAAATACAGAACATAATAGAAATAGTATAAATGATATAACAACTGTTTTTAAAGTGCTCTTTGACATAAATGCTTGCTCCTTTTAAGGTTTATAATACATTCAAAAACAGAAAAATACTTTATTTCTTCAAACATTATACTATAATAATGTGAACATTTCAAATACAAACAGAAAAGCCTTCCCCGGCAGGGAAAGGCTATCTCAATCTGTGCATTTCTTGCACGGCTCATATACACGGGACGCGCTTTCAAACGTTGCTGTTATAGCATTTTTGCCTGCACATGTTGATTTATAGTGGTATTTTTCTCCATGAGGAGCGATGTATACCATTATTATTTCTTTTTCTGCAGTTTCTTCCTGAGCCGTTTCCGGTTCTGTTGTATAATAGAAAGTTTGTCTTTTTTGATTTTCATCTTTGGGTTCTTCCCAATATAATTGGGTAGTTTGTGTTGTTGAAGGACGCAGGTATGTTGTTACTTCATAAACAGTATATCCTAAGTTTACTGTAATGATTGCTATATAGCCTAAGAAGAGAGTGATAATTAAAATGTCTTCAAAACTAAAATGTTTTTTAAATTTAGAATCGTTATTTTTAAGCATGTTACTTATCCTTAATGCTGTTTGCCATTTTCGGAAAATTCAAAATTATCAAAAGCAAATCTAAGAGCTTTGTTGATAAGCTCATTTCTTGAACGGCCACTTTTCCGGGCAATTTCTTCTATATAATTGTTTAGATCGGTTTCAAGTCTTATGGTGAAAGTCACCGATTTTTCTTCTTTGGGAGTTATAATAAATTTATCGCTTTTTAAATTCATACGAGTCACCTCATATAAACATTATACAACTTTTACCTTGTCGAAAAAAGAGCACAAATTGTGATGTTAAAGTGAACATAAATTGTGTTAAATCCTGTGTTGTAAAGATGATTTGTCAAACTAAGTGCAACACTTTTTGATAGAATCCTCAAACAAATTCAAAGGATTATTGTAATTTAATACTTTTTTGGGCCTGGCGTTGATCAACGCCAGGTTCTTTTTCAAAGTGGCAGGACTAACTCTTGAT
>JAZNJH010000033.1:0-11810 GCA_045577925.1 Eubacteriales bacterium
ACTTTCTCTGCGCGGAGAAAGTCACGCCCCCGTAAAACTAACAATTTTAATAAACAAGCGAAATACCGCAAGCCGCCCCGCAAATGCATACCGATACAATAAAAACGGGAGGAGCAAGCCCCTCCCCTACAAAAGTGCGCACGGAAAGTAACACCCCTCGTAAACGAATGATTTTATCGGACAAAATATAGTACCACAAACCACTTGCAGTACAAACCCTTCCGTCAAAACCTGCGGTTTTGCCACCTCCCCTTTAAAAAGGTGAGGCTATATGGTCTCGCAAACCGTACATGCGTGCATAGAAAGTCACACCCCGTAAAAGTATTTTATCAAACAAAAAAGCTCGCATTTCTGCGAGCTTTTTGCATTAAATCAAACTTACTTAAGTTCAACTTCTGCGCCTGCTTCTTCGAGCTGCTTCTTAAGAGCTTCTGCATCGTCCTTGCTTGCGCCTTCCTTAACTGTCTTAGGAGCGCCTTCAACCATGTCCTTAGCGTCCTTAAGGCCGAGACCTGTGATTTCACGTACTACCTTGATAACTGCGAGCTTGTTAGCACCTGCACCCTTAAGTACTACGTCGAATTCTGTCTTTTCTTCAGCTGCTGCGGGAGCTGCTGCGCCGCCTACTGCTGCAACTGCAACAGGTGCTGCGGATACGCCGAATTCTTCTTCGATTGCCTTTACGAGATCTGCGAGTTCAAGAATTGTAAGAGCCTTGATTTCTTCAAGGATAGCTGTTGTCTTTTCTGTAGCCATTTTAATAATCCTCCGTAATGTTTAGATTAAATTAAATTTCTTTTGACTCCTATTTAAGGCAGGGAGCCGTCCCCTTGCGCCTATGCGCATTCTCTTATAGAGCTTATGCGGTAGCCTCGCCGGACTTGTCCACAATAGCCTGAAGAGCAACTGCAAGTCCGCTGATAGGGGACTGCAAGCTTCCGAGCATCTTTGCAATAAGAACTTCCTTTGAAGGAATGCTTGCAAGTTCTGCTACTTTAGCAGCGTCGATAACGCCGCCATCGATAAATCCTGCCTTGATTTCGAAGGACTCTACCTTGTCGGCATATTCCTTGAGTATCTTCGCAGGTGCGATCGGGTCGTCTGTTGAAATAGCAAGAGCTGTCATGCCTTCAAGGTACTGCTTCATTTCACCAAAGCCTACCTCGTCGCATGCTCTTCCTGTGAGTGTGTTCTTCATTACCTTGTACTCAACGCCTGCTTTTCTGAGAGCCGCGCGGAGCTTGGTATCATCTTCAACGGTGATACCGGAGTAATTTACGAGTACACCCGAAGCTGCTGCTTTAAGCTTTTCTGCAAGATCAGCTACAGCCTGCTGCTTTTCAGCCAGAATTTTTGAGCTGGGCATAAATTCACCTCCGGGAAAATATAAAAAAAACTTTCCTCCGAAGCCGTAAGCCCGAGGAAAGACAAATAATCACACATATACTATGGTATATTACTGTTTTAACCTCGGCAGGTAGTATTCTTTACGCATTTCTGCGACCTGCTGTCTTCGGATACCCGTATATAATACCACATTTTCATCCGCTTGTCAATAGTTTTCCAAAACTTTTTTACTTAAAAAGCGAAATCGTTCCTGAAGCTATGAGTAATGCACCGAATATCATACGTACAAGTTCAGGCGACACCGATTTAGCCACGATGCTTCCAAATATTGCACCTGCTATACCAACACCCGAAATCAGCGCAACAAACAAAAACGGTATCTTTCTTTTTCTGAAATGAACGGCCATCGCCGCCGCTGATGAAAAAAGAAAAAACAACAAATTTATCCCCTGAGCCAAAAGCTGCTCGCAGTTAGCCCACAAAACAAGATATATAACAAGTAGTCCTCCGCCGCCAATGCCGAGTCCTGCAAGAAGCGCCGTAAAAAAACCAACAATAGATTCTATCATACTACCTCACCCCATCACAAATTTTACTCCTGCATAGATAACCATTACGGCAAACAGCTTTTTCAAAAGCTTCAGATTTATTTTGTCAAGCAGATATGCCCCTGAAACACCGCCAAGTATTCCGGGAAGTATATACGGCAAAGCATCGGCAAACGCGACACTTCCGTCTTTCAGATACATATATGCCGAAACAACAGACATTGGGATAACCGCCGCTATGACAGTTGCAAACACATCCCGCGGCGAATAGCCTCTTTTGTCGGTAAGCAGGTATCCAAGCAGAAAAACAAGCACTATTCCCCCTCCCGTACCGAGCATGCCGTTTATAAACCCTGCCGCCACTCCGCCTGCCACAATAAGTATAAGTTCAAACTTCTTTATTTTCATACTCTTGCTCCGTAAATTGTATATAATATTATCTTGAAATCTTATTAAGAATATGTTATAATGGTTAATAATGTGCTTTTGCACTCTTATCTTTGACAAAAATGAGAAAAAATATAAATTAACACAAGAGGTAATAAATGGCATCCACTAAAAAGAAAAAAAATGCTGTTAAAAACACAAAAGTAACCAAAAAGCAAACAAAGGTTCCTGCGAAGGAAACCGTTAAAGAGGAGATACTCCCCTCTCTCAGAATTATTAACCAGATAATGCCGGCAATTCTCGTGCTTGTTGCCGTGTATATCGTAATATGCTATCTGCTTAACTCCTCAACGGGTATCTTCGGCCTTTGGCTTAAAAATTTCCTTTACGGACTTTTTTCATACGGTGCGTGGGCTGTGCCTGTTTTGCTTGTTATACGCGCTTTTCTCTGGAAAGATGACGCGGACAAGAAATGCTTAGGGGCAAAAATCGCTTTTTCCGTTGCATTTATTATAGGCGTGTCCACTCTCGTTGACGTTTTTTCTTCTTTCATGGGCTCTGCAGCTGAGTCGTTTTCTGTTAAAGAGCTTTTTGTATCGGGTATGGCGCTCAGGGGCGGCGGATTTATCGGCGGTGCTTTCCGCTTTCTGCTCAGTCCTGTCGGTACGACCGGTACACTCATAATTACCTTTGCTCTCGTTTTCGTATGCGGACTTTTCATGCTCGGCATCACGCCTTACATGATATGGATACGCATAATGTACTCGATAAAGAAAAACCGCGAGGCTATGCGTGAACGCGAAATGGAATATGCTGAACAGCAGAGCGAACGCGAACGTGTTCGCGAGCAGACCGTCCTCACAAAAAAGCCTGCACGTGAAGCTGAAAACGTCAAAGAGGACGAAAACGATCACGAACCCATTGATATTGATATATTCAATCAGGTTATGGATGAAGAAAGCCGTGATTATGATGACGATGAAGACAATGATGCAACAACGATTGACGAAAATTATGCTTCACCGTTTGTAACGAGCGTCTTCCCTGAAAAGCCGATCAAAGCAAAGAAAGCCTCGCGAGATCCTCATGCCGTTGACCTTGACGATATATTCGGCGAAGACAAGCACTCGGAAATTGACGAGCTTTTTGATGAAAAGCTCGAAGAATCCCGCGGAGAAGAACAAACGAGTGCCGAGCTTACCGTTGAACGTCGCAACGTCGGCACAATAGAAAAGAAAGAGACTACCGTGCCGGATCACGTGGAATATAAGTTCCCTCCGCTCACACTTCTCAAAAAAGATTTGTCAATAAAGAACCAGGACACGACCGAGGAGCTTCGCGCAACGGCAACAAAGCTTGTTGAAACGCTTAAAAGCTATAAGATAAACACTCGACTCGTTTCGATCTCACGCGGTCCCTCTATCACACGTTACGAGCTTTCTCCCGAAGTTGGAACAAAGGTAAACTCGATCGTTAACAGAATTGACGATATTTCGCTGCACCTTGCAACAACAGGTGTGCGTATCGTAGCACCGATACCCGGCATGGAAGCCGTTGGAGTCGAAGTGCCTAACAAGAACGTTTCTCTCGTTTATATAAGAGAGCTTCTCGAAAATGAAGAATTCAAAAAGCATCCGAGTAAGATTCACGTTGCGCTCGGTATGGACGTAACCGGCAGACCTATTTTTATGGATATAGCCAAAATGCCCCACCTTCTTATAGCGGGTGCTACGGGTATGGGTAAGTCTGTCTGCATAAACAGCACTATCATCAGTATTCTTTACAAGGCAACGCCCGACGAAGTAAAGCTGATACTTATAGACCCGAAGCAGGTTGAATTTACTATGTACGACGGCATACCTCACCTTCTCGTACCCGTCGTAACCGATCCTAAAAAAGCGGCCGGTACTCTTCACTGGGCCGTTACCGAAATGGAGCGCAGATACGAGCTTATCAACGGCGCTTCGGTTCGTAATATTCACGGCTACAATGAGAAGATGAAGGACGATCCCGATGCAGAATACATGCCGCAGATAGTTATTATCATAGACGAGCTTGCAGACCTTATGCTCACGGCTTCAAACGACGTTGACGAATCTATCCGCCGCCTTTCCGCTAAGGCGAGAGCCGCAGGTATCCATCTCATACTCGGTACTCAGAGACCGTCAGTTGACGTTATCACGGGTACTATCAAATCAAACATTCCGTACAGAATAGCATTTACGACCACGTCTTACGTTGACTCGCGTACCATTCTTGACGTGGCCGGTGCAGAAAAGCTTATTGGTAAGGGTGATATGCTCTACGCGGCCACAGGTAAGAGCCCGATACGTGTACAGGGCTCGTTTGTAAGCGACGAGGAAGTTTGCGAGATCACAGACTTTGTTAAGAAAAACTGTGGCGGCGCTAATTACAACGCTCAGGTTGTTGAAAGCATTGAGCGCGAGGCAGAGCTTTGCGGCAATAAGAAATCGACCTCACTCGGAGACGGTGAGCTTGACAATAACAGCGGTGATCCGCTTCTCAAGGCGGCGATAGAAATCGCAGTTGATGCAGGGAAAATATCTACTTCCCTTTTGCAGAGAAAGTTAAGCATCGGCTTTGGACGTGCCGCAAAGATAATAGACATCATGGAAGAGCGCGGAATAGTATCTGCCCAGGACGGTCAGAAGCCGCGTACTACCCTTTGGACAAAGCAACAGTATATGGAGAGCATCGTTAAGGGAAGCTCATACGAAGAATAACATAAAGCCGCAAAGGCAGAATGGAGAAAGCCATGTCTTTTATTGCAATAGACGGACTTGACGGTTCGGGAAAGGCAACGCAGAGCGCACTGCTTGCCACTTCCATAGAAGAATCGGGCAAAAGAGTACGCAGGCTCAGTTTTCCAGTATATGACTCCAAGTCATCAACGTTTGTGAAAATGTATCTTTCGGGAGAACTCGGTAAAAATGCGAGCGACACAAACGCTTATGCCGCTTCATCTTTTTTCTCGATGGACAGATACGTGAGCTTCGCTTCGGACTGGAAAGCCGACTATGAGCGCAGTGATACTGTGATTATTGCAGACAGATATACGAGCGCAAATGCAGTCCATCAGCTTTCAAAGCTCGATAAAAGCAAATGGGACTTATATCTTAACTGGCTTATTGACTTTGAGTATAGCAAGCTTATGCTTCCAAAGCCCGATCTGGTTATATATCTTGAAGTTGCTCCCGAAATATCTATGAAGCTTATCGAAAGCCGTTCAAAAGAAACAGGACGGACAAAGGATATTCACGAGCTTGATCCCGACTTTTTGATAAGAAGCTACGAGGCAGCTCTTTATGCTTCCGACGCACTCGGTTGGGCAAAGATCCGCTGCTTTGAAAAGGATTCTATCCGCCCCATTGACGATATTGCCGCAGAACTCCGCGATACAGTAAAAAGCAGACTTGGTTTTTGAGGCGAATAAAAAAGGCAGTTATACAAAAAATATAAAGTAAACTTACTCTGATGAAAAGAGGATAACTATGACATACGTATTTCTCGCAGATGGCTTTGAAGAGATAGAGGCACTTGCTCCCGTCGATATACTCAGACGTGCGGGTATTGAGACCAAAACCGTAGGCGTTACGGGAAAAAGCATTACGGGCGCTCACGGTATAACCGTTACAAGCGATATAACTATTGAAGACGCCGCTAAGCTTAATGATAAAATCGATATGATAGTTCTGCCCGGTGGACTTCCGGGCGCTGACAATCTTCGCGAGAGCGAGCTTGTGCAGGAATTTATCGACTGTGGTGAAAACACCGGGGCTTATATTGCCGCTATCTGCGCCGCGCCGAGAATACTTGGTGAGCGCGGCATGCTTGATAGTAAAAGCGCGGTATGCTATCCCGGATTTGAAAATTATCTTACCGGTGCAAAGGCATGCGACAAGCGCGTTGTCTGCGACGGCAATATAATCACGGGTATGGGTATGGGCTGTGCAGTTGAATTTGCGCTTGAGCTTGTACGCGTGCTTGCGGGCGAAGAAATCAGCGAAAAGATAAAAACGGGTATTATTGGCTAAAATGTTTGATACAAGAAGCGAGAAAAACAAATTAAGAGAGAAATATAAAAGTATCAGAGAAGCATTGCCATCTTATGAAAAGCAAAGGCTTGATGAAAAGATATGTAACCGCTTTCTTTCACTTGTAACATACCGTTTTGCAGATACGGTTCTTATGTATGCTCCGATAAAGGGAGAGATCAACGTTGATCCTATTGCACTAGCGGCACTGAAAGCAGGAAAGCGCGTTGCATACCCAAGATGCATACCGGAGAAATCCGAGATGTTCTTTCATTATATTAATTCTTTAGACGATCTTAAGACCGGATATTGCTCCATACGCGAGCCTGACAAGAGTGCCCCCGTATTTGATCCGACCACTGTAAAAAACCGCGAGGAGTGTGTTTGTATCATTCCCGCGCTCGTATATGATAAACAGGGCTTCAGAATAGGATACGGCAAGGGCTATTATGACAGGTATCTTTCACACTTTAAGGGCACTAAGGCCGGCATAGTATACAGTAGTTGTATAGAAGATTCTATTGTTCACGGAAGATATGACCTCACGGTAGATTTTATCCTGAGTGAGAGGGGTGTAAACATAATAAAGTGAAAATCAAAAACGCTTTCTTAGCGCCATGCTTTATTATAATGGTGCTTGCACTTGTTACAGCGATAAGATATATTGACCCCGAGATGCTTGCCATGCGCGACAACATATATCTTTCAATTGTAATTTTACAGTTTCTTGTATTTTTACTGCCTGCCGCGCTATACACTAAGATAAAGGGCAAAGGATACGTATCAACACTTAATATGAAAATGTTTGCGCCCGATTCTATTGCTTTTGTTCTTATTTGCTCCATATCAACGATTTTTGGAAGCGCGGCATTAAGATTTGTTTGCGAGCAAGCCTCGATACCACGCGGCGACATGGTTCTTATGCGCACGTGCTTTGAGGGTGTAGCACCCGCCACAGATCCGCTCTTTTTAATTTTGGCATATGCTCTCACGCCTGCCATAGCCGAAGAATTCATATTCAGAGGTATCATGATAAGTGAATACAGAAGCGGCGGAAGAATATGTGCGGTTGTAATGTCTTCGCTTCTCTTCGCATTCCTTCATTTTGGATTTGAGAACTTTATACTTGCATTCTTTATAGGAGTTATGCTTTCGTTCGCAGTATATGTAACAGGTTCTCTATGGTCGGCAATAATAATTAGATTTTTATATAATCTTTACTCTATTTTTCTTGAAATACGCCTTTTTGAAGTTCTCGACAGGCCTAAGAATAACATCTTTATGATATTCATTTTTGCAGGACTGTTTTTAACGTCACTCGTCCTTCTACTAGGCGTTGCAGAAAAGATGTTTTATTCATATGCTCTCTTGGGCAAAGAACCGCCTTTAAGAGACGACAGCTTCGTTTACGGCAAGCTTAACTTAAAAGCTTCGTTTATAAGCATGCCTTTTATATTCTGCATAATTCTTTATATAATCACATCACTATGATACATAAGGAAAGGAAGTCTTTCATGAAAAGAAGCGAAAACAATAAAAACGGCGATAATATTGGTCCGCTTAATGATACGGGCGATATAAACTACATCCGCGAGATCGAAAGCATGATAGAAAAAAGGAATTCTGCTCCCGGAGCGCCTGTTAAAAGATATGTGAGAAAGCCAAAGCAGGAGCCGACCAACGATAATACTGCCGCACAAAGCGAAAGTACTATTGTAATAAACCGTGTTGGCGCAAGCGAAAACAAAAGCGGCGAAAAAACAAAAAATGAACCGTCAAAAGACAATTCAACGCATACAAAAAAAGCTTCTTCGCCGGCTCACTCATCTTCAAAAAGTAAAACAGATGCACCCGTTAAGTTAAGCACAGACGGTATAGAAAAGTCAAGATCTCCGGTTTTGGATAAAAACAAAATCCCGGACACAAAAAAGGAGGATAATTATATTCCTCTGCTTACAGAAAACGACGATTTTGAAATTGACGAAAACCCCGAGCCCGAATACAACATGTCCGGTGCATTCGGCGCGCTTACAAGTGTTGCCAAAGCCATATTCTATCTTGTTGCCGTGCTTGCTGTTTCAATCGCCCTTGCCGTTATGATAATTAGCGTTGCAAACGATATATTTGCGTTTGTAAAAGACAATGAAGCAGTCACGGTAGTAGTTCCCGAGAACTGTGACACCAATACCTTAGCAGAGATTCTTGAAGATGCCGGTGCAATAAAGCACCCATCGGTATTCAGTGCTTATATCAAATTCAAAAATAAAGAGGGTGAATATTTACCCGGCACGTATCAGGTGTCCCCCTCTTTAAACTATGACTATATGATAAGCGAATTCAAAGAAAAGAAGCCGGCGCGTACTACCGTTGTCGTTACGATCCCCGAGGGTTACAGCACCGATCAGATAGTAAAGCTTTTAATTGAAAAGGGGCTTGGCACATACGAGGGGTATCAGAGAGCCATCAATGAATATGAATTTGAATACAAATTCCTTGAAGATTCTGCAAACTTCTCTGCAGACAGATACTGGCGCCTTGACGGATACCTCTATCCCGACACCTATTACTACTATTCTGATTCAACTGAGGAAACGGTAATCTACAAGATGCTTGAAAACTTCAACAACAAGTTTGCTGAAGAATATTATGCCCGTGCCAAGGAGCTTGGAATGACGGTTGACGAGCTTATAACTCTCGCCTCTATGATACAAAAGGAAGTCCGCTATGCAGATGAGTTTGGTAACGTATCATCCGTATTCCACAACAGGCTGAACAGTCCTGCGAACTTCCCCCACCTTGACTCTGATGCCACGATAGTATACGCAATAGAGCATGAAACGGGAGAGCGTCCCGAAACTCTCAAGGATACCTCATATGAAAGCCCGTACAACACCTATAAATGCATAGGGCTTCCTCCCGGACCTATCGCTAACCCCTCTATCGAAGCGATAAGATACGCTATGTATCCTAACAAAACAAGCTACTATTATTTCGTATCAGGTCCAAGCGGAAGAACCACATTCTCGCGCACTTATCCTGAGCATCAGCAGGCGATACAGGACCTTTACGGCTGATGTGTTACAATTTAATCCTTCGGAATATACTTTAGTATAAGGTATTACCGAAAGGAGAAAGCTCCCGACGGGAAGTCGGGAGCTTTATTTTGTTATGCGTATACTTAGTTTCAATGAATTAAAGCAAAAGGAAGTTATAAACGTATGCGACGGACGCAGACTGGGTTTTGTCTGTAACGCAGACTTTGAAATACCCTCGGGGCAGATAGTTTCTATATCGGTTCCTGCGGACTGCAGGTGCTTTACACTCGGAAAGATCGAGGAGATAAAAATACCTTGGTGTAATATCGACCGTATTGGCGAGGATATAATCATTGTAAAAGCCGATTTTATTCATGCACCCAAGAAAAATAATGATAAGTGTTGTTAGGAGCTGTTATGGCAATAATTGAATATGACCGTAATGCCGTTTTAGAGTATACAAGGCGTTGGGCAAATTCGCGCAATCCCGATTTCTACGATTTTTCGGGCATCGGAGGAGACTGCACTAATTTTGCATCGCAGTGTGTATATGCTGGCGCCCCCATTATGAACTATACCCCCGAGCTTGGCTGGTATTATATAAGCGTTAACGACCGCTCTCCTTCCTGGACAGGCGCTTCTTTTTTCTATGATTTTATGGTAAACAACACCGGTCCCGGTCCCTTTGGTGAAGAGATCTCTCTCAGGCTTGCCCTGCCGGGTGATATAATACAGCTTTCAAACGAAAACGGGGAGTATTACCATACTCTAATTTTAACCTCGGTACGCTATACGGTATTTGGCAGGCGGTACTTTGTCAGCGCACATTCCCGCGATGCATATCAGAAAAGTCTTGCATCATATAACTATGCTTCTTTAAGATGCATACACATACTTGGTGCCAGGACAAACGATCATTCAGATGCCGGCTGATTAATACTTTTGGCTTCCTTCTTTAAGGGAAGCCTTTTTCTGTAATATGACCTGCGAAGCAGGAGTCTTGCATAGATTTTTTCATATGGTAAATACTAACTATGCAAAACGAACACGGAGGATCCTACAAATGAAGAAAAGCTATATAAAAAAAGTCAGCGGACTTGAAATTATCGATTCGCGCGGTTTTCCCACGGTAATGGCAAAGGTAAGTCTTGACGACGGCGCCGTTGGTATAGCATCCGTCCCCTCAGGCGCATCGACGGGTGTGCACGAGGCTCATGAAAAACGAGACGGTGATAAAGGCAGATACAACGGTAAGGGTGTATCAGAGGCTGTAAAATCCATAGCAGATATATCAGTGGCGCTTCGCGGAACATGCGCATACTGTCAGGACGAGATAGATAATATTATGTGTAAGCTTGACGGTAGTGAAAACAAATCAAAGCTTGGCGCTAACGCGATACTTGCGGTATCTCTTGCCGCCGCCCGTGCCGCAGCCGCTTCTCTTTCGCTCCCATTATACAAATATATAGGCGGATTTTCAAGCTCAACAATGCCCGTACCGATGATGAACATTTTAAACGGCGGTGCGCACGCAACCAACAATATTGATATTCAGGAATTTATGATAATGCCAACAAGCTTTGAGTCATTTGCAGAGAGGCTCAGGGCAGGCTGTGAAATATACATGGCGCTCAAAAGCGAGCTTACCCGTCGCTCTCTTTCCACCGGTGTTGGAGACGAGGGTGGATTTGCTCCAAATCTCAAAGACGAGCGTGAGGCAATTGAGCTTATACTAGATTCTATAAAGCTTGCGGGATACACGACCGAGCAGGTACAGCTTGCGCTTGACGTTGCTTCAAGCGAATGGTACTCTGACGGAATCTATAAACAACCGAAATCGGGCAAGCAGTATACTGCTGACGAGCTTATAAGCTATTATACAAAGCTGACGGAAGACTATCCCATAGTATCGGTTGAAGATCCTCTGGCAGAAGATGATTTTGATAATTGGGTGAGAATAACAAAAGATCTTGGAGATAAGATAACTCTTGTTGGAGACGATCTTTTCGTTACCAACACAAAAAGGCTTTCGCGCGGTATAAGTATAGGCGCTGCCAACGCTATACTCATCAAGCCGAACCAGATAGGAACGCTTACAGAAACACTCGATGCAATAAAAACGGCGCAAAAGGCAGGATACCGAGCCATAATCTCACATCGTTCGGGCGACGTTGACGACACGTTTATTGCCGATCTTGCAGTTGCCACGGGCGCGGGATATATCAAAACGGGAGCACCCTGCCGTATGGAGCGGGTTTGTAAATACAACAGACTTTTGCGAATCGAATCAGGAATATAATAAATATCCACCCGCATAGCGGGTGGTTTTTCATTTTCGGGCATAGCCCTAATACTACTGGCTACGCACAAGTGCGTTTTAGGTTGGCCTGCCAGCCATGCAATTGTTACTTACTACCCATAAATGGGTCCCGCGGGTC
>JAZNJH010000034.1:0-12298 GCA_045577925.1 Eubacteriales bacterium
CTGCAGAACCAAAGAGACCGCTTCCGGAATTGTCATAAAGTAGCGGATGATGTCCGGATGGGTAACCGTGACCGGTCCGCCTTCCTCAATCTGTTTTTTAAACAGCGGAATTACGCTTCCGTTACTTCCGAGTACGTTGCCGAATCTTACCGCGACAAATTCGCACTTTGAATGCTTGTTATAGGATTGTATTATCATTTCACAGATACGCTTGGTTGCACCCATTATGTTCGTTGGATTTACAGCTTTATCCGTTGAGATCATGACAAATCTCTTTACACCGTGCTTGTCCGCCGCACGTACAAGCTTGTATGTGCCAAGAACGTTATTCTTTATAGCCTCATTCGGTGAATCTTCCATAAGCGGAACATGCTTGTGCGCCGCTGCGTGATAGATTATGTCAGGCTTGTACTTGTCAAGCATGAGATCAACACGGGAAGAATCGCGGACACTGCCAATAAGAGTTATAAGCTCAAGCTTAGGGTGCAATGCTTTTAACTCGTTCTGTATCTCATAAGCACTGTTTTCATAAATGTCAAAAATAATAAGCTTCTTAGGATTATGCGCCGCGATCTGACGGCAAAGCTCACTTCCTATGGAACCACCGCCGCCCGTTACAAGTATGGTCTTGCCGGAAACGTAATCCATTACCTTCTGAAGATCTACCTTTATCGGATCGCGCCCGAGTAGATCGTCAATATCAATACTGCGCGTCTCATACGGGGAAGACTCGCCGCTGAGTATCTGAGAAATTGACGGTACCGTCTTAACCTCGCAGCCCGTCTTAACGCAGATCTCAAGTATTTTCGCTTTTTCTGACGAATTCAGAGAGGGAATAGCGAATATTATGAGAGATATGTTGTACTTTTGAGCATTTTTTTGTATACTCTCTCTTGTTCCGGCAATCGGAATATTGTTCATGATTCTGCCTGTGAGAGAAGCATTATCGTCTATGAAGCAGACTACTTTATATTGTGAATCAGCCGCGCGGAAAAATTCGCTTGCAACCATGTTTCCCGATTCACCGCAGCCGATTATCATTACGTTCTTGCATGTGCTGATTCTCTGCCTGCGGTTCCTGTGATTATAGCGGATCATCGCATGAGACATCAGGATAAGGAAGAGAGCAAGAAGAATTTCTATAAAATATGCAACAACTGATATCTTCTGCAAAACCGATCGGGTTATTGCCGAATGGGCAGCAAGAGAAAAGAGCGAAGAAGAAACTATCACAAATGAAAGCTTGATGTACTCATTTCCGCCCGCAAACCGCCAAAGCACCCTGTGCATGCCTGTGATATAGTACATCGTGAAATAAAAAACGCACGTGATGCCAAACCAGATGGCGATAGTTATTAAATTTTTAACAAAATTGTCTGCAAAACTGCTCTGGGATTCTACAAGAACGGACAAGATCATGGAAAAAACTATCAACAGAATATCCCAAAGTGCAACGATTGCCTGATTAAGACGCGATGACACAACTGATTTTTTACTGTTAATTTGTTTTGACATTATGCCTTCCTTTTTGAAATGAACGGGCGTTTTGTTCATTTCTGTTGTATTTAGGCTAATTAATCGACCCGAAATTGAACACTACCGTTAATTATATCACATTATTTACATTTTTGCAAGACATTTTTGTTGCTTTTATCGTAAAGTTATATTATAATGTAGGTATAATATGACAAATATGCTTAAAAATGTTAGTGTGTGAGGATAAAAAATCTATGGCAAACAGGAAAGTGATTATAACGGGAGGCTCGAGATCTATTGGGGCAGAGTGCGTCAGAGCATTTGTAAAAGCAGGGGACAAGGTTGCCTTTATATATAAAAATTCTGACCATGCGGCTAAGGCTCTTTCAAAAGAAAGCTCAGCGATCTATCTTAAGGCTGACCTTTCTGTAAGAAAAGAAGCGCTTGAAGCAATAGAGAAGGCTAAAGAGATGCTTGGCGGGGTTGACGTTCTTGTTAACAATGCAGGGGTATCTCATATAGGTCTGTTTAGTGATATAAGCGAGGAAGAATACAGATTTATTATGGGAACAAACCTTGATGCCGCAGTATACTGCACGCAGGCTGTTCTTTCTGATATGATACGACAGAAATCGGGTAAAATTATAAATATCTCGTCGATGTGGGGAGAAGTCGGAGCATCGTGTGAAGTTGTATACTCTGCATCAAAGGCGGCGCTTATCGGATTTACAAAAGCGCTTGCAAAAGAACTTGGTCCGTCTTGTATAAACGTAAATTGCATTACGCCCGGTGTTATAGATACTCATATGAATAAAGACCTTGATAATGAAATACTTAAACAGCTTTGTGACGAAACACCGCTTTCAAGACTTGGCAAGCCGTCTGAGGTCGCAGACGTTGTAATGTTTTTAGCATCTGACTCTGCTTCTTTTATAACAGGACAGATAATAGGAGTAAACGGCGGAATAGTAATGTAACAGTAAAATCCGGAAGTGGTCATATTTGACTTGCTTCCGGATTATTTATATAAGAAAACCACCGGCAAATGATATGCACCTCCAAAAGTGTCTGAGTTTTGGGGTTCACTTCACAAAACCGGTGGTTTAATTATTTCAGCTTTCGTCTTTTTCCCATACAATGGCGTCGTTTTCGCCAAGTCTTGCTCTGACAGAGTCACCTGCCTTTATATTTCCCGAAAGCATGGCATTTGAGAAACTGTCCTCGACCTTGCGCGTTATTGCACGGCGCAGGGGACGCGCACCGTATACCGGATCAAATCCTTCGCGTGCAAGCATTTTTACAACAGCATCATCAAACTTTGCTTTTATTTCAAGAGCAGAAATGCGGCGCACAAGCTCATCAAGCATTATAGACGTTATACGCTCAATATCGTCTTTGCTTAGCTTGTTGAATATAATAATATCGTCAAGTCTGTTAAGAAATTCGGGTCTGAAAGCATCCTTGAGCTTTTTCATTATGGTTTCACGCATGTTGTCTTTGTCGCTTGATACAGGAGCAAATCCAAGCGATTTCGGTTCAACTATTGAGCTTGCTCCGAGATTGGACGTCATAATGATAATCGTGTTCTTGAAGTCTACAACGCGTCCCTGAGAATCTGTCAGGATACCGTCGTCAAGCATCTGAAGCATAATGTTGAATACGTCGGGATGAGCCTTTTCAATTTCGTCAAAGAGCACTACCGAATACGGTCTGCTTCTTATCTTGTCGGTAAGCTGACCGCCCTCTTCGTAGCCGACGTAGCCGGGAGGAGAGCCGATAAGCTTTGATACGTTGTGCTTTTCCATATATTCAGACATGTCTATTCTTATCATTGCGTTTTCGTCTCCGAACATTACCTCTGCAACGGCTTTAGCAAGCTCTGTTTTACCAACACCGGTCGGCCCTAAGAATATAAACGAGCCAACAGGACGCTTCGGATCCTTGAGCCCCGTTCTGCCGCGCCGTATAGCCGACGCTATTGTTTTTACCGCTTCGTCCTGACCGATAACCCGTTTTGAAAGTATCTCTTCAAGCTTTGTTAAGCGCTCGGATTCTTCGCCTATAAGCTTCTTTACAGGTATGCCCGTCCATGAAGTGATTATATCAGCAATATCTTCGGCGTCGATAGAAAGGGAAAGCTCGGCAGAATCTGTGCGTTTTGCACGCATTTTCTCAATATCTTCATCAAGCTCGCGGATCGTATCTCTCAGCTTTGCCGCTTTTTCAAATTCCTGCGCCTTTACGGCTTCCTCTAATTCTGCTGACGTGAGGTTTTTCTTTTCTTCGGCTTCTTTTATATCGGGAGTCGGTGTTTGTGCTCCAAGCCTTTTTTTAGATGCAGCCTCATCAATAAGGTCGATAGCCTTGTCGGGCAGATATCTTTCGTTGATATATCTTTTTGAAAGCTTTACTGCGGCATCTATCGCTTCGTCAGATATTCTTACTTTGTGATGCGCCTCGTATTTGTCGCGCAGCCCTTTGAGTATAAGCACCGAATCTTCTTCGCTTGGCTCTGATACCATTACAGACTGAAATCTGCGTTCTAAAGCCGCATCCTTCTCAATGTGCCGTCTGTATTCCTTTATCGTCGTTGCTCCGATTATCTGTATTTCACCGCGCGCAAGCACGGGCTTTATCATATTTGCGGCATCAAGAGCATCGTCGCTTGACGCTCCTGCGCCTATAAGCGTGTGTATCTCGTCTATAAAAAGAATAACGTTTTTGTTATTCATTGCCTCGTCGATAACGCCCTTGATCCTTTCTTCAAAATCTCCTCTGTATTTGCTTCCTGCAAGCATAGAAGTGATATCAAGAGAAATGATGGTCTTATCCCTTAAGGATTCAGGAACGTTTGCTTCTGAAATACGACGTGCAAGTCCTTCGGCAACTGCCGTTTTACCAACACCCGGCTCGCCGATAAGACATGGGTTGTTTTTCGTGCGGCGTGAAAGTATCTGTATAACGCGCTCGGTTTCTTTGTCGCGTCCGATAACGGGATCTGTTTTGCCTTCACGTGCAAGCTTTACAAGATCGCGACCGTATTTTGAAAGAAATTTCGATTTTCCTGCGTCTTTTGCACCCTGGCCTCTTGATGAGCGCATGTCTGAATCTGAAAAAGCTGCAGATTCTGAATTCGTGGAATCAAGACCGTCTTTGTTATTGTTGAGATATTCTGTTATCTCGCGTATAAGATCGTTAACACGAACGCCGAGATTTGCAAGAAGCCTTACGGCAACGCAGTCGCTTTCATGTAAAAGGGCAAGCAGAATATGCTCAGTACCGATATATCTCTGTGAAAAGCGATGAGCATAAAGTCCTGATTTTTCAAGTATTCTTTTAAATCTCGGAGTCATGCTTGCGCTTGTGAGAGCTGTGCTTTCCCCTTTTCCTACCATGCTTTCTACCGCAGCACTTACTTTTTCGTAAGTTGCATCAAAGCTCGCAAGATATTTTTTTGCAACACTGTCTTCGACTGAAAGAAGCCCTAAAAGCAAATGTTCTGATCCTATATACGAGTGCCCGAAGCTTACAGCCGAGTTCATTGCCGAGTTAACTGCAAGCTCTGCTTTTTTCGTTAGCCTTATATCCATATTTTAATCTCCTTTATGAAAACTGCTTTTTTAAATAATCAGCTCTGAGTTTGTCTCTTTGTGTATCGCTTAAATCTTCTTTGCCGGAATCAAGCATGAGAGTTGCCGGCATCGCGCCCACAAAAATCCGAATAAGCTTTTTATCGTCAATATCCTTTATTATGCCAAGATCAACTCCAAGCTTTATATCAGCCCAGAGCTTTAAAAATTCATCACTTGATATCATGTATGCCCATTTGAGTATTCCGTATGAGCGAAGCACTCTGTCGCACATAGAATCAGGGTCGGATGCGAATATTCTCTCCCTTGTCTTTCTTTCACTTTCAATAAGCTGTTTAACGACGCCCTCGAGCTTTGATATCGTTTCCTCTTCTGTAATACCCATAGTAACGCTGTTTGAAATCTGATAGATATACGCTTTTGCCCCTGAGCCTTCGCCGTACGTTCCTCGCATTGTAAGCCCGATCTTTTCAAGCTGAGACGCATATCCTGCAAGCATCTTTGTGCCTGTGAGCGCAGGCAGAAACATCATCACCGATGCGCGCATACCCGTGCCGAGATTGGTGGGGCAGTGCGTAAGGTAGCCGAGCTTTTCGCTGTAAGCGTAGCTTAATGAAGAGTCCAGTGTATCATCAATGGCGCAAGCCGATTTAAAAGCTTCATTAAGAGCATATCCCGGATATATCGACTGTATCCGCAAATGGTCCTCTTCACAAACCATAACGGCGTTTTTTTCGTCCTTGTCGATGAAAAGTGCGCCCGGAGATTTCGTTTTTTCAAAAAGTGGACTTATAATGTGTTTTTCAACAAGCGAGCGGCGCTCGATATGTGATTTTGCGTTTATATCAACAGGCTCGAAGTCAGAGAGCGAGGCTTTGACCTTTTCGATTATCTCCCCGGCTCCCGTTGTGTCAAGAAGAGGAGAGAAGGGATAATCCTTAACGTTTCTTGCAAGTCTGATACGTGTGCTGAGAACAACGTCGCTGTCATTTGCTTTTGTATTATACCATGCCATTCTGCAAACCTCCTTATTCTCCTGCTTCTATTTCACGTATTTTGTCACGAAGGACAGCCGCGTTTTCATATTCCTGATTTTTTACTGCCTGTTCTAACTTTCGTTTAAGTCCTTCAAGCACGCGCTTTTTATCACTTTGCTTTTTGTATTTGGCAGGAGCGCGTCCGATATGGCTTACGTTTGAGTGAATACGCTTTATCGGGCGTTCAAGCTCGGCTTCAAACGTTTCGTAGCAAACGGGGCAGCTTACTTTTCCGTCTCTTATAAAATTTGTTTCATCAGAGCCGCAAAGACTGCATATCTTGTGAGCAGAAGGAGTGCTTTTTACTTTAAAGGGTATGCTTAAAATTTCCGAAAAGAGCATGTCACTTGAAAGTATGCCTCTCTTTTTGGCACATTCAGAGCAAAGTGAGAGCGAATTTGTTTTACCGTTGACCGTATGCTCGTAGAATACCGAAGCTATATTTTTATTGCAATCTGTACATAGCATAGTTTATCATTCCTTTCAATAAATCATATAACATTTTACTTCATAAGCGACAAAATAAACTGTCGAATAATATCGGCTCTGACCGTATTGCGATATGGATGAGCTACACGTCCGATTGCTGCGTTTGAAACCGTTGCACATACGCTTCTTAAAACGTTTTCATCAATAAATCCGCGGTCTGCAAGATTAACGAGAAATGCAATGGCGCTGCGCTCGTCTATTTCATTACCAAGCGCGTACACGCAGTGCATCAGATATGCATCGCGTCCCATTTCCTTTTTTATAATACGTACGTATCCGCCGCCACCGCGTCTGCTTTCTATAATATATCCGCGCTCGGGAGTAAAGCGGGAGGTTATAACGTAGTTTATCTGGCTTGGCGCACAGCCTACCTTTTGCGCAAGCTCGTTTCTCTTAATATCGAGTGAGCCCCCATTTGACTTTAACATCTCTTCTATCATCTGAGCAATAACGTCTGAAATAAGCATTTTAAGACTCCTTTTTGACCTTATCTGACCTTTACGGTTAAATTATAAAACGAAAGTCAAATAAAGTCAAAGTCAAATAAAGTCAAAGAGGGGCGGGCATGCGTGGAAACTGCGCAATTTTCTCTTGAATTCTTGCATTTTCTCTTGATTTCACACTATTTTAAGCTTGCGTATTTTGCCTGGAGAAAACTGTTTTTTAAAAATAAGATAAAAGAAAAAAGATTACAGTAGTAATGTTGTACATTTTTTCACTTGTATTTTGTGCCGTTTTCACAAAAGAAAAACGAATCAAAAAAAGTGAATAAAAACTATTGACAATGGCGCTGAAGTGTGGTATCATATACCATGTAAAGCAATTTCATGAACCCTATTTCCCTTATTATTTTGAAAGGAGATAACCCAATGAAGATGTTCTATGAAGATCCCACGGTTGAGGTAATGCTTCTTGACGTTGAGGATGTAATTACAGCAAGTACCGACCCCGCTCTCCCCGACGATGAATTCAGCCTTGGCGGCGGATTCAATCCCTGGGAATGATAATTCTCAAGCTTAAAGTATACTTATATGAGTTTTGGCATATTGCATTTTGCAGTATGCTTTTTCTCTTTTCTGTCAGACGAGCTGAGTTTATAATATTTACAGTAATGTAAAAGCAGGCAAAAGGCTATAATCCTTATGCCTGTTTTTATTTGTGAAAAATTTACTGTTTAGTAAGAAGTTGACTGTTGCATACTTTGTGCTGTTTTGTTATACTAAATATAATATAAAAGGAAAAGAAAGGCGGCAGCAAGATGCGACACATATCCGACAGTTTTTTTGATATGAACAGGCCACGTACAGGTATTTTATTTGCTCTGTGTGCTATAATCTGCATTTCTCTTCTTCTGCCGCTGTATTTGTTCGGTATACAGGCTACTACCGACATCACGATCCCTTTGAATAACGGAGAAAATTATTTTATAGATGAGGAGACGCAGAATATTCCCGCCGACATAACAGAGCATATAATCGATCCAAGTGCCGAAATAAGAGGCGTTTGGATAGCAACGGTAAATAATATAAATTTTCCGAGTAAACCCGCTCTCTCTGCTAATGAACTCAAGGGTGAGATAGACAATATTATTTCCACCTGCAAGGAATATGGACTCAACGCAATATATTTTCAGGCAAGACCGCTTGCTGATGCTTTTTATGAGTCGGAGATCTTTCCCGTTTCCGAATATCTTACGGGTGAACAGGGAAAAGGCGCTACCCATGGTTTTGACGTGCTTGACTACCTTGTCAGAGAAGGTCATAAAAACGGAATTAAAATACACGCGTGGGTAAACCCCTTAAGAGTGACTTACGGAACGCAAAATGCGCCCGCACACGATCTGACTAAGCTTGCAGACGGGCATCCTGCACGTGAAAATCCTGAATTTACCGTGCCGTACGCTGACGGGAAGCTTTATTTCAACGCAGGCATTCCCGAGGTCAGAGAGCTGGTTCGCGATGGTGTTTATGAGATAGCGAAAAAATATGACGTTGACTCTATCGTGTTTGACGATTATTTTTATCCGTATACGGTATACGTAAACGGCAAAAAGGCAGTTTTTGATGATTCTGATGCGTTTGAAAAGTATTCATCCGGAGAAAACCTCGAAGAATTTCGTCGCAACAGCATAAACATGCTTGTACGCGAGTGCTATGAAGCAGTAAAGGATGCAGATCCCGAGATGCAGTTTGGCATATCGCCCTTTGGTATATGGCAGAATGATAATGGCGAAAACGGCGGAAGTGAAACGAGCGGACTTGAAGCATATAATGAACTATACTGTGACGCTCTCTCGTGGATTGAGGGCGGATACGTTGACTATATTGCACCTCAGATATACTGGAGCTTTAACAATAATGCCGCGCGCTATGATACACTCGTGCGTTGGTGGAACTCTGTATGCGACAATACGGGTGTAGACTTTGTTATAAGCCATGCGGCATACAGATATGCTGACGAGTGGGCAGAGTCTGATCTTGAAATGCTAAATCAGATAGAGTTTGCAAGAAGCGAGATCTCATATAAAGGAAGTATTTTTTACGGATACGGAGAAATCGTCAAAAACAAAAGCGGTATTGCAGACGAACTGCTCACGGCATTTTCGGATGAGTATATATATACTGATCCTGTCAGCACGGGTGCAGATATTTATATTAACAGCCCGCAAGACGGCGCAACACTTTCAGGGCTTGAGCAGACTTATGTACTTGGATCAAGCGATCCTGCATACCCCGTGTATTATAACGAAAGCAAACTTTCAAGAACAAAAAGCGGATATTTCTCGCTGATGCTTGATCTTAAAAAGGGTAAAAATGAGTTTGTATTTACCCAAAACGGCAAGGATTACATATATACGATCTATAATACGGCAAATCAGAATAATACTTCCACTTCACAGATCCCGCAAAACAGCGTAAAAGTTATGGATAACTATGAGATATTACCCGTTTTGCCGAAAAGCAATCTCTTTCTTTCGTCAGGTGAAGCTGTCACTGTAACCGTAACAGCACCTGCGAATTCAGACGTAACGGCTTATCTTGGTGACAACAGCGTGAAGCTTATGCCTCAAAAAAAGTCGCCGGGCAGGGATAAGCTGTATGAAATGACGTATTCGGGTACTTTTGTTCTTCCAGAATGTGAGGTCGGAGAGATAAAAAAGCTCGGAAAGATAAGAGTCAGTGCTGTTTCGGGTGATAATACTGCGCAGGCAGAGCTTGTAGACGTTCGTGTCGGAGGAAAAGACGCCGTTATACCGATCGAGGTGAGCACCGAGCGCACAGGACTCAAAATTGCGCCTGACAGCTACTATTATGATGACTTTACCACTCAGGCAAAGGGTATGCGCGATAATGCAATGCGGCTTGAGGGAGGTTGTTACCGTCTGCGTGTTGGCGGATATGTTGCCGAAAGCGACGTTGCAGAGCTTGATAGCGAGATAGGGATAGCCTCTGTTGAGTCTGCTGCTATAAAGGATGATGGAGATTATACGCGAATATATATAAGTGCCGACGAGAATATTCCGATGAACGGCAGAGTAGAGGACGGCTATTTTATTCTTAACCTTTATAACGTTGATATAACAACGGCTAAAGCTCCGATACTTGCTGAAAATCCCTTGTTTGAATCGGCAGAGTATCAGTTAAGTACTAAAAAGAATTGCTTCAGATATCATCTTAAGCTTAAAGATCCCGATAATTTCTTTGGATTTGAGTTTTCTTATTCTGATGGTAAAGTTATAGTGAGCCTCAGAAATCCTGTTACTTTAAAAGCGGGTGATAAACCTCTATCCGATCGTCTTATTGTGCTTGATGCAGGTCACGGCGGCAGTGATGCAGGTGCACTTGGAGCAAGTGAAGAATATTCGGAAGCTTCTCTTAATTTAAAGATAATACTTTTGCTTCGTAATAAGCTTGAAAAGCTTGGAGCAAAGGTTATTCTTACAAGAGAGGACGACTCATATCTTGCTCTTGCCGACAGAATGAATCAGGCAGAAGAGCTCTCGCCCGATATACTTATTTCCGTACACCAGAACTCAATGGAATATAACGTGGATATAACGCGTGTACGCGGGATCATGGCGCTTTATTGGGAGTACGCCGGCAGATCGCTTTCCGATAGTATGGCAGGATCGATATCCCGCTCTCTCGGGCGTTTAAACCGCGGAGCATCTACTCAGAGACTTGCCATGGTAAGATGCGAGCGTTATCCCTCAACTCTGATAGAGGTTGGATTTATGACAAGCGTAGAGGAATATGAAAAAACAAGCTCTGCGCAGGGAATTGAAAAGACGGCACAGGCAATTGTTGACGGAGTTTTGGAATATTACAGAAAACAGACAAAGTAGTCATTTGCTGTGGCATTATAAGCTTATTCCACAAATACTTGCATTTAATAAAAATATCATATATAATTAAGGTAACGCTTGATAAAGGAGAGAAGACTGTGGATAAGTATACCCTTAGCGGCATGAGACGTGACAGTATAAAACGTATTTTCTCCGTCATATCAAAAGCTAAGAAGATAACAAGACATGGAATTGCCCAAACAACGGGTCTTAGCCTTATGACAGTGGGCAAAATAACCGAAATTCTTTTAGATAAGAGAGCCGTGAGATATGAAAAATCAGAAGGTCTGGGCGTTGGCAGAAAAGTTGAATACATAGCTTTATACGAAAAGCTTTATGAAATTTCTCTTGTTATATCCGGCGAATATATAATGGCGGCAATATTTGATTTTCACCTGAATCTTTGCGAGAAGTTTGCGATTGCCCGTGAAGATAGAGAGGCAGCAGTACTGCTTCCCGATTTAATGGGCGAGATAATGGCAAGGCTTTTTGAAAATAATATGGTCGGTCAGTGTGTTGGTGTCGGAGCTGCTTTTGATGCCAAAGACGAAAGCTTTGCAAAAGAGCTTGCATTTTCTGTGAGTCGGCAGTTATCACTTAAAACGTGCGTGACAGCGGATAGAGTAACGGCTGCGGCAACAGGTGCATCCGTTGACTGTGACTGTGAAAAAATACTTTATTTAGCTGAAGATGCCCCCGGCTTTGAAGGCATATTCATGGAAAAAGGAGAAAAGCTTATTTGCGGTAAGCTTTCACAAACTGAAAATATAAAAGGCGATATCGAAGCATTGACAAGATTTTTAGGTGCAGATGAAACTTACATAGAGTCAACACCGCAGCTTGCAGACAGTGATTTCAATATCGTGGATATTAATGCATCTGAAGCATTCATATCGAAAGGTATTGCATACCTTATAAGAGAAGAGTATGTATCAGACTGAATAAAAAAACAACTTTCAGGGCAAAATAGACTTGTGCCAAGCACGAAATAGTGAGAAAGGTAGAGTCTGTTATGAACGATAAGGCTAACAAGAGTATTGAATGCACAGTAACACAGTGCAAAAATCATTGCGAGAGTGTAAATTACTGTTCACTCAATGCAATTAAGGTAGGAACACACGAATCAAATCCTACTGAAAACAAGTGTACCGATTGCGAATCATTTGAATGCAGAAACCCCGCAAATTGCTAAATCGGAAAAAGGGAGAGCATGCGCTCTCCCTTTTTCTTGTATAATGAAAACCACGCGATAGTCGCGTGGTTCAAAAGAGGTTAACCGATGAGCAAAAATCCTCCAAATGTGTTAAAATAGTTAAGACCTGCCAGTCAAAACTAAAAACAACATTTGGAGGATTTATCTA
>JAZNJH010000035.1:0-101144 GCA_045577925.1 Eubacteriales bacterium
TTCAATACCCGTTTCCAAACAGTGCATAAGAAGAATTGTATTGTTGGGATATAGCTTCAATCCTTCTTTTACAGCAAGATACTTTTGGAAAAGACTTTCAGAGGTAAGTGGGCGCGAAAGAAGAGCTTGACCGTTATTGACTATTTTCCATGCTTCTTCCGTATCATTTGTCCCAAATGTTCCGAACAACACGTCTGTACTCACGCCAAACACATGGGCTATCGGAACGACTTGCGAGATGTCGGGCATTCCGGTATTATTTTCCCATTTTGAAACAGCTTGAAAAGTAACGCCAAGCTGTTCGGCAAGTTCTTCTTGTGTAAGATTTCTTTCTTTACGTAATCGGCGTATGATCTGCCCCATTGTTTCTTTCATAATCGAACCTCCATTTTAGGTAATTGGTTTGTGATTACATTATCGCATATTGCTTGCACAAAAAGAAGCGACTTAAAAATGAGTTCGATTCAACTTTGCGTTGAGTTTATTATAACATATAAATGTGTTTATTGCAAGAATGCATTGAAATAAATTCAGCCTCGACAGAAAATTACCTGTCGAGGCTTTTAAACTATTCAAAACTGTCCTTTAGAACCCGAAGCTAAACGAACAGGATTTTTCTCATTATTCTTCGTCTTTCTTCTTACTGAGCTTTCTGCCAATAAAATTAAGCAGATATATCGAGGCAATAAGAATTATCGTTACGATAAATATTCCAAGCATGCCCTTACCCATAATACCAAGTGAAAGCATAAAGTTTGCTATATTTATATTCATTTTTCTGCCTCCTTACATCTGGCTTAAAATACTGAGTATAAGACCGCCGGCAATAACCGATGCGATCTGACCTGATACGTTTGCACCTGCAGAATGCATCAGAAGGAAGTTGTGAGGATCTTCCTTGAGTCCCATTTTATGAACAACACGAGATGACATCGGGAAAGCCGATATACCGGCGCCGCCTATCATCGGGTTTATCTTCTTCTTTGAGAAGATGTTCATGATCTTACCGAGAAGCACGCCTGCTGCTGTATCAAAGATAAACGCAAACAAGCCGAGACCTAAAATAATGAGCGTATCAATAGTCAAGAACTGCTCGCCCTTCATTGTGAATGCAACGGTTATACCGAGAAGAAGCGTTATAAGCTTGGAAAGCATATTCTGTGCCGCTTCCGAAAGTGAATCGAGCACACCGCACTCACGGATAAGGTTACCGAACATCAAAAAGCCTACAAGCGCAACGGCACTCGGTGCAAAAAGTCCGGTAATTATCGTTACAACGATCGGGAAGCATATACGTGTAAGCTTCGGTACTTCCTTACCCTCATATGTCATCTTTATCTGACGTTCCTTTTTGGTCGTCATAAGTCTGATAACCGGCGGCTGTACGATGGGTACAAGCGCCATGTACGAATATGCCGCTACTATTATAGCCGAAGTAAAGTTACTGTTGAGCGTCTGCGCAACGAATATTGAAGTAGGTCCGTCCGCTGCACCGATTATACCTATCGAAGCCGCATCCTTTATATCGTAACCGAAAAGTGCTGCAAGGCTTAGTGTCATGAATATACCGAACTGAGCCGCCGCTCCGAAGAGCATGAGCTTCGGGTTGGTAAGAAGCGGACCGAAGTCTATCATCGCACCTATACCGATAAAGAGAAGAAGCGGGAAAAGCTCGCCGTATTCAAGACCGAACTCGAATAAAACTTCTATCGCGCCATGCGCTTCTCCCTGTGTAAGTACTCCGGAAAAAGGTATGTTTACAAGTATTGCGCCAAATCCCATCGGCAAAAGAAGCGTCGGTTCCATATCCTTTGCTATCGCAAGGTAGATAAGAAGCGCACCGATAAGCCACATTACTACGTGGTACCATTCGATAGCACCAAAGTACTCAAAAAGCACAGATATGCTCTGGATTAAAGATGTCATTGTTAAACCTCCTGTGGTTTTCTATTCTGGTTTTAAGTTATATGATCATATGATCTTTGCAAGGTACTCACGTCCGTATTTTTTGCTCAATGCAGTCTTTGGGACCTTCAACCTCTATTTTTTGCACATTCCTTCTGTTCTTCAAAAGTATCACTCCGGCAGATTGATAAATTCGATAGCGTCAAAGGGTGTCATCTTTTTTGCCTTGTATACTAAGCAAATGAGTAATTTGAAACTGATATTTACATAACCGTCTCCTTTCATTTTACATTTTGTTTTTATATGTATCTGAGAGATATCTCAGAAAGTATACCGATATGATGTTCTTCGTCTAAAAGAATTCTTTTAAGAAGGTCTGCCATAATGCGGTTATGTATCTGCGAAAGCACAAGCTTTGTATCGCTTATAAAAGCTCTTTCACGCTCTATGCTTTCGTTTATCACAGCATGCGGGTCAGGCAGGCTTGTGAAGCTTGCGCGGTGCATGCGGCGGCACGAGCCTGTCAATGTCCTAACGTCCCACTTTCCGCCTGAAAGGAAAAGCAGCTTCCCAAGCAGCTTAAAATGTTTTGATTCGCTAACAGCTATACAATCCATAATATCCGCAAGATGGGGATAATCGGGTGCCAGTATAATACTCTGAGTTATATACTCATTAACAGAGCAGAGCTTATTTGCAAGCAGATTATAGAGCATCTGCTTATCATATCTGTTAATCTCTGTTGCAACTATTTCGGGATATTCAAAGTCAAGGCTGCAATTAAGGTTGTATTCGGCCATAAAAACCTCCGTTTTATGTTTTTATTGCCATTATATTTAACCTTGCTGCTTTTTGTTAAAAGCTTTGTTATTCATCCTTTTTATCGGTCCCTTTTTTGAAAATTGCTCCTATAATCATTATTACGGCAAAAACTATAAGATAGAACAGCACGGGAAATGAAAACTCACCGTTTGCCGCGGCAGTCAGATATGGGGTGATACCGTGCGCATAAACTGCCGCAAAAATCATAAACAGGCATGCCACAATTGAGATGAGCGGCAGAATAAAGCGTTTGAATACGCCCTCGTCTTTTTCCTTTATCATCCATGCTATAAATATCGGAATATACATTGCGTATATTGTAACTATCGGCAATTCCGACGAGTCAAAATTGAAAACCCCAAACCAGCCGCTTGTCAGATTTGCACCGTAAAAATATATGAGCCATGCCGCACATACGAACAGTCCCCATATTGATGAGTTCGTTGTCGTATTTGTTGATTTATCTATCTGAGAGAAAATTTCGGGTGAGGGGCCCATGCCGCGCGCCGCAATAGCATACATGCCGCGCGTTGATCCTACCATAAGTCCGTTAAGCGTACCAAGACAGGATATGACTATACATACATTCAAAAACGTTCCGCCAATGTTACCAAAAATGTTTTTAAAAGCAGTAGTTGCTCCCTCTTCTATCAAAACCGCGTTACTTGCACCACCTGCTACACCTATATAATAGAATACGTATGCGCAGACAACTATCACAGAGCCTATCAAAAGGGCAACAGGAAGATTCCTTTTCGGATCTTTAAGTTCAGCATTTATAGAGGTTGCAACGATCCAGCCCTCGTATGCAAACACAGTTGCCACTATTGCCGCAAAAAGTCCACTGCTGTTTGATGAACCTATTGCCTCACTTACCACGTTTGTAAAATTATCGGTAAGAGTTCCGTTTGCAAGCCCTGCTATCGTCCCCACTATCGCCATAAGAATGATAGGTATAAGTTTAATAACAGTTGCGCCTACCTGAAGCTTACCTGCAAGCTTTGGAGAAAGGGCATTTATCGTATATGCCCCCACAAGAAAAAATCCTGCAAGCGCCAGGACTTCGGCCCCAACCATGTTCCAGCCAAAAAAAACTCCGAAATATCTTGCAGAAACCCAAGCCAGAACCGAGGTCATGCCCGGATAGTATATATTTGCCATAAACCATGCAAGATAATAGCCATATCCTTCCGAACACGTTGCTTCTGCATAGTCAACAATACCGCTTACTTTTTCATATTTAGTTGCCATGACGGCAAACTGAGCAGAGCAAACGATCATGAGTATGCCCGTTATAACCCATGCCGCGATTCCGAGAGGCATATTGCCTCCTGTGGCATTAAGCACGTTCTGCGCTTTGAAAAATACCCCTGATCCGATTACAGTTCCAACCACCATGCAAATTGCAGTTAACAGGCCGTACTTTTTTGTAAGTTTTTCCATATATTTCTCCTGCTTGGCATTTGTTTATAGATTTTTCACTGCCATTATAGCATATTTCAATAAACGTGTAAATAAATGCTTAGCCAAAAAACAATATTTACGGATACAGGCATTTTCATTCAGCGTTTTACACTTTTTTTGCCATCAGCGCTCATTCATCTTATTTTTTCTGAATATATACTGTATTCTTTAATTTTTACCGTTAAATTATATCACATTTTTCACACAATTTCAATAGAATTATAAACTTAGTAACAAAAAATAACAAGCCTCCGCTTTGCGAAGGCTTGTTTTATCAGAAAACGTATCCGTTTGCTATATTTTCATTCATTGTAACGCCGGCATAGAAGGTTGTGGCATCGGCTACGATCTTGTCATAATCGCCTGCATCTTTAAGGAATCTTAAAACACAGCGGTTATTTATTTCAAATCTGCTCTCACGCCACGTTGCGCAAAAATAGTAATAATCGTCGGGAAGAACACTGACTCCGTCGTCAAACACTTCATCAACCGCGGCATAAGCAAGCTCACTCGGAGCAGTGCTCTTTATATACGGCGAGGTTGAAAACTGATATACTTTTCCGCTTGCCGTCGTTTTGCTGTCATAAAGTATAGTCTTTATATCGTCAGGGAAATTCTCACTTTCAAGTCGGTTACGTACTATCTGTGCCACCGCAAGAAGTTCATAATACTTCAGATCGGGATTCTCAAACTGATCTGCCCTTGAGTATTTCCCAAGCACTTCAAGCTGTGCCGCCGCCGCTATCATTTCCCTCTCTGCATTCGTTATTTTTATACTGCTTCCCTCTTTTGTTGCTATACCGTACGTCGTACTCCACGATACGTCTGAGAGAGGCTTGCATAAGTCTCCCGCCACTGCAGGGGATGATACCGACGGTGCGCCTTTTGCAACAATACCGTGAATACCGTTCGCGCTTGTCGAAACAGGTGCGTCAGATGTATGACTTGACGTTACCACAACACTTGATACAAGAGTTTGTTTGACAACTGTGTTATCAAAATTTACATTACCAACAACTCTTGCAGAATTATACAGAGGAAACAATAATAGTATAGCCGCGAATGCTATCAGAATGTAAAACGAACGTTTTATCTCTGTCATTATTCCATCCTTTCCGTCTAAAAAAAGACTGTTTTATTTTGATGAATTCTGTGTGAAAAAATTTCTTTTGTATTGACTTTGAATTTATGTTAAGGTATAATTGTTTTATACCGTAATTATCGCTTTTTGATTTTTTGCGGACTACGCTTTGGGCGTAATGCCCGGGAAGGACTATAAAATGTTTAATCTTAATTTAAAAAGAGTCCTCGCACTTGTTCTGGCTGCCGTATGCCTCTTCTCTCTTTCGGCATGCTCCAAGGACGAAGCATTCGAGGCTCCAGATTACGATGATACCGTGCTCACAATAGCAGGGCAGGACATCGACTACGAAACTTACAGATATTTTTACCTGTATTTCAAGCAAAGTGCCGATCAGGGTGATGAAACCTATTGGGAAACAAACCCTGAAGCAGAAGAAACGCTAAAAAAAGACGTTCTGTTCTCGCTTACTCAGTTTGCTACTGTTCACAAGCTCGCTGAAGAAATGAACATCACCGTTTCCGATACAGACAAGCAGGGAATCGAGGATACAATTAACGGTTACATTGAAATGTACGGTTCCAAGGAAGAGCTTGAAAAAGCTCTCGCTCAGAGCTTTATGTCAATTGATCTTTTCAGAAAGTTCAATACATCGACTGTACTTGAAAGTGATATTTACACTAACCTGCTTAATGATGAAACCAAATTTGCCGCAGAAAAGCAGGTAGCTAGAGAACTTCTCCTTAGCGATGAGTACGTTCGTGCTATGCACATTCTTTACGCAGACAAAGCAACTGCAGAGGCTGTGCTTGAAGAAGCACAAAATGCAACAGACGATGAATTCTATATTCTCACCCAGAGTGCTGAAGACCCCGGAATGATAGACAATCCTACCGGTTACGTATTCTCTGAAGGTGTAATGGTAGAAGAATTTGAGCAAGCCGCATTTGCTTTGGAGGAAGGACAGACAAGCGGACTTGTTGAAACCTCTTACGGCTATCACATTATTCGCAGACTCAAAAAGAGCGAAGAATTTATTGATGAAAATTTTGCAAGTCTTGCCGGCCAGCTTCTTACTGACGCCTACTATTTATACGTAGACGATTATGCTAAGAGCTTTGAAGACAGCATTGTATACAGTGACATATACGATAAGCTTAATAATTCTACCATAGCTTAAATTAAAGCTTTGAAACAGGGGAGCGCAAGCTTCCCTGTTTTTTTATACAATCTCTACGTCAGCATATGCAAGCGAAAACAGTTCTTTTATTCGCTCGCTTTGCCCCGAGAGATACAGGTATCCGAAAAGCGATTCAAATCCCGTTGCACGTCTGTACTCAAGCGCGCTTGCGCTTTTTGGGGTTTTAGCTGTATGCGTATTCCTGCCGCGCTTGTAATAAAATAATTCTTCTTCTGTAAGAATCGGCTCAATCTTCTCAAATGCCGCGCTTTGCGCGCCGGCCTTAACAAACGAAAGAGCATTTTTGTTAAGCGTGGCGCTGTCATATATTTTTTTGGATAAAAGAAGATTTCTAACCTCCAGCTCAATAACGCAATCACCAATGTAAGCAAGGGCTATGCCGTTCATATTTTTGTAGTCTGTGACATAAGCCATAGTCGCTTCTTTTCTCCCCTGAATTTATATGTAAAAATGCACAAAACGTCTCAAGATCCTCTAAAATAGGCATTTTTTGTGACGGCCGTGTCCATTGTAACAAATATTGAAACTCATTTCAACAATCATTATTTACAAATTTTATCCATCTAATCAGTTGTCATTTGTGAATTTATAACAAAGCAAAAGGCCGCAAACTCAAACACTTTTTACCATTAATTTACATTTTTGTGCATTTATTATAAAGCGCGTGTTCTGCTAAATATACTCTCAAAAAATTCATATTTGATTAGCTTGTTCCTTGCTTTTTATTCTATTATATTACAGCAAAAAGGCGAATCTCTTCGTAATATGTAAGTAAACAAAAAAACCTCTCGTCTAAAGAGAGGTTATATTCTTATTTGTCTGAAAAATCACTCTGACTTCCCGCCACACTTATGTTCAAATGCATCTGTGAGATCTATAAAAAGCTTACCTTCAGAGTCCTCCATAAAGCCGACAGCCTTTACAATGGGCTTTACTTCTCCCATGTAGTAGACTTTTTTTATACCGCACAGGTCTATGAAATTAAGTGTCGCTCTGGCCATTATGAACATAGCTTCAAAATCATCTGTTCCGGGAGCATACACAAGCTCCTTTATGTATCCTGCGTCTTCCTTCATAACGAACTGACATACGCCGAGAAGCTCTCCTGTTTCAGTCGTTGCCGAATACGCAAGCATATCTGCATCGTATTCTGTATTGCAAAGAGCACATATGCGCTCCTGATCAACTTTTGTTTGAACGGGTTTTATCTGAAACATAACATCAATTCCTTTCATCGCTTTTCACAAGCGATCTTAAATATTTCACTTCTTCGCGGGTAAGATAACGCCACTTACCCGTCTGAAGCTTGCCGAGCATTATCTGCCCCTCGCTTACTCTTTTAAGGCTGATAACCGTAAGCTCGCACAGCTCGCACATCTTGCGTATCTGCCTGTTTCTGCCCTCGCAAAGCTCCATTTTAAGAAGAGTCGAGTCTTCACTTTCGCTCATCTTTGTAACCTTAACAGGCTTTATTATGTAGCCGTCGATCTCAAGCTCAGACGACAGCTTTTTTATTATTTCCTTATTTACAGTTCCCTTTACTCTGACAAGATAAACCTTTATTATCTCATGGCTGGGATGCGTAAGCGTATTTGTAAGCTCACCGTCATCCGTACATAGCAAAAGTCCTTCTGAATACATATCAAGTCTGCCAACAGGGTATACACGCGAGTCAACGTCAGCAAGCAGCTCTGAAACGCATTTGCGCCCACGCTCGTCCGACATCGTCGTAACGTAACCGCGGGGTTTATTGAGCATAACGTAGGTCTTGTGCGCCTTCTTGGCACGAACCTTTCTTCCTTTATATGTTATAACGTCACGCTCAGGATCTATTTTCTGACCAATAAGCGCCGGCTCTCCGTTAATTTTTATATTTCCAAGCTCGATCTCTTTTTCGGCAGCACGGCGGCTCATAAGTCCGCAGTCTGATATATATTTCTGTATTCTCATCTCTGTCAAGAGTCTTTCCTTTCAACAACCTCGCTTATAATAAGCGGGAGGCTATAAACAACATTTCCGTCAAGCGAAAAATCAACTCTGCCCACACATTCGCCAACAGTTTTCGGCGCATATACAAATCTTGGCAGGTATACCGTCTGCATGATACCGTCAGTTTGCTTGCTCATACAATAGCTTGCTTCGCCAACGCTCTTTACCTTTACGTAAGACGTGTTTTTGCCGACACACTCAAGAGTGAACTCAAGCTCACCGTCTGTGGCAAGCACGCGCTTTTCGTAATTTTCAAAGCCGTAATCAAGCATCGCCGTATGGTCGCGCCAGTCGTCGGGTGCCGACAAGGTTACAGAAACAAGTCTCATACCGTCGCGCTCGGCGGCGCTTACAAGGCAACGTCCGCTTTTCTTGGTAAAGCCCGTCTTTACTCCGATAGCACCGTCGTAAAGCCTGAGCATCTTATTATGATTCATCAGATATCTGTATCCGCCGTTTTCCATTGGTATACGGTGCTTATAGGTGGATACCATTTCTGCAAAATCCTTGTTTTCAAGCGCCTTTGACGCAATCAGAGCAAGCTCGTGCGCCGTAGTATAGTGATTTTCAGCATCGAGTCCATGAGGATTTGCAAACGACGTATCAACAAGTCCGAGCGACGTTGCCTTATCGTTCATCATAACGGCAAAATCCTCGATGCTTCCGCCCACTGTTATTGCAATTGCCGCAGCAGCGTCGTTTGCGCTTTCCAAAAGCATAGCGTAAAGAAGCTCTTCAAGGCTCATCGACTCTCCTGCCTTAAGGCAAACAGACGAGCCCTCAACTCCAACGGCTTCGGGCGGAACGCTCACCCTCTCGTTTATATCGGCACTCTCCAGAGCAACGAGAGCTGTCATTATCTTGGTGGTGCTTGCCATAGGCATGCGTACATCTGAATTCTTCTCATAAAGCACTCTGCCTGTTTCTGCTTCAATTATAATGGCAGAGTGCGCAGAAGTATCAAGTGCGCATATCGAATATGTCAAAGTGGCGCAGAAAGCCATAGTAAAAGCTAACATAAAAATTCTTTTCATGGATGATCTCCTGATGTGTTTTATGTTATTATTTTACCTCAGGCTCAGAGTTATTATTTCTGTAAATTTTTTGTTTGATTATTCGCCGTCTTTTTTAAATACGTCTTTAAGCTTTGCAACTATGTCGGGAGATTTTTCGATAAGTCCTGTAACTGATCCGATATAGTCGGGAGTCTCGGGGGGATTTGCAACGTTAAGCATCGTAACCTTTCCGTCTGAGGAAACAACGAGGAATGCAACGGGTGTAACCGAAACGCCCGTTCCTCCGCCTCCGCTGAACGTAAGCGGCTTTTTAGCGTTTGACTGCTCCTTATCTGCAAAATCAACTCCGCCGGATGCAAAGCCCATAGAAACCTTGGAAACAGGAATTATAACCGTACCCGAGGGTGTGCTTATAGGCTCACCGATAATTGTGTTTGCCTCAACTACTTTTTTAATTTCCGCAAGAGACGTGGAAATTATCTCACCAAGCTTGTTTTCTGCCATTGTTGTATATTCCTTTCACATTATTATATTATTTTGTAAGATGTGCAATCATGGCACATATAAACGAATGTAGTATTCCGCCAAGTGTGACGGAAAGCTTAATATCTATCTGTGCAACAGTTTTATCTGATGTGAAATCGGGGCTTATGTCTATCACAGCTCCCCTTTTGGGAGAAAATCTCGTTTTATGTTTTAAAAGCTCCGTCAGGTAAGCGACAGACTGTATCACCGCACCGTATCTGACCGCGGTGGAAGCAGGATCGTCAGACCCTACCCTGATAACGATATGTGCAAGCTTTACACGTACGTGACCGAAAAACCTAGTTATAAACTTGCTTACTATACTGATTATATCACCAAGAGAATCAAGAATCGGTTTTTTTTCTTTTTTTCCGTCTTTGTTCTCTGTTTCAGATTTTTCCTTAGGCCTTTTTTTCTTTTTTACAAGACTTAAAAGCTTATCAAAGCGCACGCCGGCAATACGCAGATCAACCTTGAGCGAGTCATAATAGCTGACTCTCAGGCTTACTCTGACAAGGCACAGTCCGGCAATAATCAGTATTATCGCCAAAAGTATTATTATGAAAAGCTTCATATATAATTTATAGTCCACGCCTTTCTTCGTATTTGTTTATGCGCAAAAGCGATCCTCGACTTTTTACTCTTCTGAATTCTCTGTTTCTTCACCGTCTGTTAACTGCACAAGCTCTGTGGGCTCAGCAAGAGTCTGGAAAGCAGCTGCTTCAGGTAATTCTTTGATGCTTTCAAGTCCGAAGCATCTTAAAAAGTCGTCAGTAGTTGCATAAAGTGACGGTCTTCCGGGCGCTTCAAGCTTGCCGCAGCATTCTATAAGACCTTTTTCACAGAGCGCACCTATTGAATAGGAGCTGTCTATACCTCTGACCTGTTCTATAAACGCACGTGTCACAGGCTGGTGATATGCTATTATCGATAAAACCTCAAGCGATGAATTCGAAAGGTTTCCACCGCGTCTGATACCGAGTGCCGCACGTATGTAATCTATATATTCTTCCTTTGTACAAAGCTGACAGCCCTCTTCATAAGTTACAAGCTGAATACCTCGGTCGGGTATACTGTTATATTCCTCTGCATATGCCTTGACAAATTCCTTTGTCTGTTTTTCGCTCATTTCAAGCAAAAGCGAAAGTCTTTCGTAGCTCAGCGCGTGTCCTGCTGCGAAAAGCACCGCTTCGCATATTCTCTTCATTTCTATTCTTTCCATTTCAGGCCGATTATTCCTTTCAACGGTCATCTTTTTTATTTTTATCCCAATTATTCTTTGTTTTCCCATTATAACATTTGCTCCACCGAAGCCTCTCCCTTCGGGAGAGGCGGCACACCAAAGGTGTGACGGAGAGGGGGATAGCAGGAAACACCCTCTCAGTCAGCTTCGCTGACAGCTCTCCCAAAGGGGAGAGCCTTGTGCACAAACTGATTCGGGCGTATAAACTTCCCGGGAACACAAGGTCGAATTGGAAATTTATTTATAAGCAATCTCTTATTATTCCTGCACCGGTGCCGGCTTTTCGCGCTCACGCGGTGCTAAGTACATTTCAAAATCCTCGCCGTCGGGGGAATCTATCGGTTCAAGCTTTATACGGCTGTTTTTGATAAGCTCAAGAACAGACATGAATATCGCAATAAGCTCGCTTTTTGAAGTTGCCGTTGCAAGCATACCCGTGTAGCTTACGTGGCCTTTTCTCTTTATCGTGCGAAGCACACTGTATATCTTTACAGAAACCGGAACTATCGGGGCTCTCAGTATCTTTTCAAAAGGTACTTCAACCTCCTTGGATTCCTGCTCGGCGCTCTGAAGGCGCTTGAACATCTTTGCTATTGCATTTCCAAGAAGCTCTGCATCATGCTCTGCAACGTATCCCGTATCGGGCTTTATCTCGTCGGTATCCTTAACAAAGCGGCGACTGTATGTAACGTACCTGTCTGCAAGCACGTGAGAAGCTTCCTTTATACGCTTATACTCCTCAAGAGCGGCGGCAAGCCTTGCACGAGGGTCTTCTTCTGCTTCTTCGTCGCGCGGCAGTAGCATACGGCTCTTTATAAGCATAAGCTCTGACGCCATAACGATAAACTCGCCGGCTATTTCCATATCAAGCTTCTGCATTATTTCGATCTGCTCCATATACTGGTCAAATATCAGCGATATCGGTATGTCACATATCTCAACCTTGTTCTTTGATATAAGAACGAGCAAGAGATCAATCGGTCCCTCAAACTTTTCAAGTTTAAACGATAATTCCATCGTCTTTATTCTCTTTCTTGTATTCTTTATACGTTATTTTTTGCCGTATTAAAGTCCCGGTATAAGGGAAATTAGCATATTCATGCCCGCGAAAACGTAGTTGCAGGCAACAGAAAGCGGTCCTCTGATGAATCCCGTATACAGAAGCACTATAAGCGCAAGCTGAATGTATTTTTCATACTTCATTATACCGAAATAATATTTATCGGGAAGTATTACGAAAAGCACTCTTGATCCGTCAAGCGGAGGCACGGGTATGAGGTTAAATAGACCAAGATAGAGGTTGAGCGAAGCAAAGCTTATCAAAAACTGAAAAACGAGAGTCGTCAGATTGAAGGCAAAGCCTGCTTCTGTAAAGCTGTAATAAGGTATTACAGATAATAGTATTCTGTATACAAGCAGTGACGCAAACGATATTACAACGTTCGAAAGCGGCCCTGCAAGGGCGCATATAGCCATATCGCGCCTCGGCTTCTTGAAATAGCGCGTATTTATCGGAACAGGCTTTGCCCATCCAAAGCTAAAAAACAACATGCAGATCGTACCTACGAGGTCAAGGTGACGAATCGGATTCAAAGAAAGTCTTCCGAATGCCCGTGCAGTAGGATCACCGAGCTTGTATGCTGCATAACCGTGCGCGACCTCGTGAACGGTCAGCGCAAAAATTACCATTACAAAATGAAGTATAAATCCCGGAATATCCGAGAGAATGGATTGGATATAACTCATTTGCATGCCTTTCCGATTTTAATTTTCCCCAACAAATTTAAGTATACTTTTCCACAGATCCTCGCGTCCCAGTTTTTTTGTGGACGAGAACGGTATTATAGGCGTTCCCTCCAAAATAAGCGGATATTCTGCTAAAAGCGCAAGATTACGATCACCGTCTGTACGGTTTAATTTATCTATCTTGGTTGCCGCGATAATATACGGTATTTTCTCGCGGTTGAGCCACTCAAGCATCATATCGTCATCAGCAGTCGGGCCAACCTTTATATCGATAAGCTGAACTACTAAGCGAAGAACGCTTCTGTCTGATTTCGCAAAATAGTCGTTACAAAGCTTAGACCACTTTTCTTTATCGGCAGGCGGCCTCTTTGCAAAGCCATACCCCGGCAGATCAACGAGATAAAGCTTTTTATCAACGTCATAAAAATTTATCGTGATAGTCTTTCCCGGCTGAGAGCTGACGCGCGCAAGCGATTTGCGCATCAAAAGCGAGTTGATAAGCGAGCTTTTCCCCACGTTCGAGCGCCCTGAAAATGCTATCTGAACTCTATTGTCAGTCGGAAACTGACTTTTTAGCCCTGCAGTTATTGCAAGATTTGAGTTTTGTATATTTAACTTCATCTTTAACCCTTTCTGCTCTGCATTAACATTTCCAAAGATTTATTCTTCAGATTTGCCTCTGAGAGGCGTGCGTGTTATCTTTGAAGACGGCACGCGATGAGACTGACGCTTATTCTTTTCTTTAGACTGACGTTGTGTACTACGTATTAAAGAAGACGTACGCTTCAGAGCTATTCCAAGCACCTCATCTGCATGCTTTACAGGTATAAATTCGAGAGATTCACGAACGATAGGATCTATCTCTTCGAGATCACCCTCGTTATCAGCAGGGATTATCACGCGCTTTACACCTGCGTTATATGCAGCAAGCGTTTTCTCCTTGAGCCCTCCGATTGCAAGCACGTTTCCGCGAAGCGTGATCTCTCCCGTCATTGCAACGTCACGGCAGATCTCGTGCGAGCCGAGTGCCGACGCTATTACCGTTGCAAGAGTTATACCTGCGCTCGGTCCGTCCTTGGGAACGGCGCCTTCAGGGGCATGGATATGTATATCACATTTTTTGTAAAACTCAGGATCTATTCCAAGCTCCGCGGCGCGAGAGCGAACAAAGTTCAGCGCTATCTTCGCCGACTCTTTCATCACTTCTCCAAGCGAGCCCGTAAGCTCAAGCTTGCCCGTACCGTCAAGCACGCTCGCTTCAAGCTTCAGGAGATCTCCGCCAACCTCTGTATACGCAAGACCGTTAACAACGCCTATTTCATCATGGGCTGAGATTTTTTCAGGTCTTGTTTTTCTGTTGCCAAGGAGCTCTTTTATAGAGTCTGCGCGCACTGTTAGCTTATTTGTGTCGCCATCTGCACGTTTCAGTGCCGCCTTACGGCAGATCTCGCCTATCTTTCTCTCGAGATTTCTGACACCCGCCTCGGCAGTATAATAGTCGCATATCTCAAGTATTGCTGAATCTGCAATAGAAAGCTTCTTCTTATCAAGTCCGTGACGTTCAAGCTGTTTAGGAACAAGATGACGGCGCGCTATCTCAAGCTTTTCATGGCGCGTATAGGTTTTAAGCTCGATTACCTCCATACGGTCGACAAGCGGCCTGTCTACACTTTCAAGCGTATTTGCAGTTGCTATAAAAATACAGTCTGAGAGATCAAACTCTATCTCGGTATAATGATCTCTGAAGCGCTTGTTCTGCTCAGGGTCAAGCACCTCAAGAAGTGCCGCCGCAGGATTTCCGTTTCCGCTGTGCGATATTTTATCTATTTCATCAAGAAGTATAACGGGATTGTTTACACCCGCTTTTATAAGCGCTTCGGTGATTCTTCCGGGCATTGAACCGATATACGTCTTTCTGTGCCCGCGTATGTCCGCTTCGTCACGAACACCACCCAGGGACAAGCGCACGAACTCCCTCTTCATCGAGCGCGCTATCGAGGATGCAATAGACGTCTTTCCCACACCGGGAGGTCCTACAAGGCATATTATCTGCGATTTAAGCTCAGGTGAAAGCTCTTTAACAGCAACGTATTCAAGTATACGTTCTTTAACCTTTTCAAGACCGTAGTGATCCTGATTCAACACTTTTCTCGTTGCACTAACGCTTACCTTTGCCTTTGAAGCGCTGTTCCACGGAAGCGACAGGCAGGTATCAAGATACGTTCGTATAATTGCGTTCTCGGGAGAACCGTACGCATTATGCTCCATGCGTGCTGCCTCGCGAAGCAGCTTTTCTTCAGTCGCAGCAGGGAGCTTTGCTTCAAGTATCTTTTTAGTATATTCCTCGCACTCGCCATCATCTCCAAGCTCGCGGCGGATCTCCTTTATCTGCTCTCTGAGATAATACTCATGCTGAGATTTGTCAAGCGCTCGGTTTACTCTAAGCTTTATATCATGCTCTGTCGCAAGTATTCTTTCTTCTTCAAGTAAAAGAATAATGGTATGCTCTGCCCTTTTAACAGGATCGAATATTTCAAGAATCTCCTGTCTTTTTGCAAAAGAATCGATAGTTTGCGAAGCAATAAAGTCGCTCAAAAATCCTATATCGGTTATGCTCTTGGCGGCAAGCTCGGTATTCGGAGCCTGGCTCGGCATAAATTTCAAAACTCCCTTAAGAGCTTTGACAGCCTCGCGACGTAGAGCCTCAACGTGAACGTCATCATTATCCGTCAGATTTATCGTTTTCTGCAAAACAGTCGCATAAGTTATTTCGTCGTGCATCTCATACTTCATTATCTTGGCACGGCACAAAGGCTCTGCAATTATACGCATAGTCGAAACTTCGCTCATGCTCGACTGCTTGATTTTTGCAACAACACCTACGGCATAAAGTGTATTATGACCATAGGGCTTTTGCTCATTTGTTTTGGTAAGCGCGAAATATATGAGTCTGCCTGCTTCTTCTGCAGCTTGGCAGGCTTTGACGTCTCTCTCTGTTTCCACTTCAAGCGCAAACGGTATTGAAGGAAAGGGTACGATACCCGAAAGTCCCACCACCGGCAGCTTTATCTTCTCTATTTTTTCTACGTAACCCGGCATTATATTTTCCTTTCAAGGGGTCTGATAATTGCGATAAAAATAATATCCCATAATAATTTAATATATATTATATCATAAAGTTTAAAACAATTCAAGTATGCCTGACACATTTTACTGTTTATCAAAAATATCGTTGAACGTAATCAACAATGCGTATTCACAAGATAAAGGTTCAACTTTTTATATAACAAGTTACCGCAAATTCCCATTTTTGACAAAATCGTTTCAAATTTGAGAATTTTAGTCAAACTGCCTTGACTTTTTTGAGAAATTATTTTATACTATAACCGAGCTAAAGCGCAAGTTTTGTGCTATTATTTACATTTTATTCCATATAGGAGGTATACGTATGAACGTAAGAGCATTGATGATAAAGCTGACACAGAACGACTGTACTATGTCAGACCTTGCAAAAATTCTGGGTATAAGCAAATCGAGCGTATACCGAAAAATGTCGGGAATTACAGAATTTACCCGTCTCGAAATAGCCACAATTAAAAGCGCGTTCAATCTTAATGACGATGATCTTGTTGAAATATTTTTCGACTGTAAGAGTATATAAAATAATTCAAAACAATAAGCTATACATAAAAAAGCTTCTTCTGTGAAACGAAGAAGCTTTTTTATATTATTCTGCTTTTGCAGATACTGTTACGCTTGCGCCTGCAAGAGCATCGGCACTTACAGTCAAAGTAACGTTGCCTGCATTTTCAGTTCGTACTATCGCAAGTGCGCGGCCTTTGAACGCGTGACACCTGTTTGAGGCATATTTGTCTTCGTTTGCAGGGTCACCGCTGTATATTCCCATAAGCTCACCGCCCGTGACTGTGCAGGAAAGTTCGTTTTCGGCCGCACTTACCACTCTGCCCTCTTTATCGGTCACCGTTATATCAAAATAGCAGAGATCGCGCCTGTCACATATAAGCTCGTATTTTTCGGGTGTTATCTGTACCATCGCCGCCTCGCCCGTAGTTTCAAGCGTATATCTTGAAGCTTCTTTGCCATTTTTGTATGCAACAGCGGTGATACTTCCCTTTTCGTATACCGTTTCAATCGTCGCAATTGCCTTTTCGGGCACACTCTCGCCGATCTTTTTACCGTTTACAAGCCACTCTATTTTATCAGCATCAGTATATGTTTCTGCCTTGACGGGCCTGCCGATATACTTATCATCAAAAGTCCAGGTTTCATCAACCTCATACCAGTGCCAGCCCGTTCCGCTAAAGCCCTCTCCGAAATGCTCGGGATGAGTTGTGAATATCTTCGGGGCAAGTCCGCCCTTCCATATAGCTTCCCTGAAGTATGACTGCGGACGTCTGAATCCGCAAAGGTCAAAGTCACCCTGATAGCATGTGCGCCACGGATAGCCTGCGATGCTGATACCGTTTATCTCGCCGTCCCTCGCCCACTTGCTTCTGCCTGTTCCGACCTCACCCATATTATCGTATGCGGTCCAGGTGAAGTCGCCGATAATATAGGGGTTTTCTGCGGTCAGCTTCCACGAATCGTAGAACGTGAGAGCGTGAGTTTCACTTCCCCAGAACACACGGTCGGGGTAACACTCGTGCTCAAAAAGGCAATTTTCATAATAGTAGTTGAGTCCCACTATATCAAGCGGCTCTTCATACGGAAGTGTCGCACGGTTGAGCGCTTCTCTGCCGGGATGACGGTGATGCTCTTTCATATATTCTTTATAGTCTTCGGGGTCGCATTCCTCAGCTCCTCTTCTCGCAAAAAGCTTCTGTATACCCGAGGTCACAAGCTTTGTGTCATCATATTTGCGCACCTCGTCCGCAAGCCGCTTTGACCAGATCGCCGCATCTGATGTGCCGTCTATCTCGCCGATCTCGTTACCTATAGAATAGCTGATGACACAAGGGTGGTTTCTGTCACGAAGTACCATATACGATATATCCCTTGCCCACCAATCGGAAAAGAACATATGATAATCGTGCTCACGCTTCTGCTTGTTCCATGAGTCGAATGCTTCATCCATAACGATGATACCAAGCCTGTCACACACCTCCAAAAGCGCAAAAGACGGCGGATTATGTGCGCATCTTACTGCATTGAAGCCCGCTTCTTTAAGAAGCCGTATCTTCCTCTCTTCAGCTGCCGGAAACGCCGCCGCACCAAGAACTCCGTGGTCGTGGTGTATACAGCCGCCTCTGAGCTTTATCGGCTTGCCGTTTAAAAGAAGTCCGCTTTTGGCATCTGCGTATATCGTGCGGATTCCAAACTCATTCACAGATGTGTCAACAAGCTCATCGCTTTCAAAAATTTCAGTCTTTAATGTATAAAGCTTCGGGTTTTCGGTATCCCAGAGCGCAGATCGGCAAGCTTGTCTTCTTCTGTTACCTTGCTGTCTTTTGCTGGTCTTCCTCTTTTTTGAGGCATAATGCCGTAAGACAGCTTTTCTTCTCTTCGTCGTTTTCTTTGCAATACACCTTTTACTTGTTCCTTGCTGATTCCAAATTTTTCTCCGATTTCTCTTTTGGTTAACCCTTTTGATTTCAGTTCTACTATTTCTTTTTCGTATTGTTCGATATGGCTATACTTTCTTGGCATAAAAATTCTCTCCTATGGATTTTCTTAATTATACCATAGGAGGGCTCTTTTTGTCATTGTCCGTTTTTACTGGACTTGTTCAAAAAAGCAGGTGAGCATTTTTTATATGCTGTAAGTATTAACGCAAATTATTTAGTAGAGTCATTCTGCTTTTTCAAGCCAATACGCATCATCGCCGAGTAGTTCCATCGCATTTTCAAGCGAATTTTCATTCAGGTAATTGTACGGACCATGACAGAATGTGTTGATATCAACACCCTCTCGCTTTAAGATCTCTTTTAATATTTTCTGCGGATTGCTTTCCATATCGTAGATCTTCATAAGCTCAGATATTCGTGCAAGTCCCTGCTCTACGCCGAGAGCATTTTCTTCAGCCGTATCCTTCACCCATTTTGACCACACCTTAGGAACGATATTTGAAAGCGCTCCTACTCCGCCGGCGCCGCCAAGCTTATGGTTTTCCAAGAACTGATGGTCAAAGCCTGAATAAACTTCAAAATCAGGTCTGACGGGAAGAACCTGCTTTATGATTTTTTCCGTATGCGAAAAATCCAAAATAGAGTCTTTCATTCCCTTGATGTTTTTATACTTGTCAGCAAGCCTTACAACCGTTTCAGCTTCTATATTATTTCCTGTTCTTACAGGATAGTTGTAAATATACACGTCTCCGTCAATATTCTCTGCCATATATGAATAGTAACGGTAAAATTCATTCTGATTCATGTTAAAATACGATTCACATATAATAAGGACTCCCTTAACGCCTCTTTTTAGAACGAAATCAGAAAGCTCAACAGTTTCCTTGTAGCCGATGCCACCAGTGCCTACTAACAGCTCCACACGTCCGTCTATAGCAGATATATACTCCGCAAGATAGGCTTTCTTCTCGTCGTTATTTTTAAAATACGGAAATTCTCCCGTTGAACCCATTGGTACGATTCCGTCAACACCACCCTTTATAAGTGTTTCGGCCAGTTTAATGTTTCCGTCCATGTCTGGCTTTCCGTTATCCATTATAACGGTAACAGCCGGTGTGAAAATTTTTGGTTTCATTTTAAAATTCTCCTTTTTTATATTTTTAATACGGCCCCCTCTGCTCCTGACGAAGCGAGCTTGGAATAAACAGAAAGGTATCCTGTTTTAAACTTTAGCTCCGGTGCTTTCCATTTTTTCAGTCGGTGTGCAATCTCATCTTCAGACACGTGCAGATCTAACCTTCTCTCATATATATTTATTTCTATTTCATCGCCGTCTCTAACAATTGCAATTGGACCTCCCTCTCGTGCTTCCGGGGAAATATGACCGACAAAGCAACCATTGTTAGAGCCCGAGAATCTCCCGTCAGTAATAAGCGCAGTCGTTTTAGCAAGTCCTTCGCCGTAAAGAACCTTTAATGCGGTGTACATTTCACGCATACCGGGTCCACCCTTCGGGCCCTCATAACGGATTACAACAACGTGCCCAGCTTTGACTTTTCCATCTAAAATTGCTTTGTTGGCATCCTCCTCACAGTCAAAGCAAATAGCCTTTCCTATAAAATGTTTAACGCTCTCATCCATTGCGCCGGGTTTTGCCACACCGGTTTGTGGACATAGATTCCCACGCATAATTGCCACTGCTCCATCATTACCGACTGGATTGTTCATCGGTCGTATTACATTCTCGTTTGCCGGGAATTTATAGCGGTACTCGTCTAAGCTTTCTTTTAGAGTCTTACCGTTTACTGTCATTACAGAATTGTCCAATACTGACTCCATATTCTGCATTACTCTTGCAATCCCTCCTGCCATCCAGAAATCCTCCACGTTGTATTCATAGCACGATGGATTTACACGAACGAGAGTCGGGATAGTATGAGATAATTTGTCAAAAGCATCAAGCACGTCAACATCAAGTCCCGCTTCCTTTGCAATTGCAATTAAATGCATAACTACGTTGGTAGAACCTCCGATTGCTATACATACTTTAACTGCATTTAGAATTGCTTCTTTTGTAAGTATTTTGTCAGAGGTAATGTCTCTCTTTACAAGTTCAACAATTTTCCTACCGGTTTCGTAAGCAAGTCTTCTGCGGTCATTGTGAACCGCAGGTACAAGCGCCGCCCCGGTGAGACTCATACCGAGTGCTTCTGCTATACAGTTCATGGAGTTTGCTGTTCCAAGGAACGAACAAGACCCGCAGGTAGGAGCACAGTTTTCCTCGAGTGTATCAATATCTTCTTTTGTATATTTTCCAATCGCAACCATACCCTGCCCTTCTGCGCAGGAATTGACGTCTGATTTTCTGCCGTCAAAAATCACACCGCCGAGCATACTTCCTCCGCCGAGAAAAATTGCAGGTATCTTCATTCTTGCCGCAGCCATAAGCATTCCCGGAACAATTTTGTCGCATGATCCTAACAATACAACTGCATCTAGGCGGTGAGCCTGAACCATAAGTTCAACAGAATTTGCAATTACTTCTCTTGATGGGAGCATATATTTCATGCCCACGTTCGACTGACCGAGTCCGTCACACAACCCGATTGTTCCGAATTCAATTGGAGTTGCTCCGGCGGCATATACCCCCGCCTTTACCTTTTCGCCTATTTCTCTGAGATTGTAGCTGCCAGGAACAATTTGACTGTAGGCATTGGCAATACCGATCTTCGGTTTGTGCAGCTCATCATTCGTATAGCCCATTGACTTCATAAGCGCACGTCCGAGAGCGTTATGCTCGCCCTTTAAATAATCATTGCTTCTCATTACTTTTTCTCCTTGCGTTTTTTATTGTATGTAACCCTTGACTTAGCGGTATATATCGAATATAATAAATTGTAACATAAATTTTCGTCATATACTTGCTAAAATCTATGTATTTTGTGTCATTTTTTGTTCAAATGAGGTGAGAAACTTGAATACAGGACACGCTATATTCGGGATTGAAAGAGAACTTCAGAATAATTTGTTTTATACTGACGGAACAACCTTTAGCGGAGATTTTCATTTTCATTCGCATATTGAGATTTGTATTGTGGATAAAGGCAAAGTCAACGTTCTTATAAATGATAAAAAGCGTATTCTTAAAAGGGAGAGCTTTCAGTTGCCCTCTCTTATGACGCACATATGTACAGACCATTAGGAGAAGCAGAATCGAGCGTACTTATCATCCCGCCTTATATGTGTAATGAATTCAATTCATACATAAAGAGCAGAAAGATCGCCGAACCATTTATTTGTAACTCCCAGGTTGTAAAGAAAATAAAAAAATGCTTCGAGGATATTAAAGCATCAGGGGATAATAAGATCAAACAACAAGGCTACGTATACGTAATACTCGGAATACTGCTTGAGTCGGCAAGCTTTGATTTAACAGATGATAAGTTTGAACCGGGACTTTCACTCAGGCTTGTTTTCTACATACACGAGAATTACAAAGAGAAAATATCGCTTGACTCTCTTTCCGCATGTTTCGGCTATACACAAAGCTATATATCAAGGTGCTTTGCGTGCGACTTCAATATGGGGATAAACGAATATCTTTCAACGATAAGGCTTAAAAATGCGGTTATGCTGATGAGCGAAAAAAAGCACAGTATAACCTACTGTGCCCTTGAAAGCGGTTTCAGCTCTCTGCGTTCCTTCTACAGAATATTTTCAAAGAAATATAACTGTTCACCGAAGGAATATATAAAAGATTTTATTGATTAGCAACCGTAAGTCGTATGCGACTTGCTGTTTTCTTCACGACTGCCTGTATGTATCAAGGAATTTTCCAATTCGTATCATCGCGTCTTTGAGTATATGCGCCTCAGGTAACATTACTATTCTGAAATGGTCGGGCTTATGCCAATCAAAACCGCTTCCCGGTACAATCAGGATATTCGTTGCTTGCAACAGATCACGCGCAAATACCTTGTCGTCTGTGATACCGAATTTTTCCGTATCAAGCTTTGCAAACAAATAAAACGCGGCGGTGTTTTTAACAAAAGATATTCCGTCTATATACCGAAGCGCCGACACGGTCGCTTCTCTCTGCTCGTATATGCGTCCGCCCTCTCTTACCATTGAAGCAGGAGTCGCACGGTCTAAAAGGGCTGCAGGTATAACTATCTGCGCCATTGTGTTTGCACATAGGCGCATTGACGTCAGCTTTACTATTCCCTGACGGTATTCTTTGGTAATCGACCTCGGTCCGCTTATTACCATCCAGCCGCATCTGTAACCGCACAAACAATGCGACTTTGAAAGTCCGTTCATCGTGATGACGGGCAGATCAGGCGCAAGTGATGCACTCGGAGTATGCTCAAGTCCGTCTAAAACAAGACGGTCGTATATTTCGTCAGAAAACACCACAAGCTTGTTTTCTCTTGCTATATCCAGTATATCTTTAAGAACTTCATCGGAATATAAAACTCCTGTCGGGTTATTGGGATTTATAATCACGATTGCTTTCGTCCTGCTCGTTATCTTCGAGCGTATATCCTTGCAATCGGGATTCCAACCTGCTTTTTCATCGCACAAGTAAAATACGGGCTTCCCGCCTGCAAGATACACGCTGTTACCCCATAGCGAGTAGCTCGGTGAGGGTACAAGCACCTCGTCGCCATCATTTAAAAGCGGCGTCAACGCAAATGATACTACCTCGCTTACGCCGTTGCCGATAAATACGTCATCCTCGTTTATTCCCGATATGCCGCGACTTTTATGGTATTCGCATATAGCCTGACGTGCATCCGGCATACCTCTGAAATCACAGTATCCAAGTCCTTTATCTATCTGTGAACTAAGTGCATTTTTTATCGACTCCGGTGTTTCAAAGCCAAAGCTTGCGGGGTTTCCCGTATTTAGCTTTAATACATCTATGCCGTTTTTCTGCATTTCGAGCGCTTCCAGGTACAACGGTCCTCTTATATCCGAATGAACGTTCTCCATTCTTTTTGCACATTTTATAGTTTCCATATACCATTCTCCAAAAATTTATGTTGACACCATTATAGCAAAGAGTTATAATATATTCAAATACTTATAATCGTATAATTGTTATATTGTTTTATTTATATGGGGTGTGCTATGTTTAAATGGAAAAACTATGTTTTGGAGATATATAAGGAGAAAAGCTTTTCAAAGGCGGCACAGAATCTGTACATCAGCCAGCCCTCACTCAGCGCAACGGTAAAAAAGCTTGAAGAAAAGCTTGGTGCGCCGATATTTGACAGAAGCACAAGTCCTCTGCGCCTGACGGCGATGGGCGAAGTATACGTAGAAGCGGCAGAAGAAATAGTTAAGATAGAGAAGCGCGTGGAAAACTATATAAACGATTTAAACACACTTCATTCGGGAAATCTGTCAATCGGAGCAAGCAACGTTTTTGCTGCATACGCTCTTCCCTCTATAATTACGGAATTCAAAAATAAGTTCCCGCACGTCGATATACGCCTAAGTGAAGGAAACACGGCAACTCTCGAACAAATGCTTTCAGCAAACACACTTGATCTTGTTATCGACAATAATCATTACGACTCAGCTCTTTATGATAAAGAGCTGTATTCTAACGAGTTCATTCTGCTTGCAGTCCCCAAAAGCTTTGACGTCTGCGAAAGAACGAAAAAGTATCAGATAACGGGCGAGGCTCTAAAATCAAAGACATATCTTGACGAAAACTTTGCGGTAGTACCGCTCTCTGAATTCAGGAATGTCCCGTTTATAATGCTGAGTCCGAGCAACGATACCCGCATACGTGGAGACAAGCTTTGTAAAGAAGCAGGATTCCGTCCAAAAATAATGCTTGAGTTAAACCAACAGGCAACGTCATATATGGCGGCATCAACTCAAATGGGCGCGACGTTTGTCAGCGACACGCTGGCGTTCAAACTGCCCGCACCTGAAAATTTGGCCTACTACAAGCTCGGCGGCGAAGATGCGAAGCGAACGGTATATTTTTACTACAAAAAGCGCAAATTCAAAACAAAGGCTATGGAAGAGTTCATTCGTCTCATACATAGATAAAAAAAGAGAGGCAGCATTATCTCCCTCTCTCTTACGCAAATTCTCAAATTATAATACAGAATCCACTCGCAGAATGTGATCCGTACAATATACAAATCAGATACAAGTGCTGTCAACACAAAACATCAGAATTACTTTTTCGCCGCACTTTCTGCAATTTCTGCGGTTATGCGAAGGAATTTATCAATATCGTCCGTGCCGTGACAATGCAGAGGCGACACTCTTATTGCGCCTTTAAGTCCAAGCGCTTCTACAATTCGCTTTGAATAAATGCTTGTGTTTACCCTCTCGTACACGGTTACACCGCGTCTCTGATACTCGGCTACACATTCGGTAAAATCAATATTGTCAATAGCGATTGCGGCGATAAGATCACGGCTTGTAAGGTCCTCTGTATCAACGCATACCGTTACACCCGGGATATGTCTGAGTCCGAGGGTATCTTCTGTTCCCTCAAGCATTCTGTACAGAAGAGCTCTTTCCTGAAGGTGAATACGTCTGAGACCTTCGTCATACATAGCTTTTCTGTCTGTTTCTCCTATAAAATGCTTGCCTATTTCACAGACGTAGTTTATAATTTCCATTGTGGCGGCAAAGTTACCCGGTGCGCTTGTACCAAGCTCAAACACATTTTGCTCCTTTGCGATAAGCTTGTGGTGCGGAAGTGCGGCAACTCTGTCGGATACGTACGCAAAGCCGCAGCCTCTTACGCCGAAAAATTTGTACGGTGCAAAATTCATACCGTCTATCTGAAGCTTTTCAACGTCCATCGCACAATGAGGTGCGTGCTGGACGGCATCTGAAATTATGTAAAGGTCGGGTTTTATAGCTCTCGCCTTTTTTACTATGGCTTCAATGTCCATGATATTTCCCGAAATGTTGGACGCAGACATTATACTTACAAGGCAGGTGTCCTTATCAACGTACTTTATAACCTCATCGGGATCAATTCCGCCGGTGAGAGGGTTTGCAGGTACAACACGCATTTCCTTGCCCGTTTTATTGCAGTAGTACTCTATTGCATCATACGCCGACGGATGCTCGATTGAAGAAACGACGGCATTTGTGCCGGGGATATTCTCCATAATCAGTCCGACCATATGAAACATAGTCTGCGATGCTGTAAGCTCGGTAATAAGCGCGCCGCTTTTTGCGCCGAACATAATCTCTAAAATTTCTTTCGTGCCGTGTTCTACAAGTCCCTTAAGGTAGAGAGAACGCTCGTGTATCCGCTCGGGACAGTCGGGGAATCTTTCATGCTCCGCTTTTGCTTCAACGCATTTTTTGAGACGAAGCGATCCGCCGGAATTATCAAAAAACAATCTTTCACCGTACACAGGGTCAACATCGGCATAGTAAAATTTTTCTTTTAATTCTTTTTGAAATTTGTCATCAAATAAAAGTCCGTTCTTATACATTATATCACACCTTTATATTATTTTCTATATCACCATAATATCACATTATTTTGGAAATGAAAATTGCATTATTTGTAAAAGATATTGCAAATTAAGCAAATGTATGCTACAATGTCCGTAGCACGGACGGCAATTAGCGCATATTGTCCAAGGAAATTTTTAATCTACACCCGTACACCTATATTTTACTAAGATTGTGATATGATGTTTTATGAATAACTATTATGAAAACAAACTGACCTACAATAAAATAACATTTAATCTCACAAACAGCCCCGATATACAAGAGCGAGAAATGCACGCCTATCATGAGATACTTTTTTACATAGACGGCGATGCTACGTTTTTATGCGAAGGTCGTCAGCAAAAACTAAGCAGCAACACACTTATTCTTATACCAAAGGAAGCCTATCACTTTTTCCGTTTGTCTGAAAAATGCGACTTTACAAGGCTGAAGATAAGCTTTCCCGAGTCCTTTATCGAAGAAACTCCGCTGTCTGAGATAATTTCAAAAATAACGGTAATAGAAAATCCAAGCGAGCATATTTCATTCGCTCTTGATAAGCTGTGTCACATACTGAAAGGGGAAACAACACAGGCAAGTCCGTTCTATGCTTATGCCGCATTCCTTATGCTTTTAAGCGAGCTTGACAGCTCACCCGTAGAGGAAGCGGCGCATACAAAGAACGATAGTGCAACGTCAAAGGCTATAAGGTATATAAGCAAAAATCTTTCAGGAGATCTGACCATTGAAGCCTTGTCAAAAAAGCTGAATATATCCGCATCAACCATTACACACGCTTTCAAGAATGAGCTTGGAATTTCGCTTCACGAATACGTTAAGGAAAAAAGGCTCGTTTCTGCAAGAGCTCTTATTTCAGCGGGAAATAAGCCGTCAAAGATATATACCGATTGCGGATATCAGGATTATTCTTCATTTTATAAAGCATACGTAAGCTTTTTCGGCTATCCACCGTCAAAAGAAAAAGACAATACTTTATAACAAAAGACGCTCATCTTCTACAGATGAGCGTCTTTTTGTTTAAATCTTACTCGGATAAACACAGGGGCAGATTTTAGTCTGCTTTTAAATATCTTTCAATTGTGGCAGCCGTGTTTTCCACTCTTGTTTTCAAGTCGTCATAATACTTCACAGCGGCATTGGCTCCCTCGATTTCCGCCATTTCGGCAGTAATCTTCTCTCTGATTGCCATTATGTAGCTTTTGGCATCATCACAGCGCACAAGCAGTTTCTCATAATAACGACGGCGCTCCGATTTTGCCGCCGCAACCGCTTTTTTACTGTGCGAAGAAATGTCTGCACCCGCAAGAAGCATTGGAATCAAAAGTGCCAAAGCGACGACAATCTTTAAAATTACCGCAAAAGGAATCAGCAGCTGGATCAGATATGTGATCACAGTAAAGACAACGACCGCTACGATACCTACGACAAAGCCCCCATAACCAGCGCCAACGAAAAAGATAATAATCCAAAGAATTCCAAGTATCGGTCCCTCTGCACCCACAAAAAATGCATCTACCGCAGGGTGAAAAGCAACAAGTACCGCCAGAGCAAGTGACAGAAGCATAATGACGATATGAAAGAAAATATTCCTTGACGGAATTTTCGGTGCGTTCTGCAAATCGTAACGGATACTTTTAACACGACTTCCGATTTCGCCCTGTGCAGAGTTTTTGAGATAGAAATTTTTCATCTGTGCCAGAAGTCTGCCCGAGGTTTCTCTGCTATCATCAAGCCACAAAAGCTTCTCAAAGCTGTCAACATCAGTTGATGAAAAATTCCTTTCAAGGCTTTTTACAAGTTTTTTTCGTTTTTCAGGCGAATATGTATCGGTTTTAACCTCGATTTTGATTTCTTCGGGAGTTTTTTTGCTAAGCTCCTCCTTGTAAGGATCTTTTTTCTCAATCTTTTGATACTTTTCTGCCGTTTGTTCAACAAACTCGCATTTTACGAGTATATATAGGCAGTAAAGATCAATTGCCCCCTTAACCGCTTCAATTATTTCGGGGGTTTCTTCCCCGTCAAGTATAGAAAACTGCGGTTTTAAGGCTGAAAGCGCCTCGGCGTGTCCCCTGAACAATGCTGCTTTCTTTTGCACTTCTGTTAATATTTCTTCAATCTTCTGATAATCCGGTAAAGATTTGTCCATTTCCGTCGAAACCGTTTCTGCGAGAGTTAACGTTTCAGCGATAAATGCGCCAAGTTCGCCTTCTTTATCAAGTTTTTTGTCTTGATTAGCGATGGCAAATTCTCTTGATAAACTAATCAGAATGCTCGCATCGGCTTTTTCAAGTTTTTCGGTAGAGTTGCCCTTTATTACAAGATATTTTTCATAAGCATTGATTTTTTTAGTTGATGGGCGCTCATCCAGCATAGCATTAAGGCATTCAAGCATACCCGCAACAGAAAGGGTAGTTGCTTCTTGGGGTGTTATTTCACCCTCTTTGATTTTTTTGTGTGCTTCAAAAACAGGCAGCTTGTAATAAGCTTCTCCCGTGCCGCCGAATTTATCCAGATATGACATATATTCCTCCAATTTAATCAAGTAAAAATATTGTAGCAAAAAAGGCAAATTTTGTCAATAACAGTTTTATCAAACCCAAATATAAGAAGCTTTCAGAACTAGTACACAAAAACGCTCATCTTTTACAGATGAGCGTTTTTTATTTACCCTGCTTCAGAAAGCATATTCTCAATTAAAATCCCGTATCCGCGCGTTGGGTCACCGACAAGTACGTGAGTTACCGCACCGACAAGCTTGCCATCCTGAATGATCGGGCTGCCGCTCATTCCCTGCACTATACCGCCCGTTTTTTCAAGTAATGCCTTGTCCGTCACGCAGACGATAAAGTTTTTGCTCGACTTTCCCTCTCTGTCGATTGACGACAGCATTACCGTGTACTCTCTCGGACCTTCGTTATCAAGCGTGCATATGATCTTCGCTTCGCCCTCGTGTATATCTCCCCGTGTACCGATTTCAACGGGAGTGGTTCCCTGCGGAAGCTCGGTTATCACACCGTAGACTCCCGTATTGCTGTTTTTCGTGAGCGAGCCGAGCTTATTTGTGCCGAGACTTCCTCTGATCTCTCCCGGAGCACCGGCAAGTCCCCGCTTGATGCCGTTTATAGTTACATTCATCACACTTCCGCGTAAAAGAGGAAGAAGCTTTCCTGTATCACAGTCGCATATACCGTGACCAAGTCCTGCAAACTCTCCCGTATCAGGATTTATATACGTGACAGTTCCGACTCCTGCCGTATTGTCCCTCAGCCACAAGCCTGCTCTGTATTTGCCGTCAGGCGACTTTGCCGGGGTAAGTGTCAGCGACAGTATCTGATCGCCCCGTTGAACCGTCAGTACAAGCGGGCTGCCGCCGCTTTTAGCAACTGCTTCTGACACAGCTGTGGCCGATGCCACCTTTTTATTGTTTACGTGAGTTATTATATCCTTTATATTTATACCGGCGCTCTCTGCAGGAGACACGGTGCCCGACTCACACACGATCTCCTCTATTGCCGAAACTATAACGCCGTCTGTATAAAATTTAACGCCGAACGGCATACCGCCCGGACACACCTTTGTATTTTCCGCCGCACTTACACCCAAAGCAGAGCTTGCCATGATTATCATGGCAAGTATCAGCGAAGCTATCCTTTTATTATATATTTTCGTCATTTTTACACCGTTTCTCCGACAAGTTTTTTCGCACCAAACCGTGTGCTTTATTATTTTTGCTTGCAGAGATTTTTTTATGTAAGACAAAATCCGTCAAAATGGCAAAATTCGCACTCGTATATTTTCAAAATTTTTCCATTATTAAAGAAAATAATCATACCTACTTGAATATATATAAGCTTTGTGCTACAATAAAATCATAACAGAGTAGAGAGAACAGCGTAAAGTGCGCAGAGGACGGGGAGTTGCCGCTGCGACGAAAACGCACATGCGTTGCGGTTGTGCTCTCGCATCCCGCTGTACATATATGAGTTATTATCTCCTGTATGTAAACGGTGAAAGCTGTAATATAGGAGGTATTTTTATGCAAAAAAACGCTTATCTTCGCAAGCTTGTGCTTGCCTCAATTCTTGTTGCGATGCAGATTGTTCTGTCGCGCTATATCGGAGTGCAGTCGCAGTTTTTCCAATCAAGCTTCGGCTTTGTCCCGATAGCATGCGCAAGTGCGCTGCTCGGGCCTCTTTGGGGAGCCGCAGTTGCATTTATTGCCGATTTTATCGGAGTAACCATTGCCGGAACGGGTGCTTACTTCCCTCTTTTTTCGATAAATGAGATATTATATGCGCTTATATTTGCGGCGTTTTTATATAAACGCAAGCCATCAGCGATAAAGGCCGTGCTTTGCGTTGTTGTTCAGACAATATTTGTTGCAATACCTTTAACACCGCTTTGGCTGTATATTTATTTTAACATTCTCGGACGTGCGGAAGCGTTTTCTGTAATATTTATGTCAAAAATAACCGCAAGCCTTATTGAGCTTCCGGTAAAAGCGGCGGTTCTTATACCGCTCTCGCTATTTGTTTTTCCGAAGCTTGAAAAACTATTCATAAAAAAATAATATCCTAACGAGGACACGAAGCGGAGCGACGAGGGCGTCGCTCCCTACAATATAATTCCCAATATTACCCATATTTAAAAGTTTTTTGAAGGGAGCGCAAGGGAAACAAAACCATGAAATACGATAAACACGGTTTTAATAACGTAATAAGGCTTGGACTTGAGCGGATTGAAGCTATGCTCGAGCTTTTAGGCAGGCCTGACAGGGAGCTTAAATTCGTACACGTTGCGGGTACCAACGGCAAGGGCTCAACGTGCGCTATGATTGAGGCTGCCCTTATTAATGAGGGTAAGCGTGTCGGAAAATACACTTCCCCGAATCTCGTACGGGTCAACGAGCGCATATGCGTTGACGGTAAAATGATAAGCGATGATGACCTTGATGATGTGCTCACACGTGCAGGCGAGGCGGCAAATTCAGTCAGAGAAAAGTGTGGCGAAGAACCGACTCAATTTGAAATATGGACGGCGGCGGCTATGCTTCACTTTGCAAAAGCAGACTGCGACATCGTCGTTCTTGAAGTCGGACTCGGCGGCGAGTTTGACGCCACGAATATAATAGAAAAGTGCGAACTTGCAGTTATCTGCAAAATTGAACTCGACCATACCGCTTACCTTGGTGATACGATTGCAAAAATCGCATCTGCAAAGTGTGGTATTATAAAGGATAATATCACTACCGGTAAGGTAGTAACTACAAACCAGACATCCGAAGCTCTTGAGGTTATACGTAAATATACCGAATCTCACGGGCACGTGCTTATTGAAGCAAAAACACCATCAGCCGATAGTTTTGACGGCATACATGAGTACTTTATATATAAAGGTAAAAAAGTACGCCTTTCACTCGGCGGCGTGTATCAGCTTGAAAATGCCGCTGTTGCTGTAAGTGCACTTGAAGCTCTGGGCGTCAGCGAAAAATCTATATGCCATGGTCTTGAAAATGCAGTCCACCATGCGCGTTTTGAGGAAATCGAAGACAGCGTTATATTTGATGGCGGGCATAATCCCGACGGTGTTCGCGCGCTGAATGCTGCGCTTGACAGATATTTCCCGGGCAAAGAGATGAATATTATATACGCATGCATGGCTGACAAGGACGTAAAGAGCGTTCTGGATATTCTGAAAAGCGAAAATCGTAATTTCATTTTCACAACAGTACAGGATAACCCTCGCGCTATGAGCGCTGAGGCTTTGTGCGAGCTTGCTAAGAACGAGTGCGGTATATCGGGCAGATGTGCTCCCACACTCTCTGATGCTCTTGCATTAGCCAATGGGCTAACAATAATATGCGGCTCGCTTTATTTGTATTCGGACCTGCCGCAAGATAAGTTCAAAATCTTATAACCCTTACACTTTATGTATCCGTATCGGTAAATTTTATATTTGAAGATAATTTATTTGTTTTTTCAAAAAAGGTATTGACAAAACAAATTATATATGGTATCATTACTTCATCACTTCACTGCGATAAAGCAATCGCTTTGAAATAATTATCCACAAGGAGAACTTATTATGAAAAAGATTCTTTCAATTTTACTCGCACTTTTAATGCTTTCACTTTCACTCGTTGCATGCGGCCCCGCAGCAGTTGATTCTGAGTCGGAAAGCGAAACAGAAACCGAAGAGATCGTTGACAATTCCAACGATGCAGCATACATTGAAGGCAAAAAAGAAATGATCATCGGTATTACATACTTCGAGCCTATGAACTATTTTGATAACGACGGAAAGCTTGTAGGTTTTGAAACAGAATTCGCAACAGCAGTTTGCGAAAAGCTCGGCGTTACCCCCGTTTTCCAGGAAATCGACTGGGGTACAAAGGAAATCGAACTTAACGCAAAGACAATCGACTGCATCTGGAACGGTATGACAATCACAGATGAGAGAAAAGCAAATATGGAAATCTCCGTTCCTTATATGAGCAACGAACAGGTTATCATCACAAAGGCTGATTTTGCTGCAGATTATACAGAAGCAGGCTCACTCAAGGGCAAGATCGTTGTTGCTGAAGCAGGTTCCGCCGGCGAAGAGCTTGCAACAAGCGATGCTTTCTTTGAAGGCGCTGACTTCACAGCTGTTGACACAATGGCTAAGGCAATCATGGAAGTTGCGGCAGGTACTGCTGACGCATGTGTTGTTGACTACATCACAGCTCTTGGCATGATCGGAAGCGGCACTGACTACGAAAACCTCGTTAAGGTTGACGGTGTTGAGTTTGCAAAGGAAGAATACGGTATCGCATTCAGAAAGGGCAGCGACATGACAGCCAAGGTTAACGCGGCTATCGCTGAGCTTTACAACGACGGCACTATCCTCGACATCGCTGAGTGGTACTCGCTCGAAACACAGATCATAGCTCAGTAACAGGACTCACATTTCGCAAAAATAAAAAGGATTCGGCCAAAGCCGAATCCTTTTGCTTGCATAAAGGTACGGTATACATATGAATCCCACTTTTACAACCATAACTCTTAATCTGCTTGAGAGCTTCGGTCAGAATCTGCTGTTATTCTTTATAACACTTGCTCTGGCAATACCGCTCGGACTTCTGATATGCTTCGGCTCGATGTCAAAGTTCCGCCCGTTTGCGTGGCTTATGCGTACCGGGAAAGTAGCAGAAACAATTGAAAAGCGAGATCGCAAAATAGCCGCATGGATACTTAGAATAATTGTAGACTTCAAGCCTATTGCGCTGATAACCCGTCTTTTCGTATGGGTGATCCGCGGCACTCCCCTGCTTTTACAGTTATTTATCGTTTTCTACGTTCCCGGACTTGTCTTCGGTATTCCCATGAGGCAGAGAATGATAGCCGCCGTAGTGGCTTTCGTTATAAATTATGCCGCATACTTTTCGGAAATATACCGAGGGGGTATAGAGAGTATGCCGCATGGTCAGTATGAGGCGGCTCAGGTTCTCGGCATGACTAAAACGCAGGTCTTCTTCAAGGTAATACTTATGCAGGTGGTAAAACGCATAGTACCGCCGATGAGCAACGAGATAATCACGCTTGTTAAAGACACTTCTCTTGCGCGTACTATTGCTGTTCCCGAGATACTCAAAGCCGCAGAACGCTACACGTCCGACGGTCTTATCTGGCCTCTCTTTTATACGGGATTATTCTTCCTTATATTCAACGGACTTGTAACGATAGTTCTAGAAAAGATAGAAAAGAAATTTAGTTACTACAAAAGTTAAGTGTCTGACGACACTTAACTTATACAAGGAGCCGCAAAGCGGCACCTTGTGATAATCTTGATCTGACCTCATAACTTTTACAATGAGCCGCAAAGCGGCACCTTGTGAAATGCATGATCAAACTATTCACTCAAACAGAAAAGGATAACAGTATGCTTGAAGTATACGATATACGAAAAAGCTTCGGTAAAACCGAAGTGTTAAAAGGAATAAACTTCAAACTCGAAGAAGGTAAGGTTCTTGTAATACTCGGCTCGTCAGGTAGCGGCAAGACAACACTTCTCCGCTCGCTCAACTTTCTTGAAACTCCCGACAGCGGTAAAATTATAGTTGACGGCGAAACGATATTCGACGCGTCTGCGCCTGAACTTTCAGATACGCAGAAAAGACTGAACAGACTAAAATTCGGGCTCGTTTTTCAATCGTTCAATCTCTTCCCTCAGTACAGCGTGCTGAAGAACGTCACCCTTGCAGACGAAATGCTTCAAAAGGAGCTTCTCAGAGCTAAAAAAGGGAGACTTTCGCACGCTGATAAAGCAGAGATCGCCGCAGAATGTGATAGAAAAGCAAAAGCACTGCTTTCAAGTGTTGGTCTATCAGATAAAGCCGACTCATATCCCTGTGAGCTTTCCGGCGGTCAGCAGCAGCGTGCCGCAATAGCACGTGCGCTTGCGCTTTCACCGAGTATTCTCTGCTTTGACGAGCCTACAAGTGCACTCGACCCCGAGCTTACACAAGAGGTACTCAAGGTTATCCGCTCGCTCAAGAATCAGGGCAGAACGATGATAGTAGTCACTCACGAAATGGAGTTTGCAGAGCACGTTGGCGATCACATTATATTTATGGCAAACGGAGTTATCGAAGAAGAAGGAACCCCCGAGGAAATATTCCATTCTCCCAAAAGCCCTGCACTTCAAAGCTTCCTCGCTCATACGAAGTAAACAGAGCGAAAAAAGTTCTGAATTTTATCAATTTTTCTGTGATTTTTCACAAAATTCCATTTTCAAGTTTATTTTATTGACAAAATTCAAGAAATATAGTAAAATAACCACATAAGGCAGTGACCGGAAATAAGTAAGCAAATGCGATTTCTTTCAGAGAGCCGTTGTTTGGTGCAAAACGGCAGAATAACATAGTCCGAATACATTCCGAGAGCCGCACACCGAAAAAAGCAAGTCTTTGAGTAGGCTGTGACGGGATTCCGCCCGTTATAGCGGTGAGGCATTGAGTGAGCTTATCACGTGTGCCCGATAAGGCTGCTTTGGTAACAAAGCAGTAAACTGAGGTGGTACCGCGGATCATATCCGTCCTCTTTCGAGAGGACGGATTTTTTTGTCCTCTTTAAAATACAGTGCACCGCATGGTGCAGAAAGGACAAAATAAATGGCAATACAAATTATTTTTCTCGTTGTATTTTTTGCGGTAATGATAGGAGTCGGCCTATACTGCAGCAAACACGCAACAAACGTTGACGGCTTCGTTCTCGGCGGCCGTTCAGTTGGCCCCTGGCTTACAGCGTTTGCGTTTGGAACATCATACTTCTCTGCAGTAATCTTCGTGGGTTATGCAGGACAGTTTGGCTGGAACTTCGGTCTTGCTTCAACGTGGATCGGACTCGGCAACGCTTTTATCGGATCTCTTCTTGCATGGGTAATACTCGGCAGACGTACTCGTATAATGACTCAAAAGCTTGAAAGCCGTACAATGCCCGACTTCTTCTCTAAGCGCTACGGCTCAGAAAAGCTTAAAATCGCAGCTTCGCTTATAGTTTTCATATTCCTTATCCCCTACACAGCTTCGCTTTATAACGGTCTTTCAAGTATATTCTCGATCTCGTTCGATCTTCCCTATTGGGCTATAATAATCGCGATGGCTCTGCTTACAGGTGTTTACGTAATCTTCGGCGGTTACATGGCAACGGCAATAAACGACTTTATACAAGGTATTATCATGCTTGTAGGTATCGTTGCGGTTGTAGGCTCAGTTCTTGCCAATAACGGCGGATTTACAGAAGCTTACAAAGCTCTCTCGCTTATCCCGTCCGAATATCCCGAAACTCTGGGTATGCAGGGCGCGTTCACCTCATTTTTCGGCACACAGCCCTTCTATTTATTGGTTGTTGTAATACTTACCTCACTCGGCACATGGGGACTTCCTCAGATGATAGGCAAATTCTACTCTATCAAGGACGAAGAAGCTGTAAAAACAGGTACGATTATATCTACCGTGTTTGCAATAATCGTTGCAGGCGGCTGTTATTTCCTTGGCGGCTTCGGCAGACTTTACGACAGCCCCGCGCTTTACAGCCCTGCCGGCAAGGTGCTGACCGATAATATCGTTCCCACTATGCTTTCAAAAATGCCGGATATCATTATCGCGGTTGTAATAGTACTCGTGCTTTCAGCATCAATGTCAACACTTTCATCTCTCGTGCTTACTTCAAGCTCAACACTTACTCTCGACGTTATAGTTCCCGCCCTTGCCCGAAAGCGTGAGGTCAGCGAAAAGAAAAAGGTGTTTATACTTCGCGTATTCATCGTATTCTTTATAGTTATCTCAGCTGTGCTTGCCATAGTTAAAGATATGTTCCCGGGCTTTATATTTATCGCACAAATGATGGGTGTATCATGGGGCGCACTTGCAGGAGCATTCCTTGCACCTTTCCTGTATGGCTTATACATGAAAAAGACTACGCGCGCATCTGTTGCCGTATGCTTTATCTGGGGTGCGGGTATTGAAATAATCCAGCTTCTTATAACGCTCGGCGTTTTAGCAGCTCCCGGCGGTGCACTTGGACTTATATTCAAAAACTCTCTTTACTCAGGCGCATTTGCAATGCTTTCGGGTCTTGTGATAGTGCCGCTTGTAAGCCTTGTTACTAAAAAGCCAGATCCAAATACCGTTGACGAAATATTCTCATGCTACGACAAAACAGTAACGACGGAATTAAAGAAGCATCTCGGAAAATAATAGACTATAAAATATCACACATATAGTAATCAGATAAAAATGATATGATTTTAATAATGCAGGGGGATACAGCATGATCTCCCTGCATTGCTTTTAATGGTTTTATAAGCTTATAACAAAATATCCGTCATATACTTGCATATTGTCTGATTATGTGATATAATGTAAACTAGGATACATAAGTATCACATTCTCGGTCAAGCGACCTTATATCCGGAGGCAATCGTGGCTTTACATATCAAGAAAGAAAAATCGTGCGGTGCAGTGGTCGTACGCCGCGTTAAAGGCGGGTATCTCACCCTGCTCATTCAGCACAGAGGAGGACATTGGGGTTTTCCAAAAGGACACGTTGAAAACGATGAAACTGAGCCTGAAACGGCTATACGCGAAATTCGCGAAGAAACGGGGCTCGATGTTACTATTGATACAAATTTTAAGCAAAGTGTAATATACTGTCCAAGAAATTATATCGAAAAGGAAGTAATATATTTTACAGCTATCACCGATATGCGGGAAACCACTCCCCAACCCGAGGAAATACGCCGTGCGGATTGGTTCACGTTTGATGAAGCAAGCATGCAGCTCTCGCACGAAAACGATATACAGATACTGCGCAAGGCTCAGAAGTATTGGAAAGATAAGTTAGTGCAAGAAAACAACGCTTAAAGGAATATGGCAAAATGAGTAATATAAACATCGTACTCGTCGAGCCGGAGATCCCCCAGAATACAGGAAATATAGCACGCACCTGTGCTGCCACAGGTGCGTCTCTTCATTTAGTGAAGCCGATGGGATTTACGGTTGACGATAAAAAGCTCAAGCGTGCCGGTCTTGATTATTGGCATGAGCTTGATATTACCTATTACGAAAACCTTGATGAGTTTTTAAAAATTCATTCGGGGAAAAATATGTATTTTTTCTCAACTAAAGCACCGCGCGCATATACGGAGATAAATTATCCCGAAAAGGTGTACCTCGTTTTCGGCAAAGAAACGAAAGGTCTGCCCGAAGCGCTTCTGCAAGCTAATCCGGACACGTGCGTGCGCATACCGATGAGAGATAAATTAAGAAGCCTTAATTTATCTAACTCTGCGGCAATAGCCGTGTATGAGGTGTTGAGGCAAAGAGATTTTGCAGGGCTCAGAGAAGACGGTATCCCCACGACCTTTGAGTGGTGATAAAAATGGAGAAAGTAAAAAGAAAACCAACGAGATTGAAATCGTATGATTATAGCTCTACGGGTGCTTATTTTATAACGATATGCACCAAGGAACGAAAACCAATATTATCACAAATCGTATGTGATGATGCACTCGACGACATTTTGCAGACCCCATCATCTAATAAAACGAACGAACAGAACACCTCCGTAAGGATTGTGCAAACACAATCCTTTAATGACTTTAGCTTGCGAAGTCTTGTAGGGACCGGCGTCCCCGACGGTCCGCAATCAACAAACGATTTCGTCAATCCTCACGTTCTCCTAACCGATTATGGCAAAATTGCGGATAAATACATCAGACAAATGAACGACCATTATAAGAATTTATCGGTCGATAATTATATTATCATGCCAAACCATATTCATATGTTAATAACCGTATCAACTCCTCTGTCCGATAACGGACCGTCGGGGACGCCGGTCCCTACGGTTCAAAATTCGACGATATCACGCTTTATATCAACTTTCAAACGTTTTTGCAATAAAGAATACGGCGTAAATATATGGCAATACCGTTCTTATGATCACGTTATCAGAGACCGAGAGGATTACGAAGCAAGAGTTAAATACATATCCGATAATCCAAAGAATTGGTTTTATGATCACCTATATTCAGACAATTAAATTCATAACACAAAAATGCTTGATGTTGACTCATCAAGCATTTTTAGTTTTCTTTATATACTATGACCTTTTTTCCCCGTTGCTTGCACTTCTCTATCACTGAGCGCGTACCACGCGATCTTCCATCCCAGAATGCAAGTACTATGTCCGCGTAATCAATTATCTTATCGTTACGGATGTGCGGCGCGCTTTTACCGCCGTATTTATCGTACTCAGGCAAAAATTCGGTCAGCTTTAAATTATGCCATTTCGCATACTCCCGCGCACTCGTATCTATTCCGCGAGCGCCGCCTGAAACTATCTCAGTTACACCCTCTGGCAGATACGGCGTAAAATCATTAACGTGTAATCCGCGAGAGCCTATTATTGCCACTTTCATTCTCTTTCTCCTGTCACTTAATTAAACTGATTATCACAAATGATATTATCAGCGCGATCATAGGGCATATGCCGCCCAGAACAAGTTCGCGTAATGTGTGACGTCCAAGCTTAAGCGATGACCATATTACAAGCGCTGAAAGCAATATACACGGTGCAAGCATATATACTCCACCTGCATATATGAATACAAGCATCGGACCGAATACACCGCATGCGTGTCCGCTTGCTTTAAGCATTGGTGTGCTATTAAATAATATAAGGAGAATAACCGAAAAAACATATGTCAGGCATATTATCGAAAGGTTATCCGTAAGACTTCCAAAAATAACTATCGGAAGCAAGAGCGAATATCCTGTGCCCGTCATTATAAACGCCATATTACGCTCACTCTTACGTCCGCCTGCACGAAGCTTTGGCACAAAATAGCTTATTGGGTACGCAAGAAGAGGTACTACTATAATACAGAAACCGACTATAAGCGCTTCAAAGGGAGAGTTGAAATACCCGTCAATTCCGAAATATAAATAGAGCATGAGGATCAGCGCCAGAAAGGGCGGAACTGTTATTACTCTCATTATTTTTGCTGTTATTTGTGCTATTGTCATTTTACCACTGTCCTTTTATTAACATATGATTATGGTAACATACCGCTAAAGCGAATTCAAGTATATTTTGTAAAATTATAGAAACATAGAAGCATCACAAAGATTTTTTGCGTGTTTCTCAGAAAGGGTGCGCTTTTTGTCTTCACTTTTTAAAAGGGGAGGGGGGACCGCGAAGCGGTGCAAGGGTTTCAAGCCTGCTTTCAATTTCGTCTCTTTCAAAACCCTTCAGTCTCGCATACGCTCGACAGCTCCCCTTTAGAAAAGGGGAGCCTTGTTTAGAGATTTTATAGTATACAAAAACGGCTGTGCCAAATGGCACAGCCGTTAGTTTTATTGATCAATCAATACTTAACAGATTATTCAGCTGCTTCTGTTGTTTCTTCAACAACTTCTTCTGCAACTTCTTCTGTTTCGGGAGCATATACGTACTTGGAAGCCTTCTTGTAGTCATCAAAGAATGCTACGTACTGGATATCTAAGTATGTTCTCTTAGGTACTACTGTTCCAATGGAAGCAAATCTGAAGTTACCGCCTGCGATAGGAGCTGTATTAGCAAGCTCTACTCTTTCTTCGTTTGTCTTTCCGGAGAACATTCCGTCGCCGCCAGTCCATTCACGGCCTTCAAGATTGATTATAGCCTTCTGCCACTGTTCATCAGCTATCTTCTTAGGAGCTGCATTAATGCCGGTTCCGCCGCCCCATGCTCTGCCAATAGACATCTGCTCATCGTAGAAGCAGAAGTCAAAGCCGAATGTCGAATCATCATTTTCTTTATAGTTAGTTCTATAACCAACAACCATGATAGGTGCTTCTTCAACCGTTACTGTATCGCCGAGGAAACGGAAGAGACCAACCGTGTTGTCCTTCATTTCAAGGTCAACTTTAAGTTCCCATCTATAATAACCGTCCTTGAGGCTACCTTCAACCTTGTTTACACCGGAAGATGTTGCTAAATCTGCACCATCGAAGAGGTAGAGAGGCTTAACTGCGCTTTCTGCTCCTGTGCCGCCGTCCTTCTTCTTTTCGATAATCTTAAGCATTACGTTGAGAACTGTACCGCCGTTCTTCTTATCATCAGGAATATCGAAGAAAGGATATGCAGTAATATCGCCTGTTACAACAGTCTTGCTTGTTATCTGTTCGCCGTCGCCATTTGTTTCTGTGTACCAGCCCTTAAATACGAGCTCGCGGTCTTCAGATATAGGGTCAGTTTCAGGAAGCTCAACAAATGCGCCTGTTTCCCAAGCATTGTATGTGTGGAATACGCTGCCGTCTTCAGCAAGGAATTCAACCTTGATTTCTTCAGACTCGAATGTTGCAGACTTAGCATCAGCAGCTTCGTCAAAGAAACCAACCCAACCGATTTCCATTGTACCGTTGGCAGCTACCTGACGATAATCCCATGCAACATAGTAGAGGTTATCGTAGTTATCCTTAACTGTTTGTTCATCAGGATAGTATTCTGTTGCGAATTCAGATAAATCGTATGTGATATATCCCCATTCGTTAGCTTCTGTCGGATAAGATGTTGCTTCATCAACTATTGAAGGTCCCTTACCGTTGATCATACCGTTTTGTTTATAACCGGCTTCAGCAAACGGAGGCACTACAAGATTACCTTCAAGTTCAATATTAGTTCTGTAGTAGATCTTCATTAACGGGCTGTTGGAGATATCAAGAGCATCAAAGTATATGTATGCTACCTTACCCGAATCGTAGATGTAACGTGTGGGTTCTACACCTGATGCGGGAGTAGGCTTAGTGCCTGCACCATAAAGGCCGAGAACCGAACCGTCGGGAAGGTCTGTACCCTTAAGAACTATTGCAGATTCATCCATGAAACGAGGATAAAGCTTGAGATCCTCTGTTACTTCAGAACCGTTTCTTACAGTCTTACCGTTTTCATCCATCCAGTTTACGAAAACATAGCCATCCTTTTCAGGAGCAGTTTCGGGATATTCAAGAACAGGATTTCCGGCCCAAATATACTTGGAGCTGATTTCTGTTGTTTCGTCTTCTTCGTAGAACGTTACCTTAACGAAATCTGCCTCTGCTGCAATTGCCTCTGGTTCAGTATTGAACATACCTATGTATGCAACGTCAACATAATCTGTTGAAGGTAATGACTTAAGTGTTTTGTAAAGCGAAATATCACGGCAGTATACAGTATCAGTGTACTTTGTGCTTTCAAACTTATAAATTGCATATCCCCATTCACCAGCTACTGTTGCAGGATCAGAGGAGTCTAATGCTGCTACAGGAGCTGCATCGGGATTCCATCCACTACCAGTATGTTCAAACTTAGGAACGAGAAGGTTATCGCCATCCATAATGTTTGTTCTGTAGTAGATCTTTACATAAGGATGATTTGAGGGGAAATAGCGGTAGTCACCATAACCCGTTGCTGTTGCATCCGTCCAACGCATGGTCATCTTATTGGTGGCCGCACCGTTTCCGCCAGGGAGACGATAATGGCTGGGTGTTGTGTCTGTCGCAGCAACAATAGCCGGATAGTCTGCACCATATGCGTTGTATGAATCAACTAAATCATCACCTGTGTATATCTTAGGAAGCTTAGCAGGATCAAGGAAGTTGGGAACAAGAGTAATATCCTTTGTTACCGCGGTTCCGTTTGCAACAACCGTACCGGTTGCAGCGTCCTTCCAGCCATTGAAAATGAAGCCGTCCTTTACAGGATCTGTTTCGGGATAATCAACAGTAACGTCGCCCCACTTCTGGTAGGACTTAACAACTGTTTCGCCGTCTTCCTGACAGAACTTTACGTTAACAAGTCCTGTTTCAGCTGCGAGAGCAGAAGTAACGTCTGCGAAGAAGCCGATGTATGCAATGTCAATGTACTCACTGCTCTTGGAAGTAAGGAACTTAGTTGAATGAATATCTCTAAGCTTCTTTGTAGCTAAGCTTGATGTGGTGAAGTCAACAATGATGTAACCCCATTCGCCTGCTTTAGTTGCAGGTGCGGAATTTGTTGCATCATAGTAATTTGTGAACTTAACTTCAGACCAGTTTGCATCAGTATATTCAAGATTCGTAGGTATTGCGAGTTTTTCGCCGTCCATCTTGTTGGTTCTGTAAACAAGCTTCAAAATAGGAAGCGCCATAACGTCTACTGAACCGTTAGCATTAGAAGTTTCGCCTGCTACATGGTACTTCATGGGGAACTCGATAGTCGGGCTGGGGTTATCCGACGTAGCACCTTTGGAGCTATCCCAAATTGACGCATCGTGATGATACATTCTGGGAGTTGTTGCTGTTGCAGCGGAAACATCCTGATAGTATGCTCTTGAATCAGGACGTCCGAGAGTATTGCCCGCGAAGATGATCGGAGCAACCGTATCTTCTGCGCTAACGGACATCGGTATAATACCGACAAGCATTACGATACAAAGAAGTATCGAAAGCGCGCGAGTTGCAAATTTCTTGCAATTCATAGTATTTTCCTCCTAAAAGAAATAAAATTGTGTTATTGCCGGAAATGACAGTCTTTCTTCCTCCGATTTGCACCGGGGGCAGAAAACCTGCGCCGGCCTTCGGACTAAGGCTGTTCTTCCATGCCTTTTGGTCCGCGCCATTTTTGCTTTCCACCAAGTTCACGCTTGCTTTCCGGCCTCTCCCGTTCGGCTTACGTTCGCTTTAGCAGTCTACAAAGACAGCACTATAACCATGTATAATTGTAGCATGTATTGAAAATATTGTCAATAGTTACAGAGCAATTTTGTTAGTATTTTTTTTACATTTTTAAATTTCTGTGTTTTTTTAATTCGACAGGGTGCGACATATTGCGATTCGGTGTGAATTTTATGTAAATTTTGAGCCGGCGGGTGTGATTGGGGTGTTTTGGAGCTGATTATGTTTGATAAAATCGTTTGATAACGGGGGGTTACTTTCCGTGCGCACTTTTGTAGGGGAGGGGCTTGCTCCTCCCGTTTTTGTTGCGTCAGCAGATCTCTGTAGGGACCGGCGTCCCCGACGGTCCGTTTGTGCAATTTTAAAGACCGCGGCTTTTTGTACTAAAGCACAGCTGATAAAATCGTTGGTTTTACGGGGGGTGTGACTTTCCCGACTCGGGGAAAGTCACCAAAGGCGAGTATAAGGGGAAGGCGCGGCGGGTAGCACCCGCGGGCATGGCGCGCGTGAAGTTTGTGCGAATTTAGAGTATCGACCCGTACACTAACATTTGCTTAAATTTCCACAAGAATCGGACTACCCACAAATGATGAAATTTATAAAGTGAACTGTTCAGACACCCTCAAACAAGTACACAAGATGAGCTTTGCGGGCACAAAATGGGGAGTTATTGAGATGTACGTTCGTTAGAGGGGGAATTGCGAAAAGGGGGAGATAAAGGGGAGAAGCCGTAAACAAAAGCTTCAGATACGGGTGATGACTTATAATTTTTGCAAGCATACCGCGTAATGCCTACGGCTACTACCCGCCCTCGCCCCCTTTTGGCTCGCCTTTGGTTACTTTCCCCGAGTCGGGAAAGTAACACCCCCGTAAAACTAACGATTTTATCGACAAAATATAGTGCAACAAACCGCACGACACCTCATCCGTCAGCCTTCGGCTGCCACCTTCCCCCACTGGGGAAGGCTATATGGTCTCGCAAACCGTACACAAGTGCGGAGAAAGTCACACCCCCGTAAAACTAACGATTTTACTAAATATGCGAAATACCACAAGCCGCCCCGCAAATGCATACCGATACAATAATAACGGGAGGAGCAAGCCCCTCCCCTACAAAAGTGCGCACGTAAAGTAACACCCTCGTAAAGCGAATGATTTCATCAGATATAAGTTAGTCCAACAAATCTCTTGCAGTATAAGCCCTCTCCGTCAAAGCCTCCGGCTTTGCCACCTCTCCCGAAAGGAGAGGCTAATGCGCGCCATGGTAGCGGCTCCTGATCCTATCCGCTAAATAAAAAGGAGAGCTGTTAGCTCTCCATATATTTTATGCAAGCTTACCTTTGAGCGCAAGATCAAGCCATACCGAGCCAATGTCAAGCGCTTCATACAGTCCGTGCTTTTTTGCAGCCTTTACTATTTTCCCGTCTGCGTTCGAGCGCACCATTATAGTTACCGTACCTGCAATATCGTACTCGCCCTTCTTTTCGGTATCATGAACGCCTATAAACAATGAATGTGTATCATCAAGATAACCATAGAGAAACTGTCCGCCCTGCCTTACAAGCGGCTTTCCTCTGAACATTACATATTTATCCTTCTCAAGTATATTTGCCATTATATTATCGCCCTCTCTGTCTTTTATTTACAAAACTTATCTATCCTAATTTATTATATCGCAGTTTCTTTTTTCTGTCAACTGTTTTTTGAGCTCTTTGCAAATATGTCGTCTACGCAAATTATGCCAAAATTTACCTTGAGCGTTTTTTCGCCTTTTATTTGACAAAATACGTGCGGTATTATATAATATTATTATGGAAGTTTGTACCACAGGAAGGAATTATAACTATGCCAAACTCAATTAAGCTTTTTGTTATCTCACTCTTACTGTTATCGGTCATTTTATGCTCGTCGTGCGCTATCATTGAAAAGCGCACCGAAGGACATGACACCAAGGATGACGTTATAAGCGAGACAGTGTCAGAATCTGAATCCGAAAGTGAGTCTGAAAGCGAAGAGATACCCGCTGTTGTAATTCCTGAATATATAAATCCGCTTACAGGTCTCGGAGTCAGCGAAGACGTTGCAAACAACCGTCCTGTTGCCGTTATGATAAACAATATAAAGGCCTCTATGCCTCAGCTTGGCACGTCGGGCGCAGACGTTATTTACGAATGTATCGTTGAAGGCGCGCAGACACGTCTTATGGCGGTATATCTCGATTATGCGGATATAGGCGCCATTGGTTCAGTACGTTCAAGCCGCGAATACTATCTCGATTTTGCCAGCAATCACGACGCTATCTATGTACATGCAGGCGGAAGCGACGAGGCTTACCGTCAGATAAAGGCAAGCCGTGTTAACAATCTTGACGGCGTTAACATGTATCTTCCAAGCACGTTCTACCGCGATGAGGCGCGTGTAAAATCAATGCCGTACGAACACACGCTTATGACAAGCGGAGAAGGTATTGTTGACGGCATTGATTACAAGGGTTACAGGAGCGAGGCAAATGCGGACTTCAAAGGACCGTTTGAGTTCGCAGAGTTTGGCGAAGAAATAATACCCGAGGGAGACGTTGCAGAATACGTTAGCGTTTCATATTCGGACAAGCATGAGCCTTATTATATATATAATGAAGAAAACAAGCTTTACGAGCGTTATCAGTTTAATGAAATACAAGAAGACGCCTCTACCGGTGAGGGCTTAAAATTTGACAATATTATAATTCTATATTGTTCAACCTACAACACAGGTGACGAATACGGGCATTACAGCGTATCTGCCACGGGCAAGGGCGACGGCGTATACGTCACTCGCGGCAAGGCGGTTAACGTCAAGTGGGAAAAGTCAGCGAGAAACAGCCCCGTTAAGCTCACACTTGAAAGCGGTGAAGAGCTTATCATCAACCGCGGCAAGACGATGATGCAGATATGCACAAATTCGATGAAGGACGATACCGTTATTTCTTCGAATCATGCCCCGAGTCAGAATCAGCAAGACGCGCAGGCAGACGGAATAACAGTCTACTGAGAGCTTTTCTGTTAAAAGGAAGAAGCGGATAGAGGTAGCTGCGGCTGCCGTCTACGGTATTATTTGAAACTATCAGTAATGCTATAATAAAATAGGAAGCGATATATCCGGGCAGATCAAACAGAGCGGTCAGTAAAAGCATGAGCATACGCATGAATTTAAATGCGAAACCAAGCTCATAGCTTGCCTGCGTAAAGTTTGCGATTGCAACTATTGCCATATATACGATTACTTCAGGAGTCAGAAAGCCTATCTGTACGGCGAAGTCGCCCAGTATCAGACCGCCGACTACCGAAAGAGAGTTGCTCAGGGTATCGGGGGTATTAAGAGAGGCGAGTTTGAGTCCGTCAAGGGCAAATTCAACCAAAAACAGCTGTGCTATTATCGGTACTATCGGCTTCTCTGTGATTTTAATAAAGTCAAGCCATTCGGGTATCAGATTTGGATTATCTATCAAGAGATACCACGTTGGAGTAAGAACAAGAGTCAACAGAAAAACGAAATGGCGAAGCACTCTGAGATAACAGCCTGTAAATGGCGGTAGATAATAGTCGCTTGCCTCTTGCAAAAAATCAAATATGCCGCACGGCAGGATCATAACTTCGGGAGAAGCGTCGCAGAGTACGGCAACACTCCCCTCAAGTATTGATGCGGCGGCGGTATCAGGTCTTTCGGTATATCTGAATTTAGGAAAAGGGTTATACCATTTAACAGGCACAAGCGCTTCCGCAAGGCTTTGGTGGCCGAGCGTTAGCGCTTTTATATCAAGGCTTTGCAGTTTCTCTTTTAGTTTATTTACATACGCTTCGTCTGCAACACCCGAAATGTAGCAAAGCGCCACGTCAGTCTTGCTCTTTTTGCCAACCGTTACGCGCTCTGCTCTGAAGTTTGTATCGCGGATACGTCGGCGTATCATACATATATTGGGTTTGAGCGCCTCGATAAATCCGTCGCGCGCGCCGCGAAGGACTTTATCGTTGCTCGGCTCGTCTATTGAGCGCGAGGGGTAATTTCTCACGTCAATTATGAGAACTTCTTTACCGAAGGTATCAAGCATGAGGCAGAGCGTGCCCGACATAACCGAATAGGCTATCTGGTCAATACTCTCCTGAACGATCACCTCGCCATACGGCACAGCCGCTTCGGCGAAGCGCTTTGCGTCGCTTATCGACTGGATATCCTCACGCTCCAGCTTTGCAAAGAATATGAGCAGCTTTTCAAAGAGCTCACCGCTCATAAAGCTATCTATAAAATAGAGCTTAGCGCGGTGAGTTCCGAACACCATCTCCCTGCCGGCAATGTCGAAGTTTATACCAACCCCGAACAGCTCGTCGAGCATACTTTTATTAACTTCAAAATCTGCGGTGAGTTTTTTCTCGCTCATGTTTATTTTCCTTTATTTTATTAAATATCAGGGTGTGCGGACCGTCGGGGACCCGGTCCCTACGGTGTTTATTATCCCACGTTAATGTGAAATTATGTATCAGAGTCCAAAATAAGCAAGAATTCCGTTATATATTCCGCGTGCGAAAACGTCGGGTTCTGTTCCCATGAGCACGGCGTCGCGGCGGTTTGATATATATCCCATTTCGATAAGAACGGACGGCATACGTGTACGGCGGAGAACATATAGAGACGGGCGCACGAACATTCCCCTGTTATCAAGACCTGTTGCGGCGGCCAGTGACGTTAGTATATACTCTCCGAGAACGTACCCCTCGGACGCGCGGCTGTATGCATATCCCTCAACGCCGGATGCGGTTGCGTTCGTGCTTGCGTTGGTATGCAGGCTTATATAGTAATCTGCTCCCCATGAGTTTGCATCGTTAACGCGTGTGGAGAGACTTGTTGAGTTGCTTGTGCCAAGCACCTGTGTTGGAGAGTTATGCGACGTGCGCGCCACGAACTCGGGATTGGCGTTCAGCAGTGCGGCAAGTCTGCGGCCAATGTCGTATGTTATCTGATGCTCGGTGTAGCCGTTACCCTCGGCGCCGGCGTTAGGGTTTGTCGGGTTGTGCCCCATATCAATATAGATTTTAATCGGCATAATTTGTGCCTGCCTTTCTTTATTGTTTTTTCTGTATCAATATATGAAAACGCAGGCAGTTTTGTTATATAAAGGAGCATTTGATTTGGAAAACATCAGAAGAATACTGAGCTTTGTAAGGCGTGCGGTTGACGATTATAATATGATAGAAGAGGGAGATCGGATCGCTGTCGGTGTATCGGGCGGAAAGGATTCGCTGACTCTTCTGGCGGCGCTTTCGGATCTTCGGACATTTTATCCTAAAAAATATGAGCTTTATGCCGTTATGATAGACATGGGCTTTGAGGGCGCGGATTTTTCAGCTGTTGAAAAATTCTGTAATGATCTTGGGGTCGGGCTTAAAATTGTACGCACAAATATCTCTCACGTTATTTTCGACGTTCGCAAAGAAAAAAATCCCTGTTCGCTTTGCGCACGTATGCGCCGCGGAACGCTTCACGACGCTGTGCTTGAGCTTGGCTGCAACAAGCTTGCGCTCGGGCATCACTATGATGACGTGCTTGAAACGTTTATGCTCAATTTATTCCACGAGGGCAGGCTCGGCACGTTCTCGCCTGTAACTCATCTTGACAGAAAAGGGCTTACGATGATCCGTCCGATGATATACGCGCCCGAAAAGGACGTCAGATATTTTGCAACAAAGTCAAAGCTACCCGTTGTAAAGTCGCCCTGCCCTGCCGACGGAGCAACGAAGCGCGAGGATATGAAGCAGTTTTTGAAAAAGCTTGAAGTTGAGAATCACAGAGGTCTCAAGCACCGTATATTCAAGGCAATATGCAAGGCAGAGCTTGACGGATACAGGGAAACTTGAAAACACACAAACAAAAGGCTCTCCCTTTGGGAGAGCTGTCAGCTTTAGCTGACTGAGAGGGTAAACCCTGACGTTTGAATGCCCTCTCCGTCACGCCACAGTGCGTGCCACCTCTCCCGAAGGGAGAGGCTTTTTTATTGTTTTAATTAAATTTGCATTTTATGGGGCCAAATGCTTGCATTTGCTTTTTTACTATGGTATAATATGCTTGCAACAACAATCAAATATTTTGCTATCACAAGGAGAAACTATCTTGGTAAAAGGTGTTTTCTCTTCTTTATCTATGCCTTGTGATAGGAAAGATTGTTGTTGCAGACATGAAGGGAAACACTTTTTCGGTGCGTTCCCTCGCGGAGCGCACTTTTTATTTGCGCGCATAAAAAGTGTTCCCGCCATTTTTAAGAAATAGGAGAATAGCATGAATACTATCAAGCATTTTAATCTGCGTACCCAACCTTTGTTTATTTTAAAACTACATTATATTTCTAAATATTTCGGAAGAAGCAGTAATGCACAGCTCACAGTGTGGCTGTGCAAACACATCAATGATTTTGAAACTCATTTTCACGAGATCACCGACGATCACCTGCGTGATGCAGGTATTATTTTATAACTTTCCCTTCATTGTTGCGACTCAATTTAAAAAGGCACCCTTTCGGGTGCCTTTTCTCAGTATATTTTCAGTCTATCCAGCCGTCGTCTTCGTCTTCGTAATCTTCGTCCTCAGGATCTTCTTTTTCAGAGTATACCTCGGTTTCTTCTTCGGTATCTTGTGCATCATCTTCTTTTTCTTCGCCGAACATATCTGAATAATACTCAAGATGAGTATCCGCAAAATATGCCGTTAATATAAACTCGGCATCAAATCCCTGAAGACCGAGGCTGTATGCGCCAACCTGAGAAAGTCCTACTCCGTGCCCCCAGCCGCGTCCAACGAAAATAAAGTCGTCGCCTTTGTCTGCTCTTATCTTTATACTGCGGTCGACGTATTCTATCTCACCGTTTGCCGTTATCACGGGGGTGTCCACGCTTGCCCAGGTATAGCTTTCGCCGTCGGCGGTGGCAACACACATCGGCTCTGTCCAGTTTATGTATGAGATCTTCGAGCCGTTAAGCCTTGAAAACATTCTTTTCTCGCTCTCACTGGCAAATGCCGGATCGTTTATTGTAACACTTCCCTGTCCTACGACAAAATTCGCGCTTTTTAAATTAGGCGACAGCTTTGAACGGACTGTATCGGTGTTTTTTATTTGGGCCTCGTTACCGTATTCATCTGTAAACGTTAGTTTAAACACGTAAAGCGAATCGTCGGCATATTCGGCCTGAACGTCAACTATATCTCCCTTTATTGTATTATATCCCTTTGAAATAAGAAGATCTGCAAGATCGCTTGGAGATACGCTCCATTTCCACGTACCGTTCGGGTGAGTGCTGTAATCTTCCCACGGTGTGGGTTTTGCCAAAAGATAGCTCTTTCCCGAGCCTCCCCATGCTTCACGCGCGCTGACGGTCGTACCGCCTGCAACTGCGCTGTAATAGGTCGTGATTATTTCGCCGTCGCGGCTGACAAGAACTTGTCCGCGTGTTCCCTTAACAGCCTTTCTGACAGTATCGTTTATGTTTCTTACTCCGTTATAAGCCTGACAGCATACTGTATTGCAGAGGTCAAACTCATATGTTTTAGCATGCTTTCCTGCGGTATTAACAGTATAGCTTCTGACAGCAACGGCAAACGCCTTCTGCGTTTCAAGAGGCCATGAGTTGCTTATCTCATAAGGAAGCACGCCCATTACGTAGTCTTCAAGTCCTATAAGGTTTACAAGCTCAACACCATCTTCATAACGTGAAAAAACAAAAACTCCGTCATAAAGCTTGTTAGCCGGTGTCTGAAGATATGCGCGCTCATCGTCAGGCGAATCTATCGCCATAAGTCCAAGCTCTTCATAGTCCTTGCCGTCATAACGGAAAACTATCATGTTGGTCTGATAATCGATAAGGTTAAGCGCGGTTTCACTCGGCGATAAAACCGTGAGCTCCTCACAGGGTTCCTTGTTAACTTCAAAGCCTTCGAATATGTTTCCTGCTGAATCAATGTAACTCCATGCAGAGTCTTCGTCGCTGAAATTGCCGACAAGCAGGTAATAAGCGCCGTCGATATATGACGCTATCATGGGAGCATCGCACCCGTTATCCACCGCTATGTGCATAGCGAGATACATTTCGTCAAGTGTAAGCGGCATATCAAGCATAACGTGATATGCTCCTATATCACCTTTTTTTGAAGTAGGAATATAGTCGCCGCCCTGCAAGAGCAGGTTTTTATCAACGGTAGTTTCAATCGTTTTAACGTCTGAAAGCGTATAAAGCTCTGTAACCTCATCGCTTTCCTTATCAACGCTGCACACCGTAAATCCATACGGCGAGCGTGTCTGGAATGCAGGCACTACGCTTGTGCCGTACAATAAACCGATACGGACGATAGTATCGTCCGTATGCGTGTCATATGCTGCACTTGAATCAAGTGTGAATATCCAGAGAAGAGAGGGCACTACCGTGCCAAGAACCATCAGCGCCACAAGCACCCATACAAGAACTCTTTTAGCCAATGTGCCCTTTTTTCGAGAAGATTTATTCTGCGACAATCGAGAAACCTCCTCTCACCATTATGTATACTTCATCCGACTCTACCTTAAAGCCTCTGCCGTCGCCGCCGCGCGGAACGAGCAGAAGGTGGTTAGCCGCAAGCGCTTCGCCTTCTTTAAGGTCAACACCGGAAGTAAGGTCGGCAATACCTGATTCGCCTCCCGAAAGGTATGCATTTGCGCTTCCCGAACGAAGTATTATTTCGCAGGGTGTATCTGCAAGTACTATATCGCCCTTTACAAGATGCAGTACTTCATATTCGTTAGCAGGCACAACGGGCATGGGATCAGCTGAGCTCTCCTCGTCGTCATCTCTGCCGCCGTCAACAAAGCCTCCGGCATCTTCAATAGCTTCTTCTATCTTAGGCCAGAACACCTCATTTAAATAACTGAGCGAAACAAGCGGGTCATTTGTAAGATCAAAGTCGCCGCTGCCGTATACGGCATACGCGCCGACTCCTATTATAAGTGCGCTGACAAGCGCAAGTATTATCGTTCTTGTTTTCATGTTAGAGTTTCCTTTTCACCAAAAGAAAATAAATACACTTATATTGTATCAGAAAATTCGACTGTTGGCAATAGTGTTTTTATGAATATTTTCTGACAGTTTTGTTAGATTATTTCATTGGAGCCGGAGTTGTCGGAAGTTTTATCTTGCGAACGCTGTCGCCCTTAGGGTATTTTTTCTTGTAGTCCGTTCGTGCGTCAGCTATTTTCTTACCGCCCTTAAGGCTTGCAAGTGTAGTGCCCGATGCGCTTCTCGTGGATTTTTCAACTATGAGAGATGATTTTATAAGCATACCGCGTTTGTCATTCGTTACAAGAAGTATGTCTGGGTCTTCCTTGGGCTTTATGTGGAAAACTCCGACGATGGGAGATGCATCCGAATACGCATTCGTCAGCTTCTTTCGGTTTGCTTTCGTTTCATATGCTTTCATGGAAACACGAACGCCCTTGCCGTTTTCAAAGATAAACGCCATCATGTCACCGTTATCATATCCTTTTATAACCGCCATGCCCGAAACGCGTTCGCTCTGGTCAAATCCAAGCTTTGCAGGGATATAATCACCCAAGGCAGATGCCTTTGTTGTATCAAAATCGGAGATTTTTGACTTGTATACCTGAGCACGATCTGAGAAGAACAAGACTTCTGCAATGTTTTCCGTATCGTATGTTGAAAGTATTTCGTCGTCGTCCTTGAGCGCATGCTCGTCGTTACCCTGAAGCGAACGGTAGGTTATCTTCTTGAAATATCCGCCGCGGGTGAGGACAACGTGAACAGGATAATTCTCGATCTCCTCTTCTTCATTAAATACCTCTATATCCTCTGCATACACTATCTGCGTTTTTCTCGGGATAGCATATTTTTTCTTTATATCCTTGAGCTGCTCCGATATATAAGAGCGAAGCTTGAGCTCGTCTCCGATAATGCCTTTGAGTCGGTCGATCTCGCTTCTGAGGCTTTCAATCTCCTGTATCCTGTTTAGTATATACTCACGGTTAAGGTGTCTGAGCTTGATATCAGCTATATATTCTGCCTGCACCTCGTCTATTGAGAAGCCTTCACAGAGGTTGGGGATTACGTCCTTATCGCTTTCGGTTTCTCTGATTATTTTTATGGCTTTATCGATGTCGAGAAGTATCTGACCAAGTCCGAGAAGCAAATGAAGCTTGTCCCTGCATCTGTCAAGTTCAAACGAAAGCTCTCTCTTTACGCACTCACTTCTGAATTTTATCCATTCACGAAGTATCTCTACAACACCGACCTGTCTGGGTGAACCGTCTATTAGCACGTTGAAGTTGCAGGAGAAATTATCCTCAAGGGAGGTAAGCTTGAAAAGCTTTGCCATAAGCTTGTCCGGATCTGTTCCGCGTCTGAGGTCTATCGTGAGCTTAAAGCCGTTCAAGTCGATTTCATCGCGAACGTCGGTTATTTCTTTTATTTTACCGCTCTTTATAAGATCGGCTATAGTGTTCATTATCTGCTCTATTGACGTTGAATAGGGTATCTGCGTTACGTCTATGCAGTTTTGCGCTTTGTCATAAGAATAGCGCGCACGAAGCTTAACCGGTCCGCGTCCCGTTTCATAAACGTTTTTCATCGCTTCTCTGTCGTATATAAGAAGCGCGCCGCCTGCAAAATCGGGAGCCTTTATTATATCAAGCATTTTTTCGGTTGTTGTGTTAGGGCTCTTTAAAAGCTGTATAGCGCCGTCGCATACCTCGCCCAGGTTAAATGAGCATATGTTACTTGCAAGACCGACGGCTATTCCGAGATTAGGCGAAACGAGGATGTTTGGGAAAGACGTTGGCAAAAGCGTCGGCTCGAGCATTGTAGAGTCATAGTTATCTATGAGATCAACAGCATTTTTATCAATACCGCCGAAAAGCTCTGATGCAAACGGGTCAAGCTTGACCTCGGTATAACGCGATGCGGCATATGCCATATCACGGCTGTACTGCTTACCGAAGCTTCCCTTTGAATCTATAAACGGATGAAGAAGCGTTTCATTTCCGCGCGTGAGGCGTACGAGTGTTTCATATATTGCCGCATCGCCGTGCGGATTAAGTTTCATTGTTGAACCTACTACGTTGGTACTTTTTGTACGAGCGCCTGTAAGAAGCCCCATTTTATACATAGTATAAAGAAGCTTACGATGCGACGGCTTGAAGCCGTCAATTTCAGGTATGGCACGGTCACGTATTACATACATTGCATACGGCATGAAGTTTTTAACGATAGTATCGGTAATAAACTGATTAGTTACCTCTGCCACCTTGCCGCTTGCTATGTGTGCCGGTTGTGCTTTTTTTCTTTGTTTAGCCATTTAGTGGACCTGTGCCTTTCTGTAATTTATGTTATAATGTGCGCTTCAGTGTGATATTACCTTATATCCTGCCGCCTTTATTATGCGGTTATAAAGTGCAAGCGATATTCCCTCTATTGAAGGTAGCCGCGAGTATATCTTCTCAAAATCGTGTTTATCGCACTCGCGAAGCAGCGAAAAAAGCCTTGCCGCGTGCGACTTAATATCATCAGAGTTGCCCAGCGAAAGTATGTTATCTCTGCCGAGACCTGCTTTTATTAGTGCCTGTCTGTCCTCGTCATATGCTATAACTGCAATTTTTTCTTTATCTTTAATAGACGTTATAAATCCAAAAAAGTCTTCATCGCTTCCGTCAAACAGCTCAAGCGGCGACTTCGGAGCATAATGACGGTACATCATTCCGGGAGCAAGCGGTCTTTCTCCCTCTGAGAGCTTTTGTGTTACCGCCTTGTCCACTTTAACTTCGCCGAAAAGAGCGCCGAGCTGTTCAAGCGTAACTCCGCCCGGTCTGAGAAGCGTAGGGTATTCTCCGTCAAGCTTTACAATAGTGGACTCAAGGCCGATTTCAACCTGTCCGCCGTCTATTATCATATCGATCTTAGAATCAAGGTCTTCGATAACGTGGGCAGCGCACGTTGGACTTGGTCTGCCCGACGTGTTGGCGCTCGGTGCGGCTATCGGTACGCCTGAAAGCTCAATTAGTCTGTGTGCAATCGAATGCGACGGCACGCGAACTGCAACGCTGTCAAGTCCGCCCGTAACGCTCATGGGTATATTGTCGCGTTTTTTCAGTATTGCCGTAACAGGACCGGGCATAAAAGCGTCGGACAAGAGCGCATATTTATCGTTTACATATGCATATTTGTCTGCATCAAGTGCAGATGCAAGGTGAATTATAAGCGGATTGTTGCTTGGTCTGCCTTTTGCAAAGTATATTTTCTCAGCTGCATCAGAGTCAAGTGCGTTTGCGCCAAGTCCGTACACGGTTTCGGTAGGAAATGCAACAAGTCCGCCCGATTTTATTATTTCTGCAGCATGGGCAAGTATTTTTTCATTTTCTAAAGCGTTATTGCCTATGCGTGCTATTTCGGTTTTCATTGATGCTTCTCCTTTTAAGATATTGTAGTAGGACTAAATTGTGTCTGTTGAAATCGTTAGTCGGTGGAATGGCGTCACTTTCTCCTCGCAGAGAAAGTAACCAAAGATGCGTATAAGGGGAAGGCTGTTTGCCTTGCCCTGTTTTCGTCAATACGCTTAAAGCTTTATTAGACTTTATCATCTACACCCGTAGCTGTTGCTTTATTACACCGACGGAGGCAAATCCGCTGATTCTCCCCCCTTATATATCCCCCTCTTGACGTTCGTTCATATCTGTATTTCTTTGCCTTGTGGTCGTAAAGCTTCTCTATTGTAACCTTTAGAGGGGGTCTGAACAGTTTGTTTTATTAAACTAATTGCCTGCAGGGAGTCCGCTTCTTGTAGAAATTTAAGCAGACATTGGTGTACGGGTCGAGATTATAAATTTGCTCAAATTTAAAGCGCTGTATGGCTGTCCGGCCCACCGGACCCTTTGAGTTTTTCGGCTGTGTCGGCACTGATGAGAGCTTCTATCATCTCGTCTATGTCGCCGTTTATAAAAGTTTCTATTGAATGGAGAGTCAGGCCTATTCTGTGATCGCTTACTCTTCCCTGCGGAAAATTGTAGGTACGTATACGTTCGCTTCGATCTCCCGTACCGACCTGACTTTTTCTCTCGCCTGCTATCTTCTCGTCGCGCTCACGAAGCTTCATGTCATAAAGACGTGTGCGCAATATTTTCATCGCCTTATCGCGGTTTTTATGCTGACTTCTCTCGTCCTGACATTCAACAACCATGCCCGTCGGCTTATGGATAATTCTTATCGCAGACTCAGTTTTATTTACGTGCTGACCGCCAGCACCGCTTGACTTGCAGGTTTCGATTTCAAGGTCCGCGGGGTTTATTTCGACTTCAACGTCCTCCGCCTCAGGCAAAACGGCAACTGTTGCAGTTGACGTGTGTATTCTTCCCGATGATTCCGTTTCGGGAACACGCTGGACTCGGTGAACACCGCTTTCGAACTTAAGCTTTGAATATGCACCCTCTCCGGAAAGTGAAAATGATATTTCCTTAAAGCCGCCAAGTCCCGTTTCATTAACAGACAAAAGCTCGGCTTTAAGCCCCGACTTCTGCGCATACATCGTATACATACGGTAAAGCACTGATGCAAATAACGCCGCTTCTTCCCCTCCTGCTCCCGCACGTATTTCAACGATAACGTTTTTATCATCGTTCGGGTCTCTTGGCAGAAGAAGTATTTTAAGCTCTTCCAGAATTTCAGCAAGCCTGTCCTTGAGATAATAATACTCCTCGCTTGCAAGCTCACGCATTTCAGCATCCGCGTCTTTATCATCAGCAAGCTCTTTTGCTCCGAGCATATCACTTTCGCATTTAAGATACTCGGTGTATTTTTCAACAACGGGTGTAAGCTGCTTATGCTCACGCATCAGCGCGGTATATTTTTCATTGTTACTTATAATTTCGGGGTTTGCGATATCGTCAGATATCAAGTCAAAGCGCGCCTTTACCTCTTTTAATTTTTCAAGCATTATTTTCTCCGCAAATTATGCAAAAATTGATATGATAAGTCCTGCAATCGAGCCAAACAGCCACAGATATACCGTAATAAAAAGGCTGTTTTTAAAGCTTCTTCCCGATTTAAGCAGTACCGCAATTCCGGCTCCCGCTCCCGCACACAGTCCTGCAACAAGAGCGCCGAATGAGATTACTCCTTCGAGAAACAATCCTGTGAGAAGTACACTGACAGCACAGCTCGGAACAAGCCCGATAAGCGCAGTTATAAAGGGCTGAAAGTACCTTGCAGACTCCATTATACCCTCAATCGTATCTTCGCCAACCAGCGAAACTATACTATGGAATATAAACACAGTTACAACTATAAAAAGCGCCGTTGTAAGCGTACGTTTGATCGAATTTTTAAATATTCCCTCATTTGAATCGCAGAATTCACAGTGGTGGTGCTCTCCTGCCGCATGTACGTGTTCATGGTTATGGTGATGAGAGTGACCGTGAGCATGGTGATGCTCTTTTTCTTTATGTGAAACAAGCTTAATTATAGCATTAAGCATATATCCCGCTATAATGGCACAAACAAGCTTGATTATAAGCAAAGGTAAAAAGAAGCGCGCCGATTCGGGTATAGATAAAAGTATCGGCAGTGCCTCGTCAGAAGTAGCGATAAAAACAGCAACAAGCGTTCCTGCGCCGATAAGCTTCTCTGAATAGAGATTAGCCGCAGCAACAGAAAATCCGCATTCGGGGAAAAGGCCGAGAATTGCTCCGCCGACTACTCCGACTCGGTTGCTTCCAAGAGCTTTTCTTAATTTGTCTGCCGCCTTATGTTCTACTATCTCTATTACAAGATAGGCTAAAAATAAAATAGGCAGCATTCTTATGCTGTGAAGTAGCGTATCGCTTATTATGTGAACAATATCAAAGCCGCTGTGTTCATGAACGTGCGCGGCCTGAAGCAGCAAGTTTGCTATGGACATATTTTCTCCAATTTTATTTTATAGTATCCTTGTTTTATAACTTTGCAAAAACGCCTGATGAGGAGATCGGTTTTTATTTAAAACGGTCTCCTCATCTGTTTTTTGCTTTTAAAGTCCGGATTTTACTTTACTGAAAAAGCGTAAATTGTTGTATAGTCGTACTTTTCGCCGGGTCTGAGTACGGTCGATTCAAATTCAGGGTGATTCGGGCAGTCGGGTGCGTGCTGAGTTTCAAGGCAGAATGCTCCTCTGTGCATCTGCTTTGCTCCGCCCTTGAAGGGATATTTATCCTTCATAAAGTTACCTGCGTAGAACTGTACGCCGGGTTGGTTTGTAGAAACGCTCATAACGATTCCCGTTTCTTCTGCATATACCTCTGCAACCTTCTTCACTGTGCCGTCGGGCTTCAGGATATAGTTGTGATCATAACCGCCGCCGAGCTTTATCTGAGCATCGCTTGTATCACCAATTCCCTCGCCAATCTTTCTCGGTGTTCTGAAATCAAAGGGAGTACCTGCTACCGCGTACTTGTTGCCCGTGGGAAGAAGTGTGCCGTCAACCTCGGTTATATAGTCGGAATCTATCATCATATAATGAGTTTCGTTTGTACCGAATCCGTATCCGCAGAGATTGAAATATGCGTGGTTTGTAAGGTTTACTACCGTGTCTGCATCTGTTGTTGCTTCATAGCGGATAGTAAGAGCGCTGTTTTCATCAAAGGTGTAGGTTACTTTCACTGTAAGCTCGCCGGGGAATCCTTCGTCGCCGTCGGGGCTTACGTGCGTAAGCTCAAGACCTGCCTTATCTGCTTCAATGAAAGGTACTGCAGCCCATATCTTTTTGTCAAAGCCGACAAGTCCGCCGTGAAGAGTTGCAACGCCGTTGTTATTCTTTGCAAGAGTATATTCTTTGCCGTTAAGTGTGAAGCTGCCGCCTCCGATACGGTTACCATATCTTCCGATAAGTGCGCCGAAGTATGCGCCGGCATTTACGTGATAACCCTCGAGGTCGTCAAAACCGCAGATAACGTCGCAGAGCTTGCCGTCGCAGTCATGTACACAAAGCTTGTTTATAATACCGCCATACGTGAGTATTGTTGCCGATGCGCCCTTTTCGTTTTTAAAGGTATATGCATAAACTTCCTCACCTGTGGGAAGCTTTCCAAATAAATTTTTTTCGAAAGTCATGATTATGTATTCCTTTCTTATTTGCACTCATCAAATCCGTTGGGATTCTTAGCCTGCCAGTTTGCACTGTCGCGGCACATTTCTTCAATACCGCGCTTAGCGCTCCAGCCAAGCTCCTTGTACGCCTTTGCAGGATCTGCATAGCACTCATCTATGTCACCGGGGCGGCGGGGAGCTATCTTGTAGTTAACTTTAAGGCCGGTTGCCTTTTCGTATGCTTTTACAATATCAAGAACGGAATATCCGTTGCCCGTACCTACGTTGTAGTAATCTATGCCCTCAAGCGTCTGAAGCTTATCAAGCGCCTTGAGATGAGCGTCCGCAAGGTCAACAACGTGAATATAGTCACGGACACCTGTGCCGTCGTGAGTATTATAGTCGTCACCAAACACACTCAGGCACTCACGCTTACCGATAGCAACCTGAGCAACGTACGGAAGCAGGTTGTTCGGGATACCGCAGGGGTCCTCACCGATAAGTCCGCTTTCGTGCGCTCCAATAGGATTGAAGTAACGAAGGATTGCAACGCTCCAGTCCTTATCTGCAACGCAGAGATCCTTGAGTATGCGCTCGATCATAAGCTTTGTTTCGCCATAGGGGTTTGTTGTTGAAAGGGGGAAATTCTCTCTTATCGGCACGCTTTCGGGCTTGCCGTAAACTGTTGCCGATGACGAGAATACGATCTTCTTTGCGTTGTACTTTGTCATAAGCTCGCAAAGATTTAAAGTAGACGCAAGATTGTTGTGATAGTAAAGAAGCGGCTTTTCAACGCTCTCGCCTACCGCCTTGAGTCCTGCGAAATGGATTGCGGATTCAATATTGTTTTCCTTGAAAACCTTTTCGCAGGCTTCCTTATCAAGAAGGTCTGCTTCGTAAAATTTGAAATCCTTTCCTGTGATCTGTCTTATTCTGTCGAGAACAACAGGCTTTGAATTGCAGAAATTATCAAGAATAACGATCTCGCGGCCGTCGTTTAAGAGCTGAACTGCTGTATGTGAGCCTATAAAGCCTGCACCGCCTGTAACAAGTATTGCCATTGTAGTACCTCCTGCCCCGCGGGGCTTAATTATATCTTATTTCCAGAGTCCGTCGGGGTAGTCGCCCTTCTTGACTGATTCTTTTATAAACGCCTCAAGTACGGGCTTGTCATCGTGATATGTAACACCGTACCACTTTGCATCTGTTTCAAGCACACGTGCGTCGCATTTGTTATCTTCTATCGCCTTCGCAACAACGAAAGGAAGGAAAAATTCGCCCTTCATGGGATCCTGCTTACCTGCCTCTATTTCGTCAAGGAATATATCAAAGTCACTTGCAAGCATATCGAATATTTCGGGAGAAAAGCCCCAGAAATTCATCGAAACGATGCTTCTGCGGTCAAGGTCATACCACTTGTCATCCTCACAGTACTGAACAACGCCGTCATTTTCCATTATCTTTGTGCGCTCGCATACGTGAGTAAGCAAGCCGTCCTTGCATTCGCAAACGCCTCTGGCAACTGAACCGTTTTCGGTAATGGTATTTTCAAGTACGTATCCTACCATTGCAAAGTGAGCCTTGTCTTCATCTACTTTAGCAGTCTTTAAGAATTCAGCAAGGCGTGCATAAGCATCTGCACCGTAAAAGTCGTCAGCATTAACAACGATGAAGTTTTCCTTCACTATACCGCGGCAGCAAAGAATTGCGTGTCCTGTTCCCCAGGGCTTAACGCGTCCCTCGGGTACGCTTCTGCCCGCAGGAAGAGCCTCCATATCCTGGAATACGTAATCTACCTTAATGCTGTTTTCAATTCTGCTTCCAACGGTTTCCTTGAAGATCTCATAGTTTTCACGCTTGATAATGAAAACCACCTTGTCAACACCGGCTCTTATCGCATCAAATATGGAAAAGTCTACGATAAATTCACCGTGGGGTGTAACAGGGTCTATCTGCTTAAGTCCGCCGTATCTGCTGCCCATTCCGGCAGCCATAATAACAAGTGTCATAATTATTCCTCCGCTTTACTGTGTTATTATAATTTATAAAATAAAAGCTTTTAGGCTCTTGTTTCATCAAACATCGCAATTCTTCTCTCGTGCTTGCCGCCCATAAACTCAGCTGTTACAAAAAGCTCCGCCATATCACACGCAAGACCGGGTCCGACTACCCTTCCGCCAAGGCAGAGCACGTTTGCATCGTTATGCATACGTGTCATTTTGGTGCTGAACATATCAGAGCAACATGCAGCGCGTATACCGCGTCTTTTGTTTGCCGCCATGCTCATTCCAATACCCGTTCCGCAGGCAAGTATTCCAAAGTCCGCTTTACCGTCCACAATAGCGTCGCATACCTTTTCTGCATATATCGGATAATCCACCGCATCAGTTGAATCGCATCCGAAATCGGTAACCTCAAGGCCCATTTCCTTTAATTTTGCAATTATCTCAATTTTTAATTCATATCCGCCGTGATCACACGCAACAGCTATTCTTTTCATCATATATCACTCTTTCCCAAATTATTTTTTTCTTTAAGCTCACGCTCAGCCTGAGTCGGTCTCAGATACGTTGCCGCAAGTGCACTGTCGGTAAACATACTCTTATCTTTCGAAGACCCGTAAATCCCAAGCGCCGCCTGTGCAACAGAATATGAGTTTAAAAGCTTCATAACTTCCGGGGTATCCTTAACGCGCGCACTTTTTGCAAGCCCTCTTACCCTGTCATATCCGTCGCCCGTAAAATAAAGGGGCAATTTCTTTTCCTTTGCAAGTGCATCGGCTTCGATTGCAAGCTCTTCAGGCAAGCTCAGTCTGTCTTCACATAAGCGCTCTGCCTTTTCGCCATCGCTTACAAATACGGCATTGTAAAGTCCGCATCTTCTCGCATCGCTCACGGCAACTATTATTCCCTTCATGCCAACAAGCTGATTTGCATAAGCTTCAAGTGTTGATACACCAACGCAGGGCTTCCCGCTTGAAAACGCAAGTCCTTTTATAAGCGATACGCCTATCCTTACACCCGTGAACGAGCCGGGGCCGACCGCGCACGCGAACATATCAATATCCTCCGTGGCCACTCCGGCGTTTTTAAGCACCGACTCAACCATAGTAAGAAGCGTTTCGCTGTGAGTATTCGTCGTATTTATAAACGCCTCAGAAAGCCGCCTTTTATCTTCGCAAAGAGCAACGCTTGCACAAAGCGCGCTTGAATCTATTGCAAGTATCTTCATTTTTGTGTACTCACTTCTCTCACGCTTATAGCGCGCGAGCTTTCACCCATCTTTTCTATATCAACCCTTAAATATTTGTCGGGAAGAGCAAATTCTATATTCTCACTCCACTCGCAGACTATCATCGCGCCTCTTAAAAAATAGCTGTCAAAATCGATGGAGTCCAGATCCTCCTCACTCTGTATCCTGTACATATCAAAATGGAAAAGGACAGGCTTTTGCGAACCCATGGGACAGATTTCGTTGACAATTGAATAGGTGGGGCTTGAAACAGGCACTCCCGGAGCAAGCTTTTCTGCCATGCCTCGTACAAAGGCCGTCTTACCGGCGCCAAGATCACCGTACATTGCAACAAAGTTTATATTATTCTGTGCCGCCGCAGCAGCAACCTCTCCGCCGACACTCTCAGTCTCTTCAGGCGATCGAGTTATCCTCTTATACTCTGTCATATCAAGCCTTTCCGTCGCTTATCTCCGATAAAATTTCATACAGTATAATAATAACACATTTTATACCCAAAGTCAAGGGAAAACAGGGGATTTTATACGGATTTTAACACATAATTACCGCAGAACCTCCAACGAACATAACCCTTACATTTTACAGCTCCATAGTCTTCCTGTACTCTCCCGGAGGCATACCGTAATATTTTTTAAAAAACAAATTAAAATGATATTCATTCGAAAAATCCATTCTCTCGCTTATCTCGCGCAAAGAATAGTTCTTTTGTATAAGTTTTTCTATATGCGAAATTCTCTGGTTATGAATATAAGCAAGTACTGTCATGTCATCGCTTGCCATAAATAATCTTGTCAATTGCTTTTTGCTGAGATAACAGTATGCCGCAACATCACAAACCCTGAGATTAGATTCAATGTTGTCTTTTATGTACTGCTTTGCGATAGTAACACGAACATCCTCGCCGATTTCACTTTCGGCATCATTTTCATCATCAAATCCACAGGATGCAAGCAGAAGAATTACAATTTCAAAAATCCGGTTTTCGACAATACGATCATATAAAAATCCTCTGTTTTTGTAATTGCGTAAAACATAATTAAGCGAAAGAAAAATGTCTTTTTGACTTTTTCCGAAAACAGGTTTCTCGATTTCAGAAAAAAAAGCGGAATATCTGCCGTTGCGATCAGTACTGAATGTTATGGAAAATTTTTCGGTATTTTCTTCGCCGCTTACGCAAAGATGCTTACACCCGGGAGGTATTATAATAAAACATCCGGGGTTAAGACTGTATTCTTCATCACCTGATTTATATATCTGATGTCCGTTATTTATAATATGAATTTCAAACCCTGCATGATGATGTTCCTTTTTGGATATATTCTTTAAATCTTTATTGAACTTAAGCATTTTCAGGTAACAATTTTCTAATCCTATCGACTCAAAAACAGATTGCGCCTGTTGTCTATATAATATTTTCACGCTTTACCTCACCTCTTTTTTACTATAACACTTTTTTATATATTTTTCAACACATGTCCAAAAAATATAAAAAAATGTCCGCACCTGATATTGTCACGGCGCAAACAGACTGGTATAATCTGATATGAAGAGAGGTGTAATTCTGTGGAAAATTTTACAACAATGATAACGCCGTACAAAAAAGACGGCAGTATAGACTACAAAACCGCCGAAAAATACGTTGATTGGTATTTTGAAAATGGTCTTGACGGAATATTTTCCGTCTGCCAATCAAGCGAAATATTTTATCTTTCACTCGAAGAAAAAGTCGAGCTTAACCGCATAGTATATAAACGCGCAAAAGAACTTGAGGCAAAGCATGGCAGAAAATTTACAGTAGTATCATCAGGTCACACAAGCGACAGATTTGATGATCAGGTAAATGAACTATGTGCCGTTGCAAAATCAGGATGCGATGCACTTATACTTATAACCAACCGCCTTGATCCTAACAATGAAGGTGACGATGTTTTTATAAGTAATGCCGAAAAAATCATAAGTGCTCTGCCCTCTGATATCAAGCTCGGACTTTATGAGTGTCCATCTCCATACAAAAGACTTGTCACACCGAAAATACTCGACTGGTGTCTTTCTACCGGCAAATTCTACTATATGAAAGATACCTGCTGTAATGTGAATACTATAGCCGAAAGATGTAAACAGTTAAAAGGTAGCCATTTCAAGCTTCTTAACGCGAATTGCCAGACACTACTTGAAAGTGTAAAAAACGGTGCAGACGGATATTGCGGAATAATGTGCAATTTTCATCCTCGTCTTTATTCATGGCTTGCTGAAAATCATAAAAAGCAACCTGAGCTTGCCGAGTTAATACAAGCCGAGATAGGCATGTTTGGCTTCTGCGAAACAGGGCTTGCCTATCCGCTTATCGCAAAATATCATATGTGTCTTTGCGGTATTGAGACTGAGAACATTGCGCGCAACAGAGAAAGTGCAGAGCTTAACGAGTATGCTAAAAGCTGTATGAGACAAATGAAGATCGCAACAGATTATTTTGAAAAGACATTAAAAATTTGAGAGGTGCTTTTTATGAAAGGTTATAATTTGTGGAGCTACAGACCGTACAGACCATTTTTAGTAAATGTAGGTGATATATACATATGCCGTATCGTACCTGGCAAAACAAGCATTCATTTTGAATGGCTTGAAAGCAAGGAAGATAAAGAAGATAAATATGAAGTATATTACCGCAAGCGCAACGAGGGCGAATTTGTCCTTCACGGCACAACCGAACACACCGAGTATGATATTACCGGTCTTGTCTTTGAAGAAGAATATGAGTTTTTTGTTGCTTCAGTTGGCAAAAAGAGTCGTGTGAGACTTGCACGTTGCGGAGAAGCTGAAGGCAATATTGTTAACTATCTCCACCCTGAAGACGAGGCATATATTTTCTCCGGAAGATATCTGTGCTCTCCTTCCTTAGTGCGACACCCTGACGGTTATCTACTTGCATCAATGGATCTCTTCTCTCATGGTACACCACAAAATCTCACACTTATTTTCCGCTCGGATGATAACGGCGAAAACTGGCACTATGTAAGCGAATTGTACCCTTGTTACTGGGGCCAGCTTTTCACACACAAGAATGAGCTTTATATGCTTTCCTGCTCGACAGAGTACGGAGATTTACTTATAAGCAAATCGGATGACGGAGCAAAAACATTTCCGGCCCCCGTTGCTCTTTTAAGAGGTTCAAATGAGGCCGGAACGTGGGGAGTACACAAGAGTCCCCAGAATATGATTTATTACAATGGCAGACTTTATGCATCGCTTGAGTGGGGATCATGGCGCAACAGTGAGTACCATCATGCATCTATGATGATGTCATGTGATGAAAATGCTAATTTGCTTGTTCCTGAAAACTGGAGCTTTACCTATCCCAAAAAATTCACGCCATCTGATGCTACTGAGATATCCGATATGCCGCAGTGCAGTATAGCTATCGAGGGAACTCCCGTAATCTCGCCCGATAATAAGCTTCTTAATATTATGCGTTTTGGCAAAACAGGTCATGCTCTTGTTTATGAAGCAGACAAAGATGACCCCGAGGCAATGTTAAAGTATTCGCGTATTATTAGATTTGACGGTCACTATTCAAAATTCATGATTCGTTATGACAACGTAACAAAAAAATATCTTTCCCTTGCAAATTATATATATGATTATGAAAATATTTTAACACGAAATCTTCTTTCTCTTATGGCTAGTGATGATCTTGTAAGCTGGGAGCTTGTAAGTCACATCGTGGACAAACGCAACTTGCCCTGGAATGAAGCTGCATGTCAATATCCGTTTTTCATTTTTGATAATGACGATATAATTTTTCTTGGAAGGACAGCTCTTAATAAAGCAAATTCACACCACAATTCAAATTACATCACATTCCACAGAATAAAAAATTTCCGCGATCTGTTGAAATGATGATTTGTCAAACTAAGTGCAACACTTTTTGATAGAATGCTCAAACAAATCCGATGGATTTTTAAAATTTAAAACCTTTTTAGGCCTGGCGTTGATCAACGCCAGGTTCTTTTTTAGGGTAGCAGGACTTACTCTTGAAAGATTCCTGCCTTTAGGATAAAACTCACGAAGAAGACCGTTGAGATTTTCATTTGTTCCTTTTTGCCATGCACAATAAGGATCGGCAAAATACACAGAGCAATTCAACTCTTTTTCTATTGTTTGCCAATTGGCAAACTCGGTTCCTCTGTCACATGTAATCGTTTTTACGGCGTTATCCGGAAACTCTGATAGAGCAGATATTATTGCTTTTGCCATTGTATCTGCGTTTCTGTTGGGCATTTTAACGGCAATATAATATCTTGTCTTTCGCTCCGCGAGAGTAGCAAAACAAGCCTTTGATTTGCCTCTGCCGGACACCACAGTATCAGCTTCCCAATGCCCGAACTCCTGTCTTTTGTATACGCTTTTATCTCGTTTTCTGATTGTCTTTCCAAGGTTGAATTTGCCGCGTGTTTCCTTCTTTCCGTGGCTTTTTCCTTTTCTTCTCAGCACCTTAAGGTTAACATCAATATATTTTTCGTATATCCATCGGTATATTGTTCTTGTGGATGGCATATCAAGCTCACACGGCGTATTAGCGATTTGTTCAGGCGACCAGGTCAAAAGCAGCTTTTCCTTTATGTATTCCAATTTTGACGGGTCTTGGAACATCCCTCTGTGACAATATGATCTTCTTAACAAATATTTCTTTTGAGCCGTATGAGGGTAATATGCCGGTTTCATATTCATAAAGCTTTTGTTTCGCATGATTTCTCTTGATATGGAACTTACATTCCTTCCAAGCAATTCTGCTATTTTTCGATAACTATACCCCTTATTGTAAAATTCCCGTAGACAACAACGTTCTTCTATGGTAAAATGTTTGTAGCTCATATAAATCCTCCTTGGTTTTTTGTTTTGTGGTAATTACATTATACCATGGATTTATATGGGCTTTCCCTTTTTTATTACTGTTGCACTTGTTAGTATAACTCACCGAAATAAATAAATATGGCACTTTTTCAAGTGCCATATTTTTTAAATGTCTTTTATGTTTTTCATTATATCACGGTTTTCAATCGCAAAGAAATGAGAGAACTTTTTATACTCACAATATATTTTATTGTATTTTTCCGTATTTTCTGCAATTGGTGTATACAACTTTGTAACATTGTCAGCCAAAATCCTTGCGGCAGAATCGAGAGAATCAAAATATCCGCCTGCAACGGAAGCAAGAATTGCGCTTCCTTTTGCGCCTGCCTGCTTGCTTTCGGTAATTTTAACTGCCTTACCTAAAACATCTGCATATATTTGCATAATAAACGGGCTTTTTGATGAAATACCGCCGGCTGCATATATTTCCTCTACCTTCACACCGCTGTTTTCGTACAATTCCACTATCTGTTTTGTTCCAAAGGCGGTTGATTCAATAATAGCACGATATATTTCTTCCGGTTTTGTTTTAAGAGTCAGCCCTATTATCGCTCCGGTCAGATCATAATCAGCATACGGAGTACGGTTCCCGTTAAACCAGTCAAGTACCAGAAGTCCGCTTTCTCCAACTTTTAAAGTTGCAGCTTTCTCTTCTGTATATTCAAAGATGTTTTTGCCCTGAGTATCCGCTTCATGTACATATTTTTTACAAAGACAGTTTTTCATAAACCAATCAAAGCTGTCTCCAACGCAAGCCTGACCTGCCTCATGTGCAATATATCCCGGCACGATACCGTCTTCAACGCTTCCGCAAATTCCAGATACAGATTTACCCCTGTCACTCATTACTATATGGCAGCTTGATGTACCCATAATTATCATAAGCTTTCCGGGATCAACTATCCCTGCACAAACAAGAGCCGCGTGTGCATCTATAATCGGCACTGCCACGGTCGTGCCTGTACACAGTCCGGTAAGTTCTGATGCATACCCGTTTATATTTCCTGCTACGCTCCCGGTCGGTATTACGTTTTCAGAAACCTTTGTGCCAACAATACCATTAAGTCTGCAATCCAGTGATTTCCAGAAATTGTTTGAAGGGTATCCGCTTATTTTATTCCACAGTCCCTTATATCCTGCCATACAGCTACTGTGAGATTCTTTCCCGGTCAGCATCCATACAAGCCAGTCAGCAGCTTCAATAAATCTGTCAGCAGCCTCAAAAACATTAGGGGCTTTATTTAGTGTTTCATAAATTTTAGGAAACAGCCATTCTGACGAAATCTTGCCGCCATACAGATCCAGCCATGATTCATTACGTATCTTTGCAAGCTCGGTTATTTTATCAGCTTCTTTCTGGGCGCTGTGGTGCTTCCATAATTTTACGTATGCATGCGGCTCATTCTTGAATTCTTCGAGAAAGCAAAGCGGTGTGCCATCGTTCTTTACAGCAAGCATCGTACACGAGGTAAAATCTATGCCTACTCCGACAATGTCATCAGGGATAACATTGCCTTTATAAAGAACATCTTTTACGATATAAGAAAGAGCATCAAGATAATCTTGCGGATGTTGAAATGCGTCAGTTTTTCCAAGAGTTTTGTTTTCAAAATTTTCACACTTCATTACAGCATGAGGATACTTGAATTCTGATGCTGCAATATCTTGTCCGCTTTCAAGATTTATCAGAAGCGCCCTTGCCGAAAGTGTTCCGAAATCTATACCAATCGAGTATTTTGCCACTTGTTATGACTCCTTTTTGTATTTTACCTGATATTTCTGTACATAGGGCCGTAAGTACCACAAGCCATGTAGTCCTGCCCTTCTTTATCCATACCGAAAGAATTCCAGCACGCCGGTCTGAATATTTTATCTTCATCAACATTGTGCATACATACGGGAATACGAAGCATAGAACAAAGTGTTATAACGTCAGCTCCGATGTGTCCGTAGCTTATAGAACCGTGGTTAGCCCCCCAGTTATTCATCACGTCATATGCGCTCTTGAAAGCACCCTTGCCGGTTAGCTTCGGAGCAAACCATGTGCACGGCCACGTATAGTCCGTTCTTTTCCATATCTTATCTGACACTTCATCAGGTAATTTAACAGTATATCCTTCCGCTATCTGCATTACCGGTCCGAGTCCTTTTACCATATTCAGTCTGATCATTGTAACCGGCATCTCAGCACGTGTTAAAAATCTCGAAGAATATCCGCCGCCTCTAAAATACCCAAGGTCCGCATAGCTCCACGTCGTAGCATCGAGACACGCCTTCTGATCTTTATCGGACATTTCCCAGAACGGCTTTATAACTGCATTTTCGTTTGCATCCTTTACCTCTCCGCAGGCATCTATACACGCCGCTCCGGAATTTATGAGATGTATAAAGCCACCGGATTCTTTCGCCCTGCCTTCAAGCTCATATCCTGTTGCCGTCTTTACAGCTTCGGGACTCCAGTATGTACGAACATCTGCAAAAATCTGCGAAGTATTAGTAAGAAGCTTGCCAAAAAGCATACAGATACCGTTAAGTGCATCATTTTCGGTAGCAAGTATATATGGCTCTCTTGCTCCATTCCAGTCAAAAGAAGTATTCAGCATTGATTCTGCAAAATCAGCATTGGGATAAAAATCTGTCCACTGACGCTGACCCTGGAACCCGGCAGCAATGGCATTGTGACCGACCATTTCTTCCTCGCATCCTGAAGGAAGATTTTTGTTACCGTTCATAAGGTCCTTTATGATACACATCATTTTTACAGAAAATTCCCAGTCTTCGGCTTTCTTCTCGGGCGATTTTTGAAGCTCTGCGGGGTTTTTATCAAAGCCTTCATGGCAATTAAGTTTAGTCCATGCAAGCGCTTTTTCAAATTCTGCCTTGTCGTAAATACCCTCTTCCATTCGTCTTATTATTTCCACCTCGTCAACAGATTCGACTCTCATTCCAAGATAATCTTCAAAAAGCTCCGGGGCAATTACAGAGCCACCTATACCCATACATACAGAACCTATCTGAAGATATGATTTACCTCTCATTGTTGCAACTGCAACTGCTGCCTTGGCAAAACGAAGTATCTTTTCCTTTACATCTTCGGGAACAGAGGTATCATCTGCTTGACAAACATCATGACCATATATACCGAAAGCCGGAAGTCCCTTCTGAGCATGCGAAGCAAGAACTGACGCAAGATATACCGCACCAGGACGTTCCGTACCGTTAAATCCCCACACACCCTTTATGGTCATAGGATCCATATCCATTGTCTCTGAACCATAACACCAACACGGTGTAACAGTAAGCGTTATATCAACATTTTCTTTTTTGAATTTTGCAGTACAAGCGGCTGCTTCTGCAACACGTCCTATAGTAGTGTCAGCGATAACTACTTTTACAGGTTCTCCATTTGAATATTTAAGATTTGATGTTATGAGGTCGGCTGCCGATTTTGCCATATTCATTGTTTGTTCTTCAAGCGACTCTCTTACTTTAAGTGGGCCTCTTCTTCCGTCAATAACCGGACGAACGCCAATTACAGGATATTCGCCTATAAGTCTGCTTTTTGCCATAATGTATCTCCTTTGAAAATATTTTTGTATTTAATATAATTATACACTTGAAAAAAGCCCGAGACTTGTGTTAAAATAATAAAAAATATAACTATTTCCACATCAGAGGTTGCTTATGGCTTATAACGAACTCGAAAAAAGAGGGACAGACGATTTTCCGGTTGAGTTTTTTCATATTGACAAAAATCATCCGAGATATTATATGTCTGCGCATTGGCATAACGAAAGCGAGATTATACGGATTCTTGACGGCAGACTTGATATAGTACTTGACAACAGACCATATACGGCAACCAAAGGAGATGTTTTATTCGTAAATCCGGAAACAATACACCAGGCAGCAGGGAGTAGTTGCATTTACGAATGTATTGTTTTTCACACAGAGTTTCTGCAGATATGTACCTACAGTTGTTCTTTCTTTATTGACAGTATTTTAAAAGGCGATTGTTTTATAAATGAATATATTCCAAATGACGGATCTGAACTGAATTATGCAGCAAACGAAATATTCAAATCTCTTTCAAAAAAATCTTCGGGATACAAATTTCGTACCATAAGTTCATTTTATAAGTTCTTGGGTATAGTAGTTGATAAACATTGTTATGCGAACAAATTAAATGAAACTGTGGATTTTAAAGGCATAACAAAGCTTAAAGGAATATTAGCTTTTATAAGAGAAAATTATGATAAGCGGATATCGCTTGGAGACATAGCCGAGCATGCCGGAATATCACCTAAATATCTGGGCACATTCTTTAAGTCTCACACTGGAAAAGCACCTATCGAATATCTTAATGAATACCGTGTTGAAAAAGCAGCTCAAAAGCTTTTGGCAACCGATGCAAAAGTCACCGATATTGCTTATGACTGCGGTTTTGATGATTTGAGTTATTTTATAAAGACCTTTAAAAAAATCAAACAATCATCGCCCGGACAATTCAGAAAATTAAAATCATTAAGTTCTCGCTCATCTTGACTTTAATCTCAGAATATGGTATCATTCCTACAGAAGTAATACCGCTTTTCGCGGCAAAAATAAAGGATTCTGGTATTATGCTTGGAACAGTTTTTGATATAAAGGAGTTTTCGGTACACGACGGCCCCGGAGTGCGCACCACAGTCTTTTTAAAAGGATGTCCGCTAAGATGCAAATGGTGCCACAATCCCGAGGGGCTTTCTCCAAACGTGCAGATAATGGTAAACGAAAGCAGGTGCGTGCATTGCGGCAAATGCTTTGAGGGTTGCGATCATGAAGCCTGCAAGCCTTTCGGCAGATGCCTTTATGCCTGCCCAATGGGGCTTATATCCCTGACGGGAAAGCTTATGGATTCCTCAGAGGTTGCCGAAAAAGTCCTTCGCGGCAAGGATTTTTTAAGCATGTCCGGAGGCGGCATCACAATATCGGGCGGAGAGCCGCTGATGCAGCATGAATTTACCGTGGATATCCTCAAGCGAACAAGCCAAATACACCGTGCGATCCAGACTAGCGGATACGCCAAAAGCGAGGTCTTCAAGTCGGTAATATCAAACGCCGATTACATAATGATGGACTTAAAAATTGCAGATCCAAGTCTTCACAAAGAGTATACGGGAGTTGACAACTCTATCATACTTGAAAACGCAAAAATATTAAAGCGAAGCGGAAAAGCACACGTTTTCAGAGTGCCGCTCATACCCGATATTACAGACACAAAGGAAAATCTTGCAAAGATAAGTGAAATTGCAGGAGAAAGCACAGTTGAGCTTCTTCCCTACAACCCCATGGCAGGAGCCAAATACAAAAGCGTCGGGCTTAATTATCCGCTGAGTGATCACAGAAATGATAACAACGAAATAGACTTATCACTGTTTCAAAATGCCAAGCTGTTGTAAGATATACGATCAATACTCGGTACATATAAGAATACAATAATAAAAATGTAATAAATGTGTTGACAAATGGGAAATTATGTGTTATCATTTGTCTGTGATAGAGGCGCGTTATGTAATCAGTAGCAAGAGCCTATGGGCCGTGTGCATGGCCTACGACATTTGCGAAAGGTGCAAACGCCGAAGAGGGATAAGGCACACATCCTCTCTGGTCGGACGAAATAAGATTTGTCAGACTGTCGCTTTCGCGGAGAGCTATCTGATTTATAAATAAGGGCCGTGTATAATTGTTTTTTATACGGATATTTATAAAACGGGCAGTCATCTGTGATGGCTGCTCTGTTTATTATTGATTATTTTAAAGGAGTGCGGTTAATCCGCGTATATTATTATGAAAAAGACTGTATTTAAGGGTATCGGAACGGCGCTCGTTACCCCGCTTGACGAAAACGGAATAAACTACGAGCAGTTTGGCAGACTTATCGACTGGCAGATAGATGAGGGCGTTAACGCGCTCGTTGTCTGCGGAACAACGGGCGAAGCTTCAACACTTACAGACGAGGAACACAGAAGCGCTATCAGCTTTGCTGTTGAAAGAGCAGCAGGCAGAGTGCCCGTTATCGCAGGCACGGGAAGTAATGATACCGACTACGCGCTCGAGCTTTCCGCTCACGCAGTAAGCGCAGGCGCTGATGCTCTTTTAGTTGTTACACCTTACTATAACAAGGCAACTCAGAAGGGACTTTACCAGATGTTTACAAAGATAGCCGATGCATCTGCTAAGCCTATAATCCTTTATAACGTACCTTCGAGAACGGGCGTTAACATCGAGCCGAAAACATATGCGGCATTAGCTGAGCACGATAACATCGTAGGTATCAAGGAAGCTAACGGAAATATCTCAAAGATCGTTGAAACGATGGCGCTTGTTCGCGGCAAGCTCGATCTTTATTCGGGAAATGATGACCAGATAGTGCCTCTCATGGCGCTCGGCGGCGTTGGCGCGATCTCCGTGCTTTCAAACGTACTTCCCCGCGAAAGCGTTATGATAACAGACAGCTTTCTTGCAGGCGACATACAGAAGAGCGCAGAGCTTCAGTGCAGATATCACGACCTTATAGATGCACTCTTCTGCGAGGTTAACCCAATTCCCGTAAAAGCGGCTATGGCGGCGCTCGGTTTCTGCGATAACTATTTAAGACTTCCCCTCACTCCTATGGAAAAGGAAAATGAAGAAAAGCTTTTAGCTATTATGAAGAAGCACGGGGCAAAAGGTCTTAAGGCTTAATATCATTCCTGTTTTGAAAGGATAAAGCAATGAAAATCATAGTAAACGGTGCAGCCGGATTTATGGGGCGTGAGCTTACGCGAATTATTGAGGAAAACGGGCACGATGTTGCCGCTCTTGTTGATATAAACGGAGAGGACATGCTTAAAAATATAAAAGAGTTTAACGGCAAAGCCGACGTCATTATTGATTTTTCACATCACAGCTGTACACAAGAGCTTATCAGCGCGGCAGAAAGCATGTCACTACCGCTTGTTCTTGCAACTACTGGGCAGACTCCCGAGGAGATTGAATTTATAAACAATCATACGGATAAGATCCCTCTCTTCTTCAGTGCAAACATGTCGCTCGGTGTTGCAATGCTCACAAAGCTTGCCCGCGAATGCGCGAAAATGTTCCCCTGTGCTGATATAGAAATCGTCGAAAAGCACCACAACCGCAAGCTCGATGCTCCGAGCGGCACAGCGCTTATGCTCGCACGTGCGATAAGTGAAGAGATCGATAATGTAAAATTCATATACGGCAGAGCAGGTCAGGCAAAACGCATGCCGGGCGAGATAGGTATTCATGCGCTCAGACTTGGGGATACTGTTGGTGAACACGAGATCATTATTGATACGGGTGCAGAAACTCTGAGTCTCAAGCATACAGCTCACTCACGTGCGCTTTTTGCGCGCGGCGCGCTTGAAGCCGCTTTATTTATAGCCGGCAAAACTCCCGGATTATACTCGATGAGCGAGCTCGTTGCAAGTCTTTAACCCTCTCCGTCGCCCTTGGCGACACCTCTCCCGTGGGGCGAGGCTTTTTCGCTCTTTCTTTGCAAGGCGCGTAACGTATCAGAGGATAAATAAAATAACAAGGAATTAAAAAAATGCTTCACACTAATCTTTCGGTAAATGAACACGGCCATCTTACACTCGGCGGCATGGATACGGTAGAGCTTGCACAAAAATACTCTACCCCGCTCTATCTCATTGACGAAAACCGTGTCCGTGAAAAGATGAAAACTTATATAGATGCTATGGGTAAGTATTTCCCCTTGGGTTCAATGCCGCTTTTTGCATCGAAGTCACTTTGCTTTAAAAAGATATACACAGTTGCATCAGAAATGGGCATGGGGATCGACCTTGTTTCTCCGGGTGAGCTTTATACAGCGCGCGCGGCAGGATTTGATCTTGCAAATGCGTATTTTCACGGCAACAACAAAACGGATGCAGATATAGAGCTGGCTATAAATTCGGGACTTGGATACTTCGTTGCCGACAACCGCGAGGAGCTTGATGCTATTAACAGGATAGCAGGCGAAAAAGGTATTAAGCAGAAGATACTCATGCGTCTTACTCCGGGAATTGACCCCCACACACATGCGGCTATAACTACAGGTAAGGTTGATTCAAAATTCGGAACAGCCATAGAAACAGGCCAGGCGATAGAGCTTGTAAAATATGTACTGGCTCTTGAAAATATTGAGCTTGAAGGCTTCCATTGTCATATCGGCTCTCAGTGCTTTGAAATAAAGCCTTTCTGCGACGCGGCAGATATTATGATAATGTTCATGGCGCTCGTTCGCGATGAACTTGGTAAAGCTACAACAACTCTCAATATCGGCGGCGGATTCGGTGTAAGATATACAGAGGACGATCCGCATATAGATATTGAAAAATCAATAGAGCTTATAGCAGAGCATATAGAGAAAACCTGCGTAAGATTTGATTATACTCTCCCCCGCGTTCTTATGGAGCCAGGCAGAAGCATCGTTGCTGATGCAGGAGTTACCCTTTATACTGCGGGAAGCACAAAGACGATAACAGGATATAAAAGCTACGTTTCGATTGACGGCGGCATGACTGACAACCCGAGATATGCGCTTTATCAATCAAAATATACGATACTCAACGCAAGCTATGCTGATAAAGAAGCAGATTTCACGGCAACAATCGGCGGCAGGTGCTGCGAAAGCGGCGACCTTATTGCAGAGGACGTAAAAATAAAGAAGCCCAAGAGAGGAGATACGCTTGCCGTTCTTGTAACAGGTGCGTATAACTACTCAATGGCATCAAATTACAACCGCATACCACGCCCTGCACTGGTTATGATAAAAGACGGTGTTGACACTCTCGCTGTACGCCGCGAAACCTACGAGGACCTTATAAGAAATGACCTTTAATAATATAACCGCCTGCAAAAAACGCAGGCGGTTATATTATTTTACAATTATAAAGTTGATTTTTATATATACTTATGTTACCATTAAATCAACAATATTGTTATAATACCGGTGAAGATATGAAGAAAAAAAGACTAAGAAACAAATTAAGCCAACTTACAAAGCAGATAAAGAAGAATAAGGTTGCATTCACAGTTTACGCTATAATACGTCTTATGGTAATACTCGTTTTAGTGAGGTGTATACTGCTTGGGCAATGGGAAAGCGTATTCGTTTGTGTGCTGACTCTGATTCTTCTCCTGCTTCCTGCCTTTATTGAAAAACAGTTCAATATCGAACTGCCGTCAGGCCTTGAAATAACTGCGTTTGTGTTCGTTTTCTGCGCGGAAATACTCGGCGAGATAAGCGCTTATTACGTTAAGTATCCCCTTTGGGACACGGCACTTCATACGACAAGCGGATTTATATTTGCCGCATTCGGATTTTGTCTGCTCGATTTGTTAAACCGCAAGAAAAAGGTAAGCTTCACACCGCTCGCTCTTGCCCTTATGGCTTTTTGCTTTTCTATGACGATCGGTGTTTTGTGGGAATTTTTTGAGTTTGGCGCTGACTATTTTTTTAATACCGACATGCAAAAAGACACTGTAGTGAACAGCATATATACAGTAGCTCTTGACGATACACTACAGAACAAGACCATTGAACTGACAAATATAGTAAAAACTACCGTCGAGCATTCAGATAAAAGCGTAACGATTATCCCTGGCGGATACCTTGATATTGGTATAATCGACACGATGAAAGACCTTTTCGTTAACTTCGTAGGCGCGCTTGTGTTCTGTGCTTTCGGATATATATACGTAACGCAAAGAGGAAAACGTGCAACCAGGAAAATAGTAGAAGGTTTTGTGCCCAGAGTAAAAATGCCCGAGGAGGCTACCTTGGATACACTACCCGAGGCAGATAATACCGATGAATAAAAATATTCTTATAGCAGAAAAGATCGCACACGAGGTAAAAAAGGCAGGCGGAGAGTGCTACTTTGTCGGCGGATGCGTTCGCGATAAGATATTGGGCAATAGCTTTGACGATATTGATATCGAAGTTCACGGCATCATGGCAGATACTCTTGAATCAATACTTTCGAACATCGGCCACAAGCGTGAAATGGGCAAAAGCTTTGGTATATGGGGGCTTGACGGATATAGCATAGATATAGCCATGCCCCGAACGGAAGAAGCAACGGGGCGAGGCCACCGTGATTTCAAGACCTATACAGATCCGTTTCTTGGCACAGAAAGAGCCGCTGCAAGACGCGATTTTACCATGAACGCCATAATGGAAAACGTGCTCACGGGGGAACTTGTTGACCATTTCGGCGGTATCAGCGATATAAAAAACAAAATAATCCGTCATGTTAACGACAAAAGTTTTGGAGAAGATCCGCTCAGAGTGCTTCGAGCGGCAGGCTTTGCGGCAAGATTTAATTTTATAGTTTGTGATGAAACGCGGCTTCTTTGCGAAAAAATGGAGCTTACCACGCTTTCACGTGAGCGCGTTTTTGCAGAGCTAACAAAAGTGCTTACAAAATCAGAAAAGCCGTCTTTGTTCTTTGACATTTTAAGAAGATGTGGTCAGCTGACAGAATGGTTTAGTGAGATAGAATCACTAATCAGTGTAACACAAAACCCCGAGTATCACTCGGAGGGCGACGTTTATAATCACACAATGCTTGTGCTCGACATATCAGCAGGTCTCAGAGAACAGGCAGAAGAGCCGCTTTACTTTATGCTCTCTGCCCTGTGCCATGATTTTGGAAAAGCGGTCACAACAAAGGTCATAGACGGTAAGATCCGGGCATTTGACCATGAAAACCGCGGAATAGATATTGCAGACACATTTTTATCGCGCCTCAGCAACGAGCACAAATTGAAAAAATATGTTTTAAATATGATAAAACTTCATATGAGGCCGAATATGTTGGTCGGTCAGAACGCAGGAAAAAAAGCGTATAACCGTTTGTTTGATGAAGCTTACTCACCGTCAGATCTGTTGCTTCTTGCAAAGGCAGATCATCTCGGAAGTCTGAGTAATATGTGCTCTTTGCCGTATGAGCAAACCGAGGCAAAACTAAAAAATGCGCTTGATAAATACAGAGAGATCATGAACCGTCCGTATGTTAGCGGAAGCGATCTTGTAGCCGCCGGACTAAATCCGGGTAAGAATTTTTCAAAGCTTCTTGAATATGCGCACAAGTTACGTATATCGGGTGTTGACAAAAAAGAGGCTTTGGCACAAACGCTAGCATATGCAAAAGAGATACACTAGGCTTGATCCCGCAGTCAAACAATGTGAACAATCTGTGAATTGCCAAAATTTCTATTGACATCTTCGCTTTAATGTGATAAAATATTTTTCAAAGTGAATACTTCAAAGGCTACGACGAAGACGGAATCTATGAATTATTTTCTCAGAGAATCGGGGATGGTGCGATCCCGATAAAATACAGTAGAATTCTTATCACTTCCGAGCCGGAAGTCCCAAAGGTTAACACCCAGTAGGCGCTTCCCGTGAATGCTGCGTCAACGCATAGAAGTTGTTTGGCTTCGAAGAGGTGGCGGATCTTAAGTCCGCAATTTGAGTGGTACCGCGAGTGTTGAATTATTACACCCGTCTCAAAGCAATTAAAGCTTTGAGGCGGGTTTTATTTTGTCTCAAAGCAAGAAAACAACTATATTTTTGAAAGGCGCAATTAAACATGCTTACCCTCGACAAAGTTTTTGATGCACAACAGATTCTCAAAAATATCGTTCGTGAAACGAACGTGGTCAGAGCCTACGGTATCGCTGACGAATGTGAACTATACCTGAAACCCGAAAACCTCCAGATCACAGGATCCTTTAAGGTCAGAGGCTCTGCGTATAAGATCGCCATGCTTACCGAAGAAGAAAAACAGAAAGGCGTTATCGCCTGCTCTGCAGGAAATCATGCGCAGGGCGTGGCGCTTGCCGCAACAAAAAATGGAATAAAATCCCTTATTTGCCTACCAGACACCGCTCCTATATCCAAGGTTGAAGCAACAAAAGGATTTGGCGCAGAGGTTTGCTTGGTAGAAGGATGCTATGACGATGCTTATCAAAAAGCATTGGAGCTACGTGACAGCGAGGGATACACCTTCGTTCATCCTTTTGACGATGAAAACGTTATTGCAGGCCAAGGTACGATCGCTCTTGAAATTATTAACGACCTTGACAACATCGACGCCATAGTAGTTCCTATCGGAGGAGGCGGTCTTATCTCAGGTATTGCCTATACCGCTAAACAGATCAGGCCTTCAATTAAGATTTACGGAGTGCAGGTTGCAGGCGCGCCGAGTATGTATAATTCCGTAAAAGGCGGGGAGATCAAGTGCTTGTCTTCGGTTTCCACTATCGCAGACGGTATTGCAGTTAAAAAGCCGGGAGAAAACACGTATGCTCTTGTTAAAGAGTACGTTGATGAAATCACTCTTGTTTCCGATGATGAAGTTGCAAGCGCTATACTTGCACTTATGGAAAAGCAAAAAATGATTTCGGAAGGTGCAGGAGCAACTGCTGTTGCGGCTGTAATGTCAGGCAAGTTTGACCTTAAGGGCAAACGAGTCGTTGCTGTTGTATCGGGCGGTAACATTGACGTTACAAGCCTTTCACGCGTTATAGACCGCGGTCTTCTTAATTCCGGGCGTTCCACAAGTCTGCTTATCGAGCTTATTGATAAGCCCGGGCAGCTAAAAGAGATCTCACGTATCATCGCCGATTGCGGCGGCAACGTAACCGGTGTTCACTATGAAAAAGGCAATACAGAAAGCGTAAACGGATGCTTCTTACGTATTGAAATGGAAACGAGAGATTTCAAGCATGTTAACCTTATTACAAGAACACTTAAAAATGAAGGCTTTAAATTAGTATAATTATTGAAAGGAATAAAATTATGAGTAATAAAGTACAAACCAATAAAGCTCCTGCGGCAATCGGGCCGTATTCACAGGCAATTATAACAGGAAATCTCATTTTTACATCGGGGCAAATTCCGCTTGACCCTGATACAGGAGTTCTCGAAGGCGATAATATTACAGAGCAGACGCACCGAGTTTGTAAAAATTTAGAAGCGGTATTGACAGAAGCCGGAAGCTCGATCAAAAGCGCTGTAAAAACAGTATGTTTTCTTGCTGATATGTCAGACTTCGCCGCATTTAACGATGTTTACGCACAGTATTTTACCGAAAAGCCTGCAAGAAGCTGTGTAGCAGTAAAAACTCTTCCCAAAGGCGCTTTAGTCGAGGTGGAAGTAATTGCAGAAAAGGAGTGAGTACAATGCTTCTTTCGGGCGCAGATATACTTGTAAAAACCTTAATAGAACAGGGCTGTGATACCGTTTTCGGATATCCGGGCGGACAGATACTTAACGTATATGACAGTCTTTATAAATACCAAAATGAAATAAACCATATCTTAACGGCTCACGAGCAGGGCGCGGCACACGCCGCCGACGGATATGCAAGGACTACCGGCAAGGTTGGAGTTGTTATCTCTACCTCAGGACCGGGAGCAACAAATCTTGTAACAGGCATTGCAACGGCTTATCTTGATTCTATACCGCTAGTTGCTATCTGCGGAAACGTTCCGACAACCCATATCGGTACAGACAGTTTTCAGGAGATCGATATTACGGGCGTTACCTTGCCGATAACTAAACATAATTATTTTGTAAGCAGCGTTGAGGATCTTGCAGACACGATTCGCGAAGCATTTAAAATAGCAAGATCAGGCAGACCGGGGCCTGTACTTATTGACGTTCCAAAAGACGTACAGATAGCTAAATGCCAATATGAACCTAAAACTGCTTTGGAGAAAAATGAAGCTATGTCTGCCAAGGATGAACGCATAGAAGAGGCCGCAAAAATCATCAATGCCGCCAAAAGGCCGTATATTTATTTCGGCGGCGGTATGATAAGCGCAAATGCACAAGAAGAAATGCTTGCAATTGCCAAAAAAATTGACGCCCCTCTCGGTTGCTCCTTAATGGGTATCTCTGCTATCAGAACAGATAATCGCGATTTTCTTGGTATGCAGGGAATGCACGGCCATTTTGCTTCGTCTATGGCTATGCACAATGCCGATCTGATACTTTCACTCGGCGTTCGTTTTAATGACCGTGTTACAGGAAACAGAGAGAAGTTTGCAACGGGTGCAAAGATCATTCATATTGATGTAGACGGCTCTGAGCTGGGCAAAACCGTTAACGCTGTCTGCGGCTTGCGAGGCGATGTAAGATTCACCCTTGCCAAGCTGTATCCGATGCTTCATGAAAATAAAAAGCCTGAGTGGAGAAATAAAGTTGAAGCCTTTCGCAAAGAGGAGGAATCTTACCTTGATAACCGCGAGGGATTAACACCGAGAAAAGCAATTTTAACACTAAACCAACACTTAGGAGAAAACACCGCCGTGTGTACCGATGTAGGTCAGCATCAGATGTGGACAGCACAAAGCATCTGCATGAAAACTCCCCGCCGTTTTGTTACAAGCGGAGGTCTTGGAACTATGGGATTTGGACTCGGTGCGGCAATCGGCGCAGCTTTCGGAACAAAGCAACGAAGCGTTCTCGTAACGGGTGACGGCAGTTTCGGTATGTGCTTACAGGAGCTTGCCACAGCAGTTACATACGAAGTACCTATGGTTATACTTATAATGAATAACGGAGTTCTTGGCATGGTACGCCAATGGCAGACCTTGTTCTATAATAAGCATTATTCAAATACAGTTTTAAACCGAAAAACCGATTTCACAGCATTTGCAAAATCTTTCGGCGCGCAAGGCGAGGCTGTTGCTACACCGCAAGAGTTAGATGAAGCTCTAGAGCGTGCGTTTAATAGCAAAGGGCCTTATATTATAGATTGTAAGATAGGCAAAGACGAATTTGTCCTTCCTATGTTGCCTCCTGGCGGCAGTATGGATGATATTATAACAAGCCTTGATACAGGAAAGTAATATATATCACTTTCTTAATCGCATACGCAATAAAAATAGAAAGCATCCTTTTGATAAAGGATGCTTCAGACTATAGTAAAGGCACTCCAAAAGGAGTGCCTTTACTATTTTTTTATTTTTTCTTTACAGTAATAACTACGTCTTCGCCGTTGATGTTCCAATCCTTTGCAACACCGTCAAGCGAACCGTCATATACAATACTGTCTGCAAGTACGATCTTTGAAATGTACTCTGTGTTTTTTGCTACAATGTCAGCAAGCTTTGCACTGCCGCTTATTAGAACGTCTATACGGTCGGTTACATTAAAGCCTGAATCCTTACGCATCGTCTGAATCTTTGAGATAACCTCACGAACGTAACCCTCTTCAATAAGCTCTTCTGTAAGGGTTGTGTCAAGTGCAACGGTTATTCCCTTGTCTGCCATAGAAGCATAACCGGGCTTCTGCATAACATCAATGAGCAGGTCTTCGCGTGTAAGCTCACAAGCTTCCCCGTCAAAGTCAAACTTGAGTGCCCCGTTGCGTTCAAGCTCTTCCATAGCGGCATTACCGTCAAGGCTTTCAAGCGCTGCCTTTATCTTGCCAAGAAGCTTACCGTACTTAGGTCCTACTGTTTTAAGCTGAGGCTTGAAGCTATAAGACGAGAACGCGGAAACGTCGGGAACAAACTCTGCTCTCTTGATGTTAAGCTCATCACGAACTATATCTCTGTAGTAATCACTTACAGTGCGGTCTGTCTTTATATAAATAGAAGCAAGAGGCTGACGGTTCTTAATATTCGCCGCATTTCTTACAGCACGTCCGATAACTACCGCATCAAGTATGAAGCTCATTTCATCTTCAAGCTTTTCATCCCTCATACTCTCATCAACAACAGGGAAATCACAGAGATGAACGCTTTCCGGAGCATTCTTATCAACCGTGCATACGAGATTTCTGTATATATCCTCTGCCATAAACGGAACCATAGGAGCTGCCGCCTTGGCAACAGTTACAAGTGCAGTATAAAGCGTCATATATGCAGCAGTTTTGTCAGCATTTTCACCTGTTATCCAGAAGCGTTCACGACAGCGGCGTACGTACCAGTTCGAAAGCTCGTCAACAAAGTCAGATAAGCACTTAGCTGCTTCAGGTATTTTGTATGAAGCAAGATTTTTATCAAGCTTACCAACCATTGTATTAAGGCGTGAAAGGATAAACTTGTCCATTACGGAAAGGTCAAGCTTCTTTATATCATACTTTGTGGGGTCAAACTCGTCTATATCAGCATAAAGTGTCCAGAACGCATATGTGTTCCAAAGCGTACCCATAAACTTGCGCTGACCTTCTGTAACTGCTCTTTCGCTGAAGCGAGAGGGGAGCCAAGGTGCAGAGTTAGTATAGAAATACCATCTGATAGCATCTGCGCCGAATGTTTCAAGAGCACTAAATGGGTCAATGGCGTTGCCCTTGGATTTTGACATCTTCTGTCCGTTTTCGTCCTGAACGAGTCCGAGAACGACAACGTTTCTGTATGGAGCCTTATTGAAAAGAAGCGTTGAGATAGCAAGAAGTGAATAGAACCAACCACGTGTCTGGTCAACGGCTTCGGAAATAAAGTCTGCCGGGAACTGCTTTTCAAAGAGGTCCTTGTTTTCAAATGGATAGTGATGCTGCGCAAAAGGCATTGAGCCTGAGTCGAACCAGCAGTCGATAACCTCGGGAACTCTCTTCATCTGCTTTGAGCATTTTTCACACTTGATAGTAACTTCATCAATATAGGGGCGGTGAAGCTCGATATCATCGGGGCAGTTGTCAGAAAGCTCTTTAAGCTCTGCGATACTTCCGATTGAGTGCTTGTGTCCGCATTCACATTCCCAGATATTAAGAGGAGTACCCCAATATCTGTTACGGCTGATACCCCAATCCTGTACGTTTTCAAGCCAGTCGCCGAAACGTCCCTTACCAATCGATTCGGGAACCCAGTTTACAGTATTGTTGTTACGGATAAGGTCTTCACGGACGTCCGACATCTTAATAAACCACGAGTTGCGCGCGTAGTAGATAAGCGGTGTGCCGCATCTCCAGCAGTGAGGATAGCTGTGCTCAAACTCGGGAGCATCAAAGAGGAGTCCGCGATCTTTAAGAGTACGGAGAACAAGCTTATCTGCATCCTTGCAGAATACGCCTTCCCACTCTGTTTCCTTTGTCATCTTACCCTGTGCATCAACAAGCTGAACGAAAGGAAGATTATATTTACGTCCGACGTTCGCATCGTCTTCACCGAACGCAGGAGCGATGTGTACGATACCCGTACCGTCGTCCATCGTAACGTAGTTATCGCATACAACATACCAGCACTTTTCAGTGGGATTTACGTATGCAAAAAGAGGCTCGTATTCGGTATTCTCAAGCTCTGTACCGAGATACTTTTCAATAACCTCGTATTCGCCCTCTCCAAGCACTTTATCGGCAAGAGCAGTTGCGAGAATGTATATTGTCTCGCCCGCTTTTACCTTGATATATTCGGCGTTCGGGTTTACGCAAAGCGCAACGTTTGACGGAAGCGTCCAGGGTGTTGTAGTCCAGGCAAGGATAAAGGTATTCTCCTCTCCCTTTACCTTGAACTTTGCAATAGCGGAGCGTTCCTTAACGTCCTTATATCCCTGTGCAACCTCGTGAGAAGAAAGCGGTGTACCGCAGCGGGGACAGTACGGAACTATCTTGAAGCCCTTGTATAAGAGGCCCTTGTCCCATATCTGTCTGAGCGCCCACCATTCGCTCTCGATAAAATTATTATCATAGGTAACGTAGGGATTTTCCATGTCAGCCCAGAAGCCGACAGTACCGGAAAAGTCCTCCCACATTCCCTTGTATTTCCATACGCTTTCCTTACACTTTTCTATAAAGGGAGCCATACCGTACTGTTCTATCTGCTCCTTACCGTCAAGACCGAGAAGCTTTTCGACTTCAAGCTCAACGGGAAGTCCGTGAGTATCCCAGCCTGCCTTACGGGGAACGTCCTGCCCCTTCATTGTGTGGTATCTCGGAATCATATCCTTGATAACACGGGTAAGCACGTGTCCGATATGAGGCTTACCGTTAGCAGTCGGAGGTCCGTCATAGAAAGTATAAGTTTCTTCTCCCTCTCTGAGCTTCAAGCTCTTTTCAAAGATTTTGTTACTCTTCCAGAATTCAAGAGTTTCTTTCTCTCGATTAACGAAATCGAGAGTGGTCGGTACTTTCTTGTACATTCTTTCAACCAATCCTTTCAAAAAATAAAGCCTTCGTCCGCGAGGACGAAGGCTTGCTTCGTTTATACCACCTGCATACGTTTATATGCTCCCAAAATAACGGCAGGGCTCCGTCTTACGCTAACAAATGCCGCGCATTTCTCACGCAGAAGCTCGCGAGTGATCTTCGGAAGTTCTTACTCGTACCGACCTTACACCCTCGCCGGCTCGCTGTGACTTTCATAGTTTCCTACTCTCTCGGTCATCGCCTTTAATACTATACCATTAAAGTATATCACGATTTACAGAACTTGTCAAGCATTATTTAATAGCTATGCTATATGCACCTCGCCCGACTCTGCCGTGCCTGTTGGGGTTTCATCACAGTTTTGCTCTTTAGGCTTACTCGGATAGGGAAACAGCTTAACGTTAATAAGCCACGCCATAGCTATCGCTATCAGAGTCTGAAGCGCTCTGAGTATTGCATACATATACCGTCCGTCATCGGCATGAGACACGGCAAGTACTATAAACATAGCCGCCGCAAGACCGCAAAAAGTCTGGCACCCAACCTTTTCTGCCACACAAATGCAAACAAGAGACCCAAAAAGTATGAGAAAAAGATCAAAGCCTACTTTTATCCAGTCTGCGGAGATATAAGGAACTATCAAATCGGAAACTGCAAGCAGCGGAAGACCTACTCCAAAAGCAGTAAACATTGCCTTTATTCTTCTCTTGCCAAAATTGACTGTCTTTTCTGAGCTGTCTCGAATTTCTATTATACTGTACATATACATGTATATCGGATGAATTTCAAGATCGGGAAAAACAAGTCTTATCGCCTGCCATATCCAAAAGCAAATGAACAGTGTTATAAGGCTTTTCACTTTTCTCATTCCCACGTGCGGAAATAAATACAATTTGTTTTCCTTGCTCATAGTAAAACTTCCCTATCAATCTTTAAAATTACAATATCAAATATATGCTTTTTATCAGCCAAACATCCATTTTAACACATACTGTATATACTCGTCCCAAAATGCCCAGTTGTGCACACCCGCCGACTCTCTGTAGGTAAAATCGTAGTCAAGAGACTCAAAATGTTTTTTTAATGCAATATTTCCCTCATACAGGAAATCCTCTGTTCCGACTCCCATAAATATTCTGGGTCTTAAAGGATCGTTATTTTTCTTGCTTGCAAGCTTAAACAGATCGCAGTCATCAGGTATCACAGCATCCTCACCGAAAATCGGAATGTAAGTTTTCTCAAAATGCTTTTTGCAGTCAACGATATCTGCCACAGACGAAAGTCCCGCCGCCGCAGAAAAGCCCTCACATTCAAGAAGCCCTATTTTGAGCGCGCCGTAACCGCCCATAGAAAGACCTGCGATGAAGTTATCTTCTCTCTTATCCGAGATATTGAAAAATCCACGTATGATCTGCGGTAGCTCTTTTATTATGTAAGTATAATATTTGCCTCCGTACTTCATATCTGTATAGAAGGAACGGTACGCATACGGCATCACAACACAGATACCGTACTGTTCCGCATATCGCTCAATAGAAGTGCGCCTTATCCACGTTGTATGGTCGTCAGCTATTCCGTGCAAAAGATAAAGGCATTTAAGATTTTTATCAGGGTCAGTTTTTTCATTTGGCTGGGGCATAACAACGTTCACTTCGGTAGGTGTGCCCAGCACCTCGCTGTATATTTTAAGTTCTATAAGCGCCATAATCTCACCTGTATATTTTCAAAAATTCAAGTATCGTTTCCTGCGCTGATTTTGCGGCAAGAGCGGCAAAGGTGGGGAAATCTATATCGGACAAGTCATCGCCGCCGTCTGATATCGTTCTGAAAACACAGAACGGTATGTCATTCACATAGCAGACGTGTCCGACTGCAGCACCTTCCATTTCGCAGGCAACTGCGCCGAACTGACTCTTTAAATATTCCTTTTTGTTATTATCATTTATAAAAGCGTCACCCGAGGCAACCGTACCTACAAGGTATCCGTTATCCCGCCCTTCCATAGATTTTTCAAGTGCGTTTATAATATCACGGTCGCAGTCTATGTAAACCTTGTTTATCCCCGATATAAGTCCAACCGGGTCACCGAGGGGGGACGTGTCCATGTCGTGCTGAACTACCTTGTCAGCAATAACCGCCGAGCATATCTTCAGCTTGTCAGAAAGCCCGCCTGCAACGCCCGAATTAACTATTGCATCAACACCGTACTTCAGTATCATAGTCTGTGCGCATATAGCGGCAAAAACCTTGCCGACACCGCAAACAGCGAGTACAACGTCTGCACCGTTAAGAACACCCTCATGGAACGTGATACCGCTGCAAACGCTGTCGCGCCTGTTTTCAAGCATACCTGCAAGCGCATCTATTTCAATTTTCATCGCACCGATTATTCCGATTTTCTTTGACATAATTACTTTAGCCTTTCAAAATTTAATAGATAGATCACGGGAGCTTCTTTCCGCAGCTGTTACAGTATTCAAAATCGTCTGCAACGGAAGTTCCGCAATAAGGGCAAAACTTGTTGTTTGTATTCCTCTTGCTGTTTGGCATGCTTTCAGATTCCCCAAAATATTTGTTCAATGGATCCTGCTCTTCGTGAGCATCGGTAATATCAAACGTTGAATAACGGTTCTTGGAAGTAGCATTTTTAAAATTATATACTGCGTTGATGATTGCAAATATAACGAAAAAAACACCGAATAAAGCAAAAGGACCGCCGCCGAAACTTGAAACCATAATGGTCCAGAAAACGCCGAATAAAGCAACAAAAATATTCATAATTCCGCCCATAAAAGAAGGTCCGCGACCCGGCTTTATACTTTTCATAACACTCTCCTGACAATATAGATTCCATTACCAATATTATAACATAAATTTAATAAAATGCAAGTGTACGGGTGTGAGTTTGTAATATTTGCAGATAAAATGCGCACTTGCCTGCCCGGGTTCAGGGTGAAGTGTACAGACGCAGTTTAATAATAAGTAAAAGGCGGAGCGCAAAATAAATTTTGCGCCCCACCCTTATACAATGGAGATATTTTGTTAATTTATTTCAGTCGTGCATTCCCGTACCTTTGAGATGATCTATCATTTTTTCGGGATCATCAGCGTTTACAATGCGGCTTCCGTATGAAAACGCAAGGTCGTAGAGCGGATACTCTTTAAGACTCGGCGCCATCAGCGGCATAATACCCTTTTTGAGAAGATAGTCAAACCACTCCTTCGGGCACATATTGTCAGCGCATTTTACTATCGTACCGTCTTCAAGCTGTACCCTGTGCTGCATACACGCAACCGTTATAAAGCTTTCGGGGTCAACGGACATTTCCCCTAAGATAAACCAGGGGTAAAAGCCATGATAATAAAAGGTCTCGCCGTGCTTTTTGTATACGTATTCAAGAATTTTGCCGCTGAAGGAGTTTATAAACACTCTTTCCTGTACACCGTATTCTATCAGCATATCGCAAATTTTATCAGCGCATAAGTATGCGTGAGCCTCGCCGTCTTCGGGGTAGTCCTTGAACTCAATATTCAAGAGAACGTCCGGGTACTTTGAAACAAGCTCCAAAAGCTCGCTGAATAAAGGAACCGGCTCAGGCGAAACTGAAATCTTTGCGTTTTTCGTTACGTCAAGCTCCCTTATTTCTTGAAGAGTCATTTCTCGTATTCTGCCGCTTCCGTTTGTCATTCGCTCAACGTTATCATCGTGCATTAAAACGAGATGACCGTCACCCGTCATACGGACGTCGGTTTCTATCATATCCACGTCAAGCGAAAGAGCACGCCTGAAAGCACTCATCGTGTTCTCAAGGCCAAAACAGCTTTCTCCGCGGTGACCGGAAACCAAAACTTTATTTTTGGGAAAATTATATTTCATCATATTATCCGTATATTAGAAAAAGTTGCTGGAGACGTTTCGAATTCATCTCTCCAATATGCACGGGTGTTAGCTGTTTTGCCATATTCATCCATCACTGTAAAGCGCACGAATGAGTCAATATCCTCAATCGGAAATTCTGCATAAGTAACCGCTGTACTCTCCGCAGACTTTATGGAAATTGAAGGGTCACGTCTGCCGTTGTTCGAAGCGACAATTTGCTTTGCAGGTGAACATTCTATGTGAAATACACCGTCTTCGTACCAAAGAGCGTTTATGATCGGCCCTCTTGATGCATAAAAATTGCCTTTTTCAAGTGCACTTATAATTGCGGTATGTGTCAGCTCATCAGCATACACCATAGTAAACCCGCCAAACATATCACAAGCTTTGTGTGTATCGTCGGTAGAAATACATCCTATTCTTAGCCCGCCGCGAAGCATCTGGTCGTATACGTAAGGGCAGTATGCATCGTGTCCCGCTATTTGTGCATCGTGATTATAGTTTTCCATAGCAAAAAGTCCCTGAAGGTTGGTGTAAATTTCAGAATCCTCTTTTGACCAGGTGGGATGATTGTAACTTACAATAAACCCTGCATCCTTTGCTTTGGAAATCAGCCTGTTCAAGCCCTCGACGGAATATTCCTTATATTCATTTCCGTCTCCTTTATAAACTGCTTTGGATATATCCGGCGTTTTGTCAAGGCGCATTACGTCATCCATATTAAAAAAGGGCATTGTCCGATTTCCCGGGTCTTTTGGATAAAGGTTTATATGGTTAACACGTCGCAAGCGTTTAGCAAGCTCCATATCTCCGTATGTTTGCACTTCATATCCCGGAATTGTCAAAAAATCATCGTCATTGAGTTCACTATGTGGCACTAAAACCTCGTGGTCGGTATATGCAAGGATGCTGTAACCACAAGCCTTGTATTGTGCTTTCAGCTCTTCCGGAGTCATAACTCCATCGGATATTGTGCTGTGGCAATGTAAGTTTGCTTTATAGTAATTAGTTTCCTTTGGCAATAAGTATGTTCTCATCAGTGTTCTCCTTGACTTTATAGAACTTGTGGTAACAAATATGTTCTCACGAAACATATCCGCTTCGTTTTTTACCGTGCTCGATCACCATTCTGCAACAGAGCCGTCTTTATGATGCCATACCGGATTTTTCCAGTTGTGCGGTGTCTTGTTTTCTTCCAAAACAAGCTCACGGTTCACGTCAACGCCGAGTCCGGGAAGCTTTGGAAGCTCTACGAATCCGTCTGTGAACTTGAAATCGTCCTTGTTGTTTACATAGTCAAGCACGCTCTTGCCGACGTTGTAGTGAATACCCATGCTCTGCTCCTGGATTACCGCATTGTAGCTCGTCGCATCAACGTTAAGGCAAGCCGCAAGAGCGATAGGTCCGAGCGGACAGTGCGGTGCGAGTGCTACGTCGTAAGCCTCAGCCATAGATGCTATCTTTTTAACCTCGGTGATACCTCCGGCGTGAGAGAGATCAGGCTGAATTATGTCAACACCGCCTGCAGTTAACAAGCGCTTGAAATCATATTTTGAAAAAAGTCTTTCGCCCGTAGCGATCGGTATATTACAGCACGCCGCAATTTCTTTGAAGCATTCCATACTCTCACAAAGCACCGGCTCTTCAATGAACATAGGGTCAAATTCTTCAAGCTTCTTTGCGAGGGCTTTTGCCATCGGTTTGTGTACACGTCCGTGAAAATCTATTGCAATGCCGAAATATTTACCGCAGGATTCACGTATAGCAGCAACACGCTCTAAAACTGCGTCGATCTTATCGTAAGTATCTATCATCTGCAGCTCTTCGGTGGCATTCATCTTTATCGCCTTAAAGCCTGCATCCATCTTTTCTTTTGCCGCAGCGCCAACATCAGACGGTCTGTCACCGCCGATCCACGAATACACCTTCATTTTGTCGCGGCATTTACCGCCCATAAGCTCATATACGGGTACGCCGAACACCTTACCCTTGATATCCCAAAGAGCCTGGTCAATACCCGAAATTGCGCTCATCATAACTCCACCGCCGCGGTAAAAGCCTGCTCTGTACAGTGTAGACCATATACCCTCGATATTTGCAGGATCTTCGCCGATAAGATAGTCTTTCATTTCATCAACGCAGGCAAGAACCGCTTTTGCGTGTCCTTCCAAAACCGCTTCGCCCCAGCCGACAATACCGCCGTCGGTCGTGATCTCAACAAATCCCCATCTTGGACGAACAAAATAAGTGTTAACGTCTGTTATCTTCATAACTTTTCTCCTTTATCTGACAACTCTGCCCGAGCCGTCGCCCGATGCAAGTGTTTCAACTTCCTTAAGGCTTACCATATTGAAATCGTGCTCGATCGTGTGCTTGAGGCAGGAAGCCGCCGCTGCAAATTCGATTGCTTTTTTGTCTTCGTAATCGGACGTAAGAGCATAAATGAGTGCTCCGCCGAATGAGTCTCCGCCGCCCACACGGTCAACGATTTGTATATCGTATTCGCGTGAAAACTGTGCCGTGTCCGTTTTTGAATCGTAAAGCATTCCTGCCCAGGTATTTCTGCTTGCCGATATGCTTCCTCGAAGCGTGATTGCCACCTTTTTAAAGTCAAAACGCTCCGCAAGCTGACGCGCAACGTCTATGTATCCTTCATAACTCAGATTGCCGCTGTTTATGTCCGTATGAGCCGCATGTATGCCGAAAACGTCTGCTGCATCCTGCTCATTCGCGATACATACGTCAATGTATTGCGCAAGCTCACTCATAACTTTGCCTGCTTGTTCGCGTGACCAAAGCTTGCTGCGATAATTGAGGTCACAGCTGACAGTTATGCCCATCTCCTTTGCAGTAACACAAGCATCTTCACACGCCTTTACCATGTTTTCACTAAGTGCGGGTGTAATTCCAGTAAAATGAAACCACTTTGCACCCTTGAATATTTCTTTCCAATTAAATTCTGCAGGATCAGCTTCTGATATCGCAGAATTTTCACGGTCATATATTACCTTTGACGGTCTTTGAGAAGCACCCTTTTCAAGATAGAAAGTACCAAGTCGCTTACCGCCTCTCAAAATCCGACTTGTATCAACACCGTTTCTGCGCATTTCACGGATAACATAGTCACCGATCTCGTGAGTAGGCACTTTTGTAACAAAAGCTGCATCCGCTCCATAATTTGCAAGTGATACGGCAACGTTTGCTTCTCCGCCGGCTAAATTCACTTCAAATTTATCAGCCTGTACGAGTCTGAGGTATCCCTCGGGATTAAAGCGAAGCATAACTTCGCCGAATGTTACTATTCTGCTCATTTTTATCTCCCTTATTTTACCACACTTACATACTTTTCTGCAAGCTTGGTTATTCCATTATAATCATTATTTTCAAGCATCTTTTTGTTTACTATATTTGTACCTATACCAAATCCCGACACGCCTGCTTTAAGATATTCTTCCATATTGTTCTCGTCAATTCCGCCGACTGCGGTAAATCTAACGTGGCTGAGAGGAGCTTTTACGGCTTTTACGTACGCCGCACCCAGATTGCTTATCGGGAACAGCTTTACGAAATGTGCACCGCACTCGTGTGCGTACTCAACCTCACTCGGAGTAAGCGCACCCGGCATTGAAACCATACCGAGCTCGCGGGTCTTTTTAATGACCTCAGCGTTCGTATTGGGCGAAATGATAAAACTGCCGCCTGCATTTTTAGTAAGCTCTACCTGTTTTGTTGTAAGAACAGTTCCTGTACCTATGTACATCTTATCGGCAAAAGCTTCTGACAAGAGTCTGATATTTTCAGCGGTATCCTCATCACTGATCTTTCCGCTTGCATCAAATGTGACCTCCAAAAGGCGTATACCTCCGTCATACATCGCTTTACACAATGGCAAAAGCTTCTTGCGTTCTACGCCTCTGACGATTACTATGATCTTTTCTTTTTCAATTGCTTCAATTATTTTTTGCATTCTATCTCACCCCGTACTCATTATATAAGATTAGAATAGCATATATTTTTGGAAAAGTATATTGAATATTACATAATTATATTGCAAAAACTATAAATTTGTGATAAACTAAATATATGGAAAATTATTTTGAAGAAAAAACAAGCTATAATCAAATATCGTTTCGGTACGCTAAAGGCAAATCTCTCAAAACAGGAAATGAAATCCATCCTTTTCACGAAATTTTGTTTTATATAGACGGGAAGGCAACGTTTTTATCAGAAAATTTCAAAGAAGAACTAACGGAAGGTACACTTCTTATAATACCAAAAGAAATGTATCATAAATTTCTTATAAAAAATGAAAAAAACTACACTAGATTTGTAATAAACTTCCCCGATTTTGAAATTATTAAACCATTATTGCCTCAGGCTATGTCCGAAATAAAAATCATCAAAGAAATAAATATCAATTTGAGAAATATTTTAAACAGAATGTGTGATATTATAAGTAAAGAAAAAAGCGAAAGTGCAAAAGTAAACCTATATGGATCTTTTCTTTCGCTAATCTCAGAAATATGTATCGATACAAAAAGTGCCGTCACACCAAAATCAAGAGAAAAAGAGCTTTTAATCTCAAAGTGTATCGGATATATAGACAATAATTACACTTTACCTATTTGTGTAGATGATATTGCCCAGGAGATGTTTGTTTCAGCGGCTACACTTTTTCAATGTTTTAAAAACGAACTTGGCATATCGCTTCACAAATACATAACCGAAAAAAGAATGATATATGCACGTAACCGAATTTTAAATGGTGAAAATCCAACAAATATCTATACACATTGCGGATACAATGATTATTCTTCTTTCTACAAAGCATACGTAAAAATGTTTTCTCACTCTCCATCAAAAGATAAAGATTTGCAATAATAGTTACGCAAATTTACACAAGCATTCAGGGGTACACCGTATAAACGGTGTACCCCTGAAACTGTTATGCCATTTTATTATTCCTGTTTCCAGAAAATTTCAAAGAAGCTTATTCGTATTTTTCCCAATCTTCAACTTCCTTGATAGCGATCCATTTTTCATAAATATCATCTTTCATTTCATATTCATGACTATTGGTCGCTTCCTGAACAGGCAGATAATACCAAGCGGATTCATTTCTGTTATCCTTCCACTTGATCATGTCGTCTAACAGATCTTCCTCTGTTTCGGGAACTCGGTTGAGCACTCTGTTGATAAGAGTCATCGCCTCAGCACGTGTGATAAATCTGTCAGGTCTGAAGGTATTATCTTCATAACCCTTTACCCAGCCGTGTGCTGCAGCCTCATGGATCTCATCCTCTGCCCAATGTCCTGCAACGTCCGGAAAATCGTCAACTATCTCAAACTCAGAATCATCAAATCTTGCGCAGATCGCCGCAAATTCAGCACGCGTGATGTATGCATCGGGAACAAACAAGTCTTCGCTTCTTCCCTCTATAATACCAAGCTTTGCCATTGTGGAAACTGCAATATTATACCATGCATCAGTATCAACGTCTTTAAATACATTTTTCTTTGAAAGCATAGCATCTCTTACTTCAGGTTTAAGCAATCTGAAGAAGATTGCCGTTGCTTCCGCACGCGTGATATTGGCATTAGGTCTTACAGTATTATCCGGGTAACCAATAACGTATGCAAAATGCTCTTCGCCATTTAAGCTATCGGGCGTTTCGTGAGGCTCATCCTTCTTAGTCCATGCAGCGTATACGGTTGTATCTGTGGTAATCTTCACCTTGCTTACTTTTTCTGTAAGCTCTTCGTCGCAATACCAGCCGTCAAATACAAAGCCTTCCTTTTCTGGGACCTTTGTAAGTGCCACCTCATCACCGTAGAAGTATTGTTCATCCGGAATTTTTTCTCCGCCGTTAGTTTCATAGCTGAGTGTAAACCTTCTTATAATGTCATCTTCGTTTATAACATCAAACGTTGCGAAGAAATCATAACATTTTCCGCCTACTGCATCTTTTATGAGATAATCAAGGTCAGCGCGTATGGTGATCCTTACATCATTGAGCAACCAACCGTCAAAATATGTCAGTTCACCCTTTGTTGTTGCATTTGCCGTTGCAAGTATATCACCTGTTGTTTCATTTTCAGGTAACGTGAAGACTTCAATATTCTTGTCAACTGTACCAAGCTCGGTATTTTTAGACGTATAAGTGACCATTACCTGATATTTATCGGGTATATCATCGCCATCACTATGTGTGTCTCCGTTATCATTCCAGTTATCCTTTGTATACTGGAGGATTACGAAAATGTTCTCGCCATCGTTCTGTACAGTACCTGCAAGATCCGCTGAATAATCAACCGGTCCTTCATATATGTACTTGTCGCTTCCTTTTGTTATTTCGCCGGCGATCACATAATTTGCATCATTATCCTTAGAAACCTTATACGTATCAGTAACTGTTATGGGTGTATCCGTACCGCCAAGGTAGGCTCCGTTTTCGTCCTGAAGATTTACGTAAAGATTCGCGGACTTGGATACGGTAGGTGGCGGAGGTGTAACAGGGATAGCCTCCCACTTAGCATATACTGTGTCATTTTCATAAATATTATAAGTAAGCGAATCAACTGCCCACCATTTCGCAGTGAGTTCTCCCTGTGCATTCTTGCTGTACCAGCCAACAAATTCATAGCCGTCACGAGTAGGCTCGGTTGCTATTTTAGATACCGCAGCACCAAATGATACCGAAATCGTTGCGCTGTCTTTTTCTGCGCTCATCGTATATCCCGGTACGGGAGTATTCCAACTACCTTCGTTCGCATCAAACGTGAAATAAAGTGTCTGATCTCCTATAAACTTATACGTATATACAGTATAGCCTGCCTTAACAAGCTCGTTGTCATACGGTATGGGTGACCAGTATGCAGGTGTGGTATGCGATGAATCAGGCTGTGCACCTGTAATGTCGGGTGTATAATCACCAAGCTTGGGTTCGGGTGTTATATCTGTCCACTCACCGCTTGCATTCTTTTCTTTAAGGGTAATTACGTTCCATTTCGCCTCTGAGTCAGTACCGTCCCATGTGCCGCCCTCAATCATATAAACCAAAAGCGCCTGATATTTATCGGGAATACCGTCTCCCTCATTTACCTTATCACCGCTATCGTCGTCTTTCCACGTATCAACTTCCCAGTTAGCGGTAAGCTTAACGTCCTGCCATACTTTTGCGGGAATTTTATTGTTTTCTGCATCATACGTTTCACTATCGTCAGCTGTCCAACCCATGAAAACGTATCCCGGACGAACAGGATTTTTGAGTTCTGTATCATAGCTCCAGGTATGCTCTGTCGGTCCGAGCTCTGTTTGAGAAGCCCACGTACCGTTATTCAGATCATATGTGATAGTATACTTATTCGGAACAAAAATCGCTTTTAGTGTAATGTTCTGATTAAGTCCATCTGAATTTACTGTTTCGCTATAGTTTGCAGGACCGTCGTAATGTATACTGAACGGTGCCGGGAAATATCCTGGCGTTGTTTCATAATGGTAATAGTGTCTGTCATTCCAGCCGTTTGCATCAGCACCCATCAAGGTATCATCAAGATCATAGTTAAGTACCGATATAACGTAATCGTACAGATATCCGTTTGCATGATACGGGGGCACGTCTATTGTAGCAATATCGCTGATTCCATTGCTATCAAATGAACTGTCATCTATAACAATATCGTCTTTTATTACCTCATATATCACACTTCCGCCTGCGGGACGATGGTCATGACGCAAGTCAAGCTTAAGGTCTGTAGGACGGAAATCTGCTGCAATTGCAGATGTATCGGCCATATATCCAAGCTCAAATGAATCAGCTTTCATATATATATTAACTATGGCAACCATATCTCCATTAAGCACTGCAGTGTAATCATCGCCGCTATACTCATTAATACTATAAAGCTTGTCATCATCCAGGCTTGCGGGCTCATTCTGATAGAGAATTCTACCGCCGCCGGCAATAATAACGTTTACACGGTATTCATCCGTATCGGGAACATTTGTAAACTCATATGTACCAATTGCATATTTATTTTCCGGTGCTACAGGGGTAAGAGTTATATTCTTCGTAAAATCGGTAGCCGCATAGGATTGGATTCCCATCCACTTTTGAAGAGCGACATTTACTGTTCGGCTATTATCTGTGCAAGGATATTCACCAAGGTCTACTATAACTGTTCCTTTAACAGTAATATCGGGTTTGTACTTAGCATACAGCGTAAGCGTGCCCGCAACAGTCGAAACATGATCGCTTATATATTCGCCCGTCTCAACTTGTGTTGCAAGATCATCAAGATACCAGCCTATAAACGTTTCACCGTCTTTTTTAGGTACGTAAGACGAAAGTGTGGGAACTGTAAATCTGTTGTGTACAGTTTGAGCGTCATTGTCTCCCGAAGCCCATTCACCGCCGTTGGGATCAAGCTTTACCGTGTAAGGATGAACTGACACTGTTGCAACAATAGAGCCGTGATATTCAAGCTCGCTGTTCGCATGCGCTCCCTCAAGACCGCCTGTTCCGCCTGTCAAATCGCTCTCGGTAACCTCAACCACAGCTGTGTATGCACCATCAGGGAAGAATACTGTTTCTTTGCTTTCATAAGAAACACTTGCAAATGTTTCTTCTGCTGTCAGCTGATAATCGCCAAGGTCAATACGAACTACGTCTATTCTGTAAAGATATGGGTCTGTGTGGTCATTACCTGCAAAGCCCCATACGTGCGCCGTGCCCTCACCGTAGTTTACAGTTTCGCCCGATTCATTTCTCGTTTTATCAATAACAACTTCAACAGATTCATGCACGTGCTGAGCTATAACTTCCCATTCTTCTGTTGTTTCGTTGTATCTCGTAACTTTCACGTCAACAGCTTCAGGAATCATTCTTTCGGGTGTATCAGGATCTATGTCAACCTTGAACTTTAGCTCATAGCCGTTAGGGTCATAAATCAGATAAATTGTAACCACATCTCCAGCAATTTCAATATATTCGCCGCCCGGTCTGTCTGTATTCGACCTGTATCCGGGAATCGAAGCATGCGCTCCATATGCAGCATCGGGAGAAAGATTTGTATAAATATATCCTGCATCATAAGTGGTCTCATCTGCAGTTGTATTTCCCTCATACCATTCATCAACACCGAAAGTCTTGCTTGTGCCGGACACTTCGTTGTAGTTTCCTGTTGCTGCGTTTCTTGAAGTAAGGTGAATTGTCAAGTCCTCTTCAACATCACTTGTTCTGCCGTTGTGATCTACAACAACAGTAACCTTTACCTTTTTGGTACCGGTCCACTGTGCAGTAAGCTTATAAGCCTCTGTTATGCTGTCTGTCAGCTTTACGGTTTGCAACGATGTGCTTGAATTATATTTATCACCGTCTTCATCTTCCCAATTCAAGAAAGAATAATCGTTTTTTTCAGGAACTGTTTTCGTTACGTTTACCGTAGAACCAACATAATAGTATTCTGTAATTATTGCATCAGAATTGTCACCGTCAAAATATTCAACGCTGTAATATTGCAGGTATCTCGTACGGTCTTCACTTGCTATAGTGAGTTCCTGGTCGCCTACCTGTATGTATTCGTCATCTGACTTGATATAAATATAATAGTCTCCGTTTTCAACAGCACTATTGGTATATACACCCCTGCCGTCTTTATCAAGAGCTATATAGTCGCCGCTACCGTCTGCAAGCTTTAAGTATATAGTATTGTCATCAGAATCTTCTACCGTTGAGATGTCTATATAAGTGGCATCGTCATCCGGCTTACCATTATTGTCAAACGTTGTATTAAGGACAACCTCAACCGTAGCCTTGTATACAAGAGCCTTTTCAGTGTAAACAGCTTCATAGGTCAAGTCTTCGGTAATACCGGAAACATTACTGTATGAACCCGAAATCAAATCCCAGCCTGAAAACTCATACGAATAGTGAGACGTTGAGGGACGGGTCGGAACAGGACCGTCATAATAATCCTCAGGATCACCTATCTTTGTTCCACGTTCAAGTCCTTTATCAGTATGTAATACTTCATCATTATAATTTATCCAGGTTATTGTGTATGTGTTAGCAGCCTGCCACTGCGCATACAGAATCGTGTCATCAGAAACAGTAATATCATCGCCGTACTGATAGCCGGTTCCGTCTCCGTCAGCCTGCGTATTCCAACCTGTAAATGTATAAATGGTATTGCCTGCAACAAGTGTTTTTGTTGAAATATCAGAAACAGTAAGCTCTGTTCCCGGAGCAACCGAGTTACTCGAAGGAAGCACAACGTCTATATTAACACCGTCCGGAACATTCGCATTATAACTAAGTGTTACGTTATCCTTAGCAACAACCTTGGCATCAAGATGGTAGCCTGAGCTCCAGCCCGTTTCATATTTCAAAACGTAAAACAAAAGCTCGTAATTATCGGGATCGACATTTGTCATTCCTTTTGCTCTGAGCCAATTAGTGATAATTGTTGTTTCGTCGATTGTATTCTCTATCCCATCAACAAAAAATGTATCGTTTGATAAATCAAGACCGGTGGGGCAATAATAACCAAAAGCATCCCCATCAGCATTTTCATGCACTCTGTCATCAGCCCAAAAAGCATCTATATCAATATATCGACCTGCATTTGAAGAAAAATTAGCACTCCAAAAGCTCGAACTTAAGGAAAGATTACTCTGAAGATAGTAATAATCATATCCCGTTACAGACGGTTCGTTAGGAAACTCCCCTATTCCGTCTGCCCTGTCGTCGTCAAGAATACCGACAATCAAGTTTGTGCTTGCATTATTAGGCTTGTCTGCAGCCGCAAAAGTGTGCACGGGTAAAATCGTTAACACCATAATAAGTGCAAGAAACAATGCTAAAAGTTTTTTTGTTCTCATATTTTTTCTCCTTTCGATGGAAGATTGATAAAAGGATTCTGTTCTACTGCATACAACAGAAAGGGATATCCCTTTAAAAAATTTCCATTATTAAATATGAATTGTTACGATGGATAGTGTGAAGGAGATCCAAAGTCTGCCGTCAGAATAATCGCTCGTAATACAAAACTATAAGTTCAAAGCGATAATTGAAGCTATATTCCATATATATGGGGTATATTAACAATTATAAACTTTGGTAACTAATTATAACATTACTGGAAATAAATTTCAATAGTTTTGCGTTACTTTATATAACTTTTTCAACAATAAAATAAGTTGTTTGTACATTCGTACAACCAACTCAAGAATTTAAGAAATAAAATTAAAGGATTTATAATTCACACTTATTATATAACAAAAAAAGACCGCAAAATAGCGGTCTTAATGAAACATTCATTGAAAATCGAATAAAGGAAGAAGGAACACGAACGAACCTTGCATATGAGTTTACTCATTTGTAAGTTCAAGCCCTCGGTCTATTAGTATCAATCAGCTGCACGCATTACTGCGCTTCCACACTTGACCTATCAAACTCGTAGTCTACAAGTGACCTTACTAGCTTAAGCTATGGGATATCTAATCTTGAGGTGTGTTTCACGC
>JAZNJH010000036.1:0-10330 GCA_045577925.1 Eubacteriales bacterium
ATGAATTGAAAAGGTATATTGATTACTACAATAACGAAAGAATTTCCATGAAACTAAAAGGAATGAGTCCGGTACAGTACCGAACTCATTCACAAGCAAGTTAATATTTAATTTTTGTCTAAACTTTGGGGGTCACTTCACTATGCGGTCTTTTTTGTATTGAAAAACAATTACAAGGTGTGAGAGCCATAAATGGAAAAATAAGATTTGGTGGTGAGACCTGTCCCGCGAATTAATGATAGTATTGGTGTGTTGGTCGGCGTTGACTTCTTATATCAGTTTGGCATATACTTATAGAGGAGAGACCCATATTCAATTAAGCGGAAGGAATAAAAATGAAGACCGTAACTATGAGTACGCTTATGCCGGGAATGAAGGCGAGGATAAAAAGCATAGACTCAAAAGAAGATATAAGGCGAAGACTTCTTGATCTTGGAATGATAGAAAACACCATAGTTGAGTGTGTTGGTAAAAGTCCCCTCGGAGATCCGTCCGCATATCTGGTGCGGGGAGCCGTTATAGTTATTCGTGATATTGACAGCGCACTTATAAGATGTGAGATATAATAAAAAGCCTGCCGTTGGCGTGCCTTCGATAAAGCAGATTTGAAATGTAGAAAATGCCGAGAGTAACCACTTCGGGTTCTCTCGGCATTAATTTTTACACATATATTATACCACAAAATCGGTAAAAAATCAAGTCTTGTATTTGCATAATTAATATGTTATAATTTATCAAATCAAAAAAGGAGTGCTGTCAGATGATTTTGAATGCGTTGGATGAAGTTTTGTTTTGGGATGATATTGATGTCTTAAAGACCTTTACAAAGCAGAATTGCGATAGATTTTATCCACACGATTTTGAAAATTACCATAAGAATCAAGAATCGTTTTTCAAGTCGGTTATACCCAATAAAGCAGAATTCATTCGTCGATTAGAAAGCTATGCAAAGGTTGGACAGCCTTTTTGGATTTCGGGTAGGAATAAGCTTAGTGATGATATTGATGCAAATTCGATGATTAAGGCTATTTCTGTAAGTTCTAAAATCGATAATGGAGAACAAAAAGCTAAACAAGCGTCAAAATGGCAAAAAAACAATCCTTCGTTTTGGAATTTCTACACGAATAATATTCTACATCAACAAGAAAATCGTATTCTCGAACTCACGATAGGCGCGGGCGGTGGAACGAATGCGGTTATGAGAGAAATGACACATCGCGACTATTATATGGGTGTTGATATAGATTTTGTCTGTGCAAAAAACGCTGACGCTCTCGCTAAATATTATAATATAAACGGTTTAGGTATTGCTACCTCGTTATGGAAATTGCCTTTTGAAGATTGCATGTTTACATCGGTTTGTAGTAATGCAGGATTAGAAGAATGCCGAGAAATACCTACGATCATAGAAGAAGCATATAGGGTATTAATGCCCGGAGGTAAAATCGTTTTGCATTGTTTGAACACTAATAAAATGCAAGCGTATGCAAGATTTGAACAATACGGTTTCTCTGAAGAAGAAATGATATATTGGGCAAAGCAAATAAGAATGTACACGTCTGCTGAAGGTGTAGAAGAGTTGTTAAGAGCCGTTGGATTTAAGGCTTATAAACGAATGACTGATGAAAAATTAGGAAGTGTTCTTGTGTTTGAAAAATAATATGCGCTTTTGTGTCCACAAAAGCAGTGCTTGTCAGGAAAAGAAGACGGACTTTCGGGGCACACAAACCAAAGGCTCCCTTGTGTAAAGGGAGGCTCTTCCTCCCCGACAGTACACCTCACTATACCTTGCAAGGCAAGGCGTATGAAAAGGAGTACGAACAAATCGTCCGTACTCCTTTTTGTTTTTCGGTAGGTAAACCTGCTTTATGGGAGGCACCCCTTCGGCAGGCTTTTGTACTGTGAAGCTATTAACAAAAGCGCCTTTTAAAGAATAAAATGCTATTAAAACATTATAAGGCAAGGTATAGTATGGGACTTACCAATAAATCGGTGGGAAAAGCCGCCATTGATACAGAGCTTGATATACAAAAACGTGCAGATAACGAATACATAATTGCTCTTGCTGGAAATCCAAACGTAGGAAAGAGCACTATATTCAACGGACTTACGGGTATGAATCAGCATACGGGAAACTGGCCGGGGAAGACGGTTGCAAGCGCTAAAGGATACGCACGAAGCTCTGATAATACATACATAGTTGTTGACCTACCGGGTACGTATTCGCTTTTATCACATTCGCCTGAGGAGGAGATAGCGAGAGACTTTATATGCTTTGGAAGATCAGACGCGGTTCTTGTTGTCTGTGATGCAACCTGCCTTGAGAGGAATCTTAACCTTGTTTTGCAAACGCTTGAGATAACACCTAACGTTATCGTATGCGTAAATTTGCTTGATGAGGCAGACAGAAAAAGCATTAGCGTGGATCTTGAGGCGCTGTCAAAGCTTCTCGGTGTGCCTGTTATCGGAAGTGTTGGCAGGAAAAAGAAAAGCTTAAATGAAATACTTTCAATACTTGACTTGAAGGTAGCAGAAACGTCAGAAACGGGAGAGCCATTCCGCGTGCGCTATCCGGACCTTATTGAAAATTCGATAGATGAAATACGTGCGGCTTTTGGCGATGATAAATATATCTCAAGGTATATTGCGCTTCGTCTTTTAGAGGAAGACGAGGTTATGGCTAATAGATTGGCAACAGAGTTTGAACTGCCGCTTGAGAGTGCTGCAGATATTGCAAAATTGCAAAGGGATAAACTTAAAGAGTCGGGAATATACGGTAAGCGTCTTAGCGATATGATAGTAGGCTCAACGGTCAGAAGTGCTGAGGAAATATGTGCTGAATGTGTAAAAACAAGCGGCGATAAATATAGAAATACCGATCGTAAGCTTGATAAAATTTTTACGGGCAAAATAACGGCATATCCCATAATGATACTGTTCTTTGCGTTTATATTCTGGCTTACTATAACGGGAGCAAATTATCCGTCGAAGCTGTTGTCGGAATTGCTTTTTTCTCTTGAGGATAAGCTTACTTTGCTTTGCGAGAGAATAAACGTGCCGTACTGGCTTCATGGCGTGCTTATAAGCGGAGCATACAGGGTGCTTGCGTGGGTGGTATCCGTAATGCTTCCGCCGATGGCGATATTTTTCCCGCTGTTCACTCTTTTAGAGGATGCCGGATATCTTCCTCGTATAGCATATAACCTTGATAAGCCGCTCGCTAAATGCAGAGCTTGCGGTAAACAGGCACTTACTATGTGTATGGGCTTCGGATGCAATGCCGCAGGTGTGGTGGGATGCCGAATAATAGATTCCAAACGCGAAAGACTTCTTGCTATACTTACAAACGCCTTTGTGCCGTGCAACGGCAGATTTCCAACTCTTATCGCAATTATTAGTATGTTCTTTGTATATAGTGCAGGAACAAATACAGGCTCGATCGTTTCAACTTTGCTTTTAACGGGGCTTATCGTCCTTGGCGTTGCTATTACTCTTATTGTAACAAGGATTCTTTCGTCAACGATTCTTCGCGGTATGCCGTCGTCATTCGTGTTTGAACTGCCGCCATACAGACGGCCGCAAATAGGGAAAGTGATAGTGCGATCGATATTTGACCGTACACTGTTTGTCCTCGCGCGCTCTGCGGCAGTTGCAGCGCCTGCGGGAGCTGTTATCTGGATACTAGCCAATATAAACATAGCAGATCAAAGCTTACTTTTGCACGTGTCATCTTTTCTTGAACCATTTGGTAGAATTATGGGACTAGACGGCGCAATACTGCTTGGTTTTATTCTCGGTTTTCCGGCAAATGAGATAGTTCTGCCTATAATTATAATGGTATATACTGCAAGCACGAGCCTTACTGACGTATCAAGTGTGAGTGCCATGCGAGAGATATTTGTATCAAACGGCTGGACGTCTGTCACGGCTCTTAATGTGATGCTCTTTTCACTCATGCACTGGCCTTGTTCAACAACGGTTCTGACAGTCAGAAAAGAAACGGGCAGCATGAAATGGACGCTTCTTTCAATGCTTATACCAACAGTTTTTGGTGTTTTAATATGTATAGCAATAAACACTGTTGCGAGCATTATATAAGTAAAACGGCAGCTGTTTAAGCTGCCGTTTTACTTATGAATACATATTGTTTTTAGACATATAATCGTATATCATTTTGCCGTGTTCCTGTTCTTCCTTCTGAATATGGTTAAGAGCATTTCTGGCATTCTCGTCTGAAAACTCAAAAATCGAGGTGTTGTAAAGGCTTGATGCATGCTTTTCTGTGTTAAGAAGATCACTGCAAAGATAACAGTCGGCTTTTTTATCTTCCGTTTCACCTTGGGGATAAGTTTCGGTGAATGTTGGAGAAACAGTTGAACCGCCTGAAGGCTGCGGTACGTTTCCTTCGTTTATCTGCATGATAGTATTAAGATGGCCTTGCTCAATCTGAGCGATCTGCGAAAAAAGGTTTTTAAGCTGAGGGTCTTTTGCGCAAGAAGCATGCTTGGTGTATTTTTGTATGCAGAGCTCCTCTTCGCCCTTCAGATCTTTGAGTAAGTCTTTTTCTTTTTGTGTAAGCTGCATAATATATTCCTCCTTGATATATTCTGCAGTTAGTATGGTATGAAAAAACGTCCCTCATACAGAAAAAGTGTAAAAAGCACCCGCGTGGGTGCTTTTACTATTTTACCCTGATGCTAACGTCTCCCGAATTTAATACGCGTTTGCTTCCGTCTTCAAGCGTGACGTGAAGCGAGTAATCATCGCCGATAGCATCTGCTTTGGCCGGTATTATTTTATCATCAGAGAGAATATATATATCACGGCCGGTTATGAGCGAGCGGGATCTGTATTCTGAGACAAATGTGTTTTGACCGATAAAAGGATAGAGAGAAAAGAATTCGTCTATCAGCATAGCGGTAAACTCGTTTTTCAATATTTCATTATATCCGCAGTCGTAAACAGAGTCTGCAATATATGAAATATCATCTGGGAATCCGCCCTCGGGGATAAAAAGATTTACACCTATTCCAAGCACGGCATAGTTTATACTGCTATCGGCATTTACCGAAGCCTCTGTCAGAATGCCGCATACCTTTTTGCCGCATTTGTATATATCGTTGACCCATTTTATCTTAACGTCGGACTTGCATGCACGCTCAATAACACGAGCCGCTGCCACAGCCGCTGCAGTAGTTATCTCAAGAGCTTTGTCAGATGTAAGACCGGGTCGTAGTATTATGCTCATATAAAGACCTGTGTTTTCGGGCGAAAAAAAGCTTTTTCCCATTCGGCCGCGTCCGCCGGTTTGCATCTTTGCAATAATGACGGTTTTTTCTGTGGCGCCGTTTTCTGCATACTCTTTTGCAAGAGTGTTAGTAGATGCGCAGGTGTCAATATTTATTATACTTACTCCCGCTGTTTTAAGTTTAATATGATTCATATAACTGCCTCATTTTAATATTACAGTGAAATTGTACCATATTAAGAGACTGTATGTCAACAGAGGAATTTTTATGACGAAAATGTTAGTAAATTGTAGAAAAAACTTGAAAAATAATATTACATGTGGTATAATATCTGTGTATATTTTATACGAAAGGTATGGACACGATTATGTCGGACAAGAAAAGACTTTCTGACCGCTACGACGGCAGACGGATAGATAAACTTGACCCCATGCATATATTTATGCCCTACGTGCTTAAGAAAAGAACAGATAATGAAGCTGTAATGAATGAGCTTATCGAAATGGGCCCTGTTCTTGAGTATGTTGCAAAGAAAAACGCAGGCGAGCCCGAATTTAAATACACGATGTTCCACGTAATATGCGCGGCGGTTGCAAAAACGATAGCTATGCGCCCTAAGCTCAATTATTATATAATCAATCGTAAATATTATGAAAGAAGCAATATTTCGCTTGCATTTACGGTAAAGAAACAATTTGCAGACGATTCAGCTGAAGCACTCGCTATCGTTAAGACTTATAAGGATAGTGAAGCTTCTCCCATAGACGAGGTTTATTCTCAGATTAAAAAGGTAGTGTGCGGTGTAAGACACGAGAACAAGGACGACGGCGCAACGGATATAATGGGGATACTTACAAAGATTCCCGGATTTATACTTACCGGTGTAGTAAATCTTATGTACTTTTTAGATGCTCACGGATGGCTTCCGAAAGCTATTGTTGACGTTGACCCCTATCACTGCAGTGCCTTTCTCTCCAATCTCGGCAGTATAAAAATGTCGGCTACATATCATCATCTTGCAGAGTGGGGAACAAACTCATTTTTTGCTATAATCGGTGAGATGAAGAAAAGACCGGTATATAACCAGGATGGAAGCTTTGAGATAAAGGATGCGCTTGAAATGGGGCTTACCGTTGACGAGCGTATTGCCGACGGATATTACTTTATCAAAAGCATGAGGCTTTTAAAGCATCTGCTTGCAAATCCTGAGCTTTTAGAGCTTCCGATGAACGAAAAGATAGAATATTAAAGGAGACTGTCACATGGTCGAAACAATTGAAATAAAAACGCCGTGGCTTAAAAGCTACGGAGACGTGGATTTTCATCTTGATTATCCAAAGTATACAATGTGCGATGCAGTTTTTGCTTCGGCAAATGACAGCCCCGATTTTCCTGCACTTGCATTTATGGGAAGAAAAATAAGCTATAAAAAGCTTGAAGAAAATATAGAGCTTTGCGCAAAGTCATTCAAGGCATTGGGCATAAAAGCGGGAGACAGAGTAACTCTTTGTATGCCTAACGTACCGCAGACGGTGTACTCTTTCTATGCTCTTAACCGTATCGGAGCAGTTGCCGTTATGATACATCCGCTTTCTGCGCAGGGAGAGATACTTTATTATCTGAAAGATACCGAAAGCAAGTACGTTTTAACGCTCGACGGCTTTTATCCTAAGCTTAGAGAAGTTATGGACGAGTATCCTCTAAACAAGCTTATAATAACAAGCATAAAGGACGAGCTTGGTCCTTTAATGACTGTTGGATATGCGCTGACACAGGGCAGGACTATAAAGCCCGTACCGTATGATGATACCGTTATAAACTGGAAAAGTTTTACCGATGGCGGTAGAGCATATGCGGGAGAGTACGTGACTAAAAAGGGCGCTGACGACGTTGCCGTAATTCTTTTCTCCGGTGGTACAACGGGTACAACAAAGGGAATAGAGCTTACCAACTTAAACTTCAATGCGCTTGCTATGCAGACCGTTGCGATGTGCAATAAAGAAGTCAAGCATAAGAAAATGCTTGCGGCGATGCCAATGTTCCACGGCTTCGGACTTGGCGTTTGCGTACATACTATGATGCTTGCCTGCGGTCAGTCGGTGCTTGTTCCGAGATTCAACGTAAAGGATTACGCGGGACTTATAAAGAAGCACAGACCTAATTATATTGCAGGCGTCCCGACTCTTTATGAAGCGCTTGTAAGAAACAATTACCTTGACGGCGTTAAGCTTGACTGCCTTATGGGCGTATTCTCGGGCGGAGACTCGCTTTCTATTGAGCTCAAAAAGAAGGTTGATAAGTTCCTTGAAGAGCACGGCGCAACCGTGCGTATAAGAGAGGGATACGGAACGACAGAGTGCGTAACTGCAAGCTGCCTTACACCGTACAATATTGAAAAAGAGGGAAGTATCGGACTTCCTTATCCTGATACGTACTATAAGATAGTAAAACCCGGAGAACAGGAAGAACTCCCTTACGGTGAGGACGGAGAGATATGTATAACCGGTCCTAGCGTTATGAAGGGCTACCTCAACAAGCCTGAGGAAAATGCAAATACGCTTAAAGTGCATGAAGACGGCAGAATATGGCTTCATACGGGCGACCTCGGTAATATGGATGAGGACGGCTTTATCTACTTTAAGCAGCGCATCAAAAGAATGATAATAACAAGCGGTTATAACGTATATCCTTCTCAGATAGAGAATATAATTGAAGCGCACGAGGCGGTACAGCTTTCATGCGTTATCGGAGTTAAAGATCCGCTTAAAATGCAGAAGGTAAAAGCTTTTGTTGTTTTAAAAACGGGATATTCTGCAAGCGATGAAATGAAGAATGATATACTTGCTCATTGCCGTAAGAATATAGCAAAATACGCAATGCCGTATGATATTGAATTCAGAGAAGAGCTTCCTAAAACAAGGGTCGGTAAAATAGCTTATACCGAGCTTGAGCGTGAGGAAAGCGAAAAAGAAAATGCATGATTCGGAGGTAAATATGAAAAGAACGATTTGTCTGCTTTTTGTAATAGCTGTTATGATGATTTCTTTAATAAACTGCGTATCGGCGGATGATAAGCCGCTTGATATTTACGCAAAGGACTATGAGGGCGGAGAAGAGATAACCGTTAACGTTATCGGTGACTCAATCTCTTATGATACTTCAACAAACGCAGGCTCCAACAAGTACCATGGCGTATGGGCAGGCACTTTTAAAATGCAGATAAACAATTACAGCCGTGGCGGAACAAATATTAAAGGAACCGGCGCGTACGATGTTACAGAATGGGAAGGTTTTGCGCCCAGACTTGAAAGAATGATAAACGGCGATGTTCGAGAACATGATGCCGTATCAAACAAAGAAAATCCCGACTTGATCGTTATCTTTGGCGGTGTTAACGACTATAACACTAACACTGCAATCGGTACTGCGAATGATACAACAAAAGAAGATTCATATATGGGAGCTGTATGCGAGCTTATAAGAAAAGCCAAAAGAGCATATCCTGATGCAAAGCTTGTATTTTTCACACCTTTGAAATCCGATTCATCGATACTTTTCGGCTCGGATATGAATATGCGCCCGGCTGAGCTTGAAGAGTATGCAAACGCCATGGTTGAAGTATGTAAAAAATATAACGTTGCATGCGTTGACTTATACCACAATGAAAAGCTTGACTTTACAGGCGCACTTTCAAAGTATTTGAGCGATGGTATTCATCCTACAACAACGGGACATCGCCTGCTTGCGGCAGTTGCAATAGAAGAAATGGAAAAGTTGGGTGTTATAAAGACACACGGTTATACTGCACCTGAGGCGAAGATCAAAACACTTGTCGCCACACGTTCAAACTCAACTTATGCTCGTATCTATACAGCAAGTCAGCTTCACAGAAGAACAAAATATGATTCAACAACCGCTCTTGACAAGTATATGTTCTCAAAGCATGTAAGTACAGAGGATGCGCTCAGATTCACATCGAAAATATTTATGTCTGAGCTTGCACCGTCAATATCGGTAAACCTGAGTGCTTTTAATTTTGAGGCTGTGGATTATCCGTATATGACTGTTGTATACAGGACTTCATCTGAAAAAGAAAAGCTCGATATAACCCTTCGCGGAAACAATAACAGCCTTTCAAAGCTTGATGCCTCTATGGCGCCGTCAATTGTTAAAGGCGAAAAAGCAGCGTTTACCGTAAATCTCAACGATTTTGCAAATGAAAGCTTAGTATTTGAAAAAGATAAAGCCTATACCGACCTTTATTATACGATCAACTTCTTTGAAAGCACCATTCAGATGGGTTATGACGGATATGTTGATATAATATCAATAGGCTTCTTTGATAATGAAGCTGCGGCAAAGTCATTTGACGGAGAATACTATAAGGGCTCGGGATTTACCGATACTCTCAGCCATTGGGCGTGCGATAATATAGACTACGTTGTAAGACAGGGGTTGTTCTCTGGAGTAAGCACGTTAGAGTTTAAACCTAATGATAAAATGACGCGTGCTATGCTCGCGGTAGTGCTTTCAAGACTCGGAAACGATACCGAAAACACAACGGCACATCCGTATAAGGATGTTTCTGCTGACGCATGGTTTGCTAAAGGCGTATCATTTGTGTATTCCAAGGGTATTTGCGAGCCTGCCGAGGCTTTCAGACCTGATGATAATATAACGCGTGAGGAAATTGCCGACATGCTTTACAGATATGCAAAAGTAAGCGGTAAGACACTCGGCAAGGCTGAGCTTAATTTTGCAGATGCAGACAAAATAGATGAAGACAAGCGCGAAGCATTTGAGTATTGCGTATACGCAGGAATCTTTAAAGGCAATAACGACAATACGGTAAACCCCGACGGTGAAGCGAGCCGTGCAGAAGTATCAGCGCTTCTGCAGAGATTCGTTAATGCACAGTAATTAATAAAAAAAGCATCCAAAGTGAAATGATATAATGATGGTAGACACTAAAAAAAACAGTGTCTACCATCAATTTTTATGTTAAAATAAAGAAAAGGAGATGAAAAGAATGGGAAGACCAAAGGGCGGGACAAATAATAGTCATAGCAAAGAAGAAAAGC
>JAZNJH010000037.1:0-32239 GCA_045577925.1 Eubacteriales bacterium
TCCCACTTGCACAGATGCCGGTTATACCACCTACACATGTTCTTGCGGTGACAACTACACTGCTGATGAAGTTCAAGCTACAGGCCATAAATATAGACGAACAGATAAGTACAGTACAAACGGTACAGGAATAATAAGTACTTACACCTGCACGCTTTGTGGTCATTCTTATTCCTAAACAATATAAGTTATTTATCCTGGTACAATATTAACTTACGTCAGCCTGCAAAATCCTCCGGAGTCCTTGGGATTTGCAGGCTGATGTAAAATTTACATTATTAATTATTATAAACGAAAGAATTATCATGAATAAAAAAGTTATTATATTTACAATAATTTCCATTATAGCTATGCTCTGCTGCGGTTGTAGATCAACTACTTATGATACTGATCCGATAACCTCACACGATGTAATAACTCTTACCAACGAGGAATCTGAAATTATAGAAGCAATGGGAAATGATATTCAAAAGGTTAGCGCTGACGATTATCATACCGTTGTTTCCGCCATCAATTCACATTTGCACGATTATGTTGGTAAGGTTTATCAAATTGACGGAAATTATACTATTCAGGATATGCACGGAGAAAATTCTCCGTACATTGTAAACATTGTAAAAAACGACAGTCAAGAAAAAATAATTGGACTGCCGCTTCGATATCTTGAAAAAGAAATATCCGAAGGCACCGCAATTCGCGTGACTGCGATCATCGGAGAAGAAAGTCATGATGGACATGCTCATGCCGTTCTTGAAGTAGTTGCCATCGAGTCTGTTAAATAACAGTAAAGCACATATTGAACGCAGATGACATCACAAGTTTCAATGCAAACAAAAGCTTTGACTGAGTATGTGTATCCCCACCTAAGAGACAGAACGAGAGGTGAATATCTATATTAGGAAACATTTTATGCTTTATTGCCGGCAGTGTTTTCGGCGTTGTAGTGATGTGCTGTTTTGCTGTCACAGGAAATGCAGATAAAAATGATGAAAATTAAGTGAATAAGTTATAGGAAACATATTCTTTAACTATTTACAAAATGCCAAAGTTGTGATATTATATAAAAAGTTCCAAATGTACACGTTTTGAAAGGAATCAAAAAATGGCAGAAATTCTTGAAACTATTATGATAGTCAGCTTTGGTGCATCCTGGCCGCTCAACGTTATAAAATCATACAAGGCAAGAACCACAAAAGGCAAGAGCCTTGCTTTTCTCTGTCTTATTTTATTTGGTTACATAGCCGGAATCACAGGCAAGTTTTTAAACTATGAATACATGTCAGATTTTGCAACAAAATGGTATGTTCTTTTCTTCTACATACTCAATTTTATCATGGTAAGCGCAGACTTTGCTTTGTATTTCAGAAACCTGAAGCTTGACAAAATGGCAGATAAAGAATAAGACCAAGCAAAAAACTCTTGCAATTTGTTTTTTTATATGTTATACTGTCGGTAGTGTTTTAGTTATATATCAAACGCTACGACGGAGAAAAGTAACCGTAAACGGCTTTTTCAGAGAGCATTCGGCAGGTGAAAGAATGCAAAGTCATACGGCCAATACCCTCCCGAGCATCTGCCCGAAATTAAAGTAGGGTCAGGCGGGTTCGCCCGATACAGCGGAGGATGCGGATTTTTCCGCACCCACAAAGGAGCGCTTTGTGAAAAGCGCTTGTTACGAGGTGGTACCGCATTTATTTGCCCTCATATCGTCATGATATGAGGGCGTTTTTATTGTAAATTATTACGTTTATTACGGAGGACTATTATGCAGATCTATGAAGAACTCGTTGCCAGAGGCCTTATTGCCCAGGTAACGGATGAAAGCGAAATTCGTGAGCTTATCAACTCCGGAAAAGCTAAATTCTACATTGGCTTTGACCCGACTGCAGATTCGCTTCACGTTGGTCATTTTATGGCGCTTTGCCTTATGAAGCGCCTTCAGATGGCAGGAAACAAGCCTGTCGTACTGCTCGGCGGCGGTACAGGCTATATCGGAGACCCGTCGGGACGTACTGACATGCGCTCGATGCTCTCTCCCGAAACTATCGAGCACAACTGCGAATGCTTCAAGCGCCAGATGGAGCGCTTTATCGATTTCGGTGAGGGCGGTGCTATCGCTGTAAACAATGCAGACTGGCTTTTAAAGCTTAATTACGTTGACCTTTTACGCGAAGTTGGCGCATGCTTCTCGGTTAACAACATGCTCAGAGCTGAGTGCTACAAGCAGCGTATGGAAAAGGGACTTTCATTCCTTGAATTCAACTATATGATAATGCAGTCATACGACTTCTATCATCTCTTCAAGGAATACGACTGCAATATGCAGTTCGGCGGTGACGACCAGTGGTCAAATATGCTCGGCGGTACCGAGCTTATCCGTAAGAAGCTTGGCAAAGATGCTTATGCTATGACTATTACTCTGCTCCTCAACTCCGAGGGCAAGAAAATGGGCAAGACTGCAAACGGCGCGGTTTGGCTTGACCCGAACAAGACATCTCCCTTTGAATTCTACCAGTATTGGAGAAATGTTGGCGACTCCGACGTACTCAAGTGCATCCGTATGCTCACGTTCATTCCTCTTGAAGAAATCGACAAGATGGATGCATGGGAGGGCGCGCAGCTCAACGAGGCTAAGGACATTCTCGCTTACGAGCTCACAGCTCTTGTACACGGCAAGGAAGAGGCTGAAAAAGCAAGAAATGCTTCAAAGGCGCTCTTCGGCGGCGGAAGCGACGATTCAAACATGCCTACCGTTGAAGTTAGCGCAGACATTCTTACAGACGGCGCTATCGGCGTTATGGATCTTCTCGTTGCAGCAGCAGTTGTTCCTTCAAAGAGCGAGGCTCGCAGACTTATAACGCAGGGCGGTCTGTTTATTGACGACAACAAAATCGACGACATCGGACACACGATAACTCTTGAAGCACTGACTGCAGGCATCAAGGTACGCAAGGGTAAAAAGAACTTCTACAAAATTCTTATAGGTTAAAAAATACAGGCTGTGAATCTTCTTGGGATCCACAGCCTGTCCGTTTTCACTTTTTAGTTGATTCGATATACTTTTTTATAGCATCAAAGGATTCGTCGCTTATATCGTGCTCTATTTTACACGCATCCTCTGTTGCTGTTTCACGGTCAACGCCGAGTCCGACAAGAAATTCGGTAAGCATCGTATGCCTTTCATACATTTTCTGCGCGACCTCGCGCCCCGCCTCGGTCAGAGTAATATATCCGTCGTGATCGACGTTTATATAGTCACCTGCCTTTAAAAGCCCTACCGCACGGCTGACGCTCGGTTTGGAGTAGCCCATATATTCGCCAACGTCAACCGCGCGCACTACTGAATTCTTTTTGGAAAGAACGTATATCGTTTCAAGATACATTTCGCCCGATTCCTGCAAAATATGACACTCCCTTCTTAATTTTTCCTGTTTTTATAATCATAGCACACATTTGTTAAAATTTCAAGACCATATTGTACTATTTGCACTATTTTTTGAGTATTTGGCAAATTCTGTTCGGTATATTATATAATATCATCCTTGACATTGACGGCATTATGTGTTATCATATAGTTTGGAGTATAATTTTTCTACTATATATATCATATTAGTTATTATATTTGCGAGGAGTAACTGATAACATGGAAAAACGTATAGTGCTGTCCACTCCAACTATGCATACAGAGGAAATCGGATATATAAACGAAGCCTTTGAAAAGAACTGGATCGCGCCTCTCGGCTTTAACTGCGACGGTTTTGAGAATGAAATGAATGAGTATTTAAACACGACTGTAAGCGCGTTTTCTTTTCATACCCTTGCGCTCTCTTCGGGTACTGCGGCTCTTCATCTCGCCGTCAAGCTTGCCGGTGTTAAGAGGGGCGATATCGTTTTATGCTCTGATATGACCTTCGCAAGGGGAATATAAATACAAGCAGGAGATAATTCAAAATGTATAAGCACGTTATTAAAAGACTGATTGACCTAATCTTGTCAAGCGTTGCAATCGTTGTATTAGCTCTCCCGATGCTGTTAATTGCTATTGCTATCAAGATTGATGATCCGGGACCCATTTTATTCAAACAGAAGCGTGTTGGCAAAAAGAAAAACGGTCAAATCACATATTTCATGATTTGGAAGTTCCGCAGCATGAAAATGTCCACCCCTCACGATACTCCGACGCACCTTCTTGAAAATCCTGAACAATACATAACCCGTGTGGGTAAAGTTATCCGCAAAACAAGTTTGGACGAACTCCCTCAAATTTATCAGGTGTTTACTTCCCGCCTTTCTGCGATAGGTCCCAGACCCGCCTTGTGGTCGCAAACAGATCTGATTGCAGAACGCGATAAATATGGAGTAAATGATATAAAACCCGGTATTACCGGATGGGCTCAGATCAACGGCCGTGACGAGCTGGAAATTCCCATCAAAGCAAAATTTGACGGCGATTATGCCGCAGCATTGAACGCCGGAAAATTCAAAGGCTTTGCTATGGATGTTAAGTGTTTCTTCGGAACGATTGTGAGCGTGCTGAAATCCGATGGTGTTGTTGAGGGTAACACAAATCAGCTTAAAAAACAAGAGAAAGAAAATAAAGTTGAAACGGAGGCAACAACAAAATGAAATCTGTAAGTGTTGTTGTTGCCACATACAGAAGAGCGTATGAATTAAAAAGGGCTCTCGAATCTTTGGCAATACAAAGTTACCCAAATATGGAAATTATTCTTGTTGATGACAATGGAAATGATCAATGGAATACAAAAGTATCTGCGATAGTAGATGAGTTTAGTAAAAATTATCCCAAGGTATCTTTGAATTATATCGCAAATAAGCCAAACCAGGGATCTGCCAAAGCTCGGAATATCGGAATTGAAGCCGCTAATGGTGAATATATCACATTTTTAGACGATGACGATGTTTACTTGACGGACAAGGTAAAGAAACAAGTGGAATACATGGAGAGCGGCGGCTATGATTACTCTATCACAGATTTAATTCTTTACAGTGAGAATGATAAAGAAATCAGCAGGCGTATTCGCTCCTACATAAAGGACACGTCAGTTTCGTCACTAAAAACGTACCATCTAAAGCATCACTTGACCGGAACAGATACAATGATGTTCAGAAGAGAGTATCTTAAAAGTATCGGGGGCTTTGCTCCGATAGATGTCGGAGATGAGTTCTATTTGATGCAGAGAGCTATTGAAGGTGGCGGAAAATTCGGTTATCTTCCCGGCTGCGATATAAAAGCTTATGTTCACACAGGAGAAGGAGGCCTTTCAAGCGGGGAAGGCAAGATCAACGGAGAAAATGCTCTGTATGAATACAAACAAAAGTATTTTAAAGAGCTGACGCCAAAGACGGTACGCTATATCAAAATGAGACATTTTGCCGTTTTAGCTTTTGCGGAGATACGCAGAAAAAAATACAGTGATTTTTTTAAAAATGCCCTTAAATCCTTTTTTATATCTCCGATTGCTTGTGTCAAAATGTTAATGAGGGGACAATGAAAAAAATAGGAATTTGCACCGTGTATACGGGATACAATTATGGTTCTGCTCTGCAGGCGTATGCTACAAAGCATATTCTGACAAATCTCGGATACAAGTCCGAGTTATTAACGATTAAAGGCAGTATACTCCCCGGCCGTGATATAAGGATAAACAAACTTTTCACCATAATTTTCAGATCTCTTTTTCATTCCGGCGGAATGAAAAATCTGAAAAATTACGGAGCAAGCATAGCTAAAAAATTGCCAAAACAATCAATTGCTTGCTTTAATGATTTCTTCGAAAAACTGCAGCCTAAAGCCGTAGCATATCACACTTTGAAGAAAGAAGCACACACCAAGACATATTATGCGTTTTTGTCTGGAAGTGACCAGGTTTGGAATTCAGCTGTGTTTTATGTTGACCCTTTTTATTACCTGCGGTTTGCTCCTTCAGAAAAAAGGATTGCGTTCGCCCCCAGCTTCGGTAGAAATTATGTGCCCGACTATAACAAAAAAAGAATATCCGGATTTATATCAGAGTTCAAGTATATATCAGTTCGTGAATCGTCTGGCGCAGACATTATCAAAGAACTTACAGGCAAAGATGCAGAAGTATTGATAGATCCTACGCTGGTATTAAGCGCCGAAGAATGGACCAAATCTCTTTCACTTAAAAAAAATCCAAATGAAAAGTATCTTTTAGCATATTTTTTAGACACACCTTCAAAACAAGCTATTGAAATAACCAAAAAAATAAGCCGCGATTTAAACTTGAAAATAATAAATCTGCCGTATGTATTCGAAAACTCGGAATTAGGAAATACAGGTGTTGCCGGTCCTTGTGAATTTGTCGAATACATAAAAAATGCAAAGTTTGTTTGTACAGATTCTTTTCATGGAACGGCTTTTTCATTGAATTTCAATATCCCATTTTATACATTTGATAGAAATTACGGAAACGCAGGGAAACAGTCCGCTCGCATTGAATCTATATTAAAAATGGCTTCTCTGTCCGAAAGATATGAGCCAAATAATACTTCCGGTTGTATGGATATTTCGTTTGAAAAGGTAAATTCATTTTTAAATGACGAAAGGATAAAATCACGCGAGTATTTAATAAACGCTCTTCACGATGGAGAAAAATGATATGAAAAAAAACGTTTGCTCGCACGAGAGCATTCATAATTGCACAGGGTGTGGAATGTGCTCTGCTTGTTGTCCCTGCAATGCATTAACAATTAAAGAAAATGAAAATGGATTTTATCGTCCTTTCATAGATGAAACCAAATGCATAAGATGCTCCATCTGTACTAACGTGTGTTATCGGTTTGATGATGATTTTTCGGTTAAAAACAAAGAAGACCATGAATGCTTTAGTGCTGTTAATAAAGACAAGAGCGAATTATATAGCGCATCTTCCGGCGCTGTTTCCATCGAGCTTATGCGTGAGTGCCTGGACCGCGGTTACTACGTTCTCGGAGTTGCTTATGACACCGGGCTCGAACGTGCGGTCACAAAAATTGCAAAAACAGCATCAGAACTTGAACAGTTTAAGGGATCCAAGTATCTCCAAAGCTATACGAGTGATGCTTTTCGTGCGGTAGTTTCAGATAAAAGTGAACAAAAATATGCTATATTCGGAACGCCCTGCCAGATATATGCCTTCTCAAAGATGGCAGATATTCACAAAAATCGCAGTAAATATATTTTTGTTGATATTTTTTGTCATGGATGCCCGAGTATTAAACTATGGGACAAATATCTGGATTACGTAAAAGCTCAACTCCGAACAGATAACATTGACCACATTAATTTTCGAAGCAAATCACACGGTTGGCACGAATATTCTTGCGATTTTTTTAGCCAAACGCGAAAAACGACAAGTTCTAAATATAGCGATCCCTTTCATGAACTTTTCTTCGGAATGGACGCTATGAACGAAGCTTGTTTTGACTGCATTGCCAAAAGCACGGTTGAGAAAACTGACATACGAATAGGTGATTTTTGGGGAAAGCGATATAGCTTAAACACAAGTGGCGTTTCCGCAGTGATAATTTCAAGTGAAACAGGTCGCGAGTTGTTCTCCAGTGTTTCTTCAAAATTCAAAATTGAAAAAGCTGATTTTGATGAAATAATCCATGCTCAATCGTACAAAAAAATACATAGATGTAACCTTGACAGAAGAGAAAAGGTCCTTGCTCTGCTCAATGGAACTGATGATATAAAAGTTATAGTGAAAAAACGCAGAAAAATGTTGTCAGTAAAAACGAATTTAAAAAGAACATTGAAAAGTATAATTAAGCATTTACCTGTGTCGTTGTACTTGAAGTTGAAAACCAAACTAGGGGGATAACGGAGGAAGAACAGACGATGTCAAAATTTGAGATTTTATGTGTTACAATGCATCAAAACGATTTTTCAAAGATTAAAGAAATGAATGTACATTCAGACATTGTCTACGCTAACCAATGCGATCATACTTCTTATGAAGAAATAAATTTTGACAGTCATATTGCAAAAATGATCTCAAATGAAACACGAGGCGTAGGAAAAAACAGAAATATTGCGCTTTTATACGCCTCTGCTGATATATGCCTTATGGCAGATGATGATGTCAGATATGCAGACGATATGGAAGAAAAAGTCCTTGCGGAATTTGAAAAGTATCCTGATGCTGATGTTATAGTATTCCATTTTACATCTGACGATCCTCACAGAAAGCCCCCTCAATACGCAAAAACAAAAAAAATATCAAAATTTTCAAGAACACCGTGGGGTTCTATCCGTATTGCATTTCGGCTTAATTCAGTTCGTCGGGCAAATGCGTGGTTCACCACACTGTTTGGAGGGGGATGCCTTTTTCCCTCAGGTGAAGACAGTATATGGATAAAGGCGCTTCGCAGAGCGGGGCTCACATTTTATGTATCAAAAGAAACCATAGGTGAGGTATCGTATGAAAAGTCCACGTGGTTTACCGGGTACGATGATAAGTATTTCTACGGAGTAGGTGCATGCTATGCAGCAATTAATCCAAAAACTACTTTGCCTAAATATTTGTATATGGCATTCAGAACAAAAGGCAAAGGTGATTTGTCAATTGCTAAAAAAATAAGATTAATGTATCAGGGACAAGCCGGTTATAAGCAAATGCTTTCATACGAAAATTTTGTTGCAAAAAGCGAGAGGGTTTCAAAATGAACTACGCTTTTCTGACAACTCTCATACCCTACGAGCTTGACAGCATAGTACGATCACTTTCAAAAAATAATATGCAAGATGCCGCAAATGCCCTTGAATGGCATATATATAACGGCCTTTCCAAAAACCTGAATACCGAAATCAAAATATTCAACGTACTTCCGATTGGAAGCTTTCCTCAGTATTACAAAAAGCCTTTTGTGAAAAAGAGCCTTTTTGACGCCGATTTTTCAAAAAGCAATATAAACATCGGATTTTGCAACATAAAGCTTATCAGAAAATATCATCAACCGATCAAAATATTCAAAGAGCTTGATAAATGGTGCAAAAATAATAATGACGATAAAACGCTGTTCGTTTATACGGTATGCGCACCGTTTATGTCTGCGCTCTCACGGCTGAAAGCCAAGTATCCTGACCTTAAGATCTGCGCCATAATAGCAGATCTGCCCGATATGTCGAGTTTGTCAAGCAAAAAAAGCCTCGTTAAGAAGCTTTTTGAAAACAGGCTTGCTCAAAGTTCATATTCAAAGCTTGAACACATTGATGCTTTCGTTCTGCTTACACGCCATATGGCTGATTATATGAAACTAACCAAGCCGTTTTGCGTAATGGAAGGCATATCTACCAACTCGGACTGTTACGAAAACAGTACTGATACATCAGTCATAAAGAATATTCTTTATACAGGAACACTTCACAAGCGTTTTGGAGTAATGAATCTCGTTGAAGCCTTTATGATGACAGACAATCCCAAATACAGACTTATAATCTGCGGAATAGGCGATAGCGAAGATGAAATAAAACGCGCGGTTTTAAAAGACAAGCGTATTATTTTCAAAGGTCAGCTTGCCAGAAGCGAAGTTCTGAAACTTCAAAGCAGCGCTGCCGTTTTGGTAAATCCCCGGCAGAACAACGAAGAATTCACCAAATACAGCTTTCCGTCCAAAAATCTTGAGTATCTCTCGTCAGGAAAGCCTCTTATTGCATATAAGCTTGACGGAATACCAGATGAATACGATGACTATATATTCTACGTTAACGACAACTCGCCCGAAGCACTTTGCAACAAGCTTGTTGAAGTCTGCGAAGATGTCAACGGAATTGTTCTGAACAAGAGCAAAGCTGCTCAAAAATTCGTTTTACAAGAAAAAAATGAGATCACGCAAACAAAGAAAATCATAAATCTATTATCCAAATTCAACTAACGCACAAGGAGAATCACCGTGTTATCAAACACAAGTCATCTCAAACAAAAAACACTTCCCGTAAATATAACTCCCATTTCCAACATGGCGTTTTTCGCATTAATAATGCTCATCTGGAGCAAGGACGTACTTCTTACATACGTCAGAGCAGCTATTATGCGTATACCCTACATCGGCAACTATCCCGACCTTTTTTTGGTGGCGATATGGAGCATCTGTATACTTTTTGCCATCCCGGAAATAATCAAACGGCTCAGAGTAAATAATATTCTCTTCGTGCTTATTGTAGCTTCCGTATACTTACTCAATTATATTATATTCCCTGATAACAAAGACGCTCTTGACTCTATGCTCAACGGATTCATGTTCACCTTGCTTCCAATGTATCTCATAGGCGCTACAATCGATGTTAAAAGATATTTCCCATACATGTATATATTGTCTGTATTAAGCGTAATAGCAATGACAGTTTACAAAACCCTTATAAATGATCCAATGACCGACATTGTATCCAAATACGCAGGAGACATGGACGCAGCATATAAAATTCTGCCGCACATCTGTATGGTGATATACGGAATGATCAACAAGCCGAATCTAGCAAATATAGCAACGTTTTTAGTTGGATTTGTCCTTTTGTTCTCGCTTGGCTGCCGCGGTGCGTTTGGATGTATGTTAGCATTTTTTATAATAATGCTTCTCTGGTTTAAAAAATATAAGCATCCGGCACTGACTTACACAGTTTTTTTAACTGCCGGCAGTTTAATCATTGTTTTCTTCTACAGAATTGTAGACATTCTCGGTCAGATTGCCGCTAATCTTGGACTCAGTATCAGAATTTTTGAAAAAATTACTTCAGGAGAAATATTTGCTTCATCCAGCCGCGATACGATTTTGGAGCAAGTATGGTCGAAAATTGTTGAATCTCCAATGCTTGGAAATGGTATTGGAGCTGACCGTAATATCATTTTAAACGGATATGCTCATAACATAATATATGAATTCTGGCTAAACTTTGGCATTCCTCTCGGTTCAATTTTGCTGATTACTGTTATTTTAATGATTTTCCGAGCATACTTTGCAACAAAAACAAACAACGAAAAAGTATTTTTGGTGATAATGGTATTTTGCGGGTTTGTACACCTGTTTATGTCCGGATCGTATCTCACCAGCGCAAACTTTTTCTTATTGCTGGGGCTTTGTTCAAAATTTATTTCCGAAAACAAGAAACAACCGTATCGTATCCGGTATTCAAATACAAATAAGGAAACAAACAAATGAACAAAAACGTTATTTGTGAAAACAGCGAAAATAAAATTATCCGTATTGCAGCAATAAATATGACCCTCTCGGGAAGCACGGGAAAAATCATGTTGCAGATTGCAAACTGCGCACGCTCATACGGAAATATTGCCAACACGTATTCAACAAATCAGTTTTCCGTCAAATATAAAAGTCTGCCCAAGCCTCCGATGTATCACGAATACTACGGCTCATATTTAGATAATGCCGTACATTATACACTTGCAATAATAAAAGGTAAAAACGGATGTTATTCAAGCATAGGAACACGTCAGCTTATATCAAAGCTTGAAAAATTCAAGCCTGACATTATCCATCTTCATAATCTGCACGGCTTTTGCATCAATCTCAGGATGCTGTTTGATTATATAAAGAAAAACAACATAAAAACTATATGGACGCTTCACGACTGTTGGTCATTTACCGGACAATGCCCGTACTTCACACTTGCAGGCTGCGACAAATGGAAAACAGGATGTTATGACTGCCCGCAAACCAATATATATCCGAAAAGCTTGGTGGATAATACAAAAAATATGTATTTAATGAAAAAAAAGTGGTTTACGGGAGTCAAAGATATGACTGTGGTAACCCCGTCCGAATGGTTGGCTGGACTCGTACGCGAATCATTTTTAAAACAGTACCCGATTAAAGTAATAAACAACGGCGTTGACCTTAATATATTTAAGCCAACCGAAAGCAATTTCCGTGAAAAGCATAGCTTGGTTGATAAGCACGTATTGCTCGGCGTTGCTTTCGGCTGGGGAAGACGAAAAGGTCTTGACGTATTTATTGAGCTTTCCAAAAGACTTCCGGATAATTACAAAATCGTTCTGGTCGGAACAAACGAAAACGTTGACACAGAATTACCCGATAACATAATCTCTATCCACCGTACAAGCAATCAAAGCGAGCTTGCTGAAATATACTCGGCGGCAGACCTGTTTGTAAATCCAACAAGGGAAGAAAACTTCCCTACTGTAAATTTAGAATCACTTGCTTGCGGAACACCTATACTTACATTCAAAACAGGTGGCAGTCCGGAGATTCCCGATAATACATGCGGCAGCATTGTTGACTGCGATGATATTGACTCTCTAGAAAAAGAGATCATACGCATTTGCAACGAGAGACCGTACTCAAAAGAGGCGTGCCTTTCAAGATCAAAATCATTCAATATGAATGACAAATTCAAGGAGTATATAGATCTATATGAAAATCGTACATATCGCACCTAACGCTCCGTATAACGACTATTGGGGGTATCAGGATAATCTTCTCCCAAAATATCACAAAAAGCTTGGTCACGACGTAACCCTGATAATTACAAACACCATGCACAAGGACGGAAAGATCGTTGAGACCGAATGTGGTGACTATATACTTAATGACGGGGTAAGAGTAATACGCCTTGCAAGAAAAAAATATCCGCATCAAATACTTACAAATATTAACTCACGAATGGAAGTATTTGGTCTTCTGAAAGAACTCAAACCCGATTTTGTTTTCTATCACGGCCTGATAAGCACTACAATTTACGATGTTATCAAGTATAAAAAGAAAATCAACCCCGATTGTATAATTGTTCAAGACAATCACTTGGATTATAATATCGGAATGAAATTCGACTCTTTCAAAAAGCGCTTACTAAGAAGCTTTTACCGTCATATCAACAAAAGATCCGCACCGTATGTTGAACGTGTGTACGGGGTGACACCATGGCGCAAGCAGTACGCTGAAGACTATTTCAAAATTCCTTCAAGCAAAACCGATGTTTTAATTATGGGAGCGGATGACGAAAAAATCAACCTTGAACAAAAAGACGATATACGCAAAAAAACACGTGACAAATACAGTATTTCGGACAACGAATTTCTTGTGGTAACCGGCGGAAAGATCGACAAAAAGAAGAAAATCGATTTGCTTATGGAAGCATGTTCCGGTCTTGATAACGTTAAATTGCTGGTTTTCGGTAATGTAAATAACGATATAAAAGACAAGTTTGAAAGTTTGCTTGAAAAGAACAAAAATATAATATACATCGGTTGGATAGATGCAGACGCAGTTTATGACTACTTTTTTGCAGCCGATCTTGTTTTCTTCCCGGGACAGCATTCGGTTCTTTGGGAACAGGCGTGTGCTGCGAAAATTCCGTGTGTTTTCGAAAGATGGGAAGGAATGGAGCATGTCAATAACGGCGGAAACAGCGATTTCCTTTCTCCCGTAACAAACAAAACCATAAGAGACAAAATTACTGAACTTATATATACCAAAAAGTATTATAATATGAAAAACATTGCAGAATCGGAAAATACGGATATATATCTATACAGCAAGATTGCAGAAAAATCATTGGATGGTATTGATCAAAAATGAAAAAAGTGTTGTTTTTAACTTCTGGATATTGCGGAAAATCCACAGCCAACGGTTTATGTACAAAAGCTTTAGCAAATGAGCTGATGAAACATGATACAGAGGTATTTGTAATCAGTTGCGAAACAGATAAAAACGCACCCTTACCAACATCTCATATCATCCCTATAACATATCAACCAAAAACAAGCGCCTTACCTCAAAATACTATTTTAAGAAAACTCTTTGTTGCCGCAAGAATGTTAACTCATATTTTCTCTCCAAGTTATGATAAAGATTTGGTAAAGAGAACCGTTTCATCTGCAAAGGAAATATGCAGCACTCACAAAATTAATGCTGTGGTTTCGATGTACTTCCCTTTGACCGCCATAGTGGCAGGATATGAATTAAGAAAAATATATCCGCAGATTAAACACTTCATTTATGAGCTTGATTCTGTTGCTGACGGCATAGGCGGAAAAAGAAAATGGAGCAATTATTTGAATTTATCCTACAAGCTCTTTTTGAATTCTCTGTATAAAAAGTCAGATATTATAATGGTCTTAAAATGCCATGAAAAACATTGGTTATCAGATCATGCAAAATATGCCTTTAAAATGGAAGTTGTTGACTTACCTCTGTTAGACTTTTCAAAATCACCGTCTGTCCAAACAAAATCTTCGGATACAGTTTCATTCATATACGCTGGAATATTGGATTACAGCTATCGTTCACCCGAGATTATTTACAAAACCTTTAAGGAGATTGGAAAACGTATAAATTGGAAATTTGATTTTTACAGCAAAGGCTGTGATGAACTTCTGTTAAAAGCTAAATACGAAATGCCAAGCTTCGAAACACACGGATACGTTGAACAACAAATTCTCAACCAAGCAATCTTTAAAGCAGATGTTTTGGTCAGTATCGGGAATACGGTTTCAAACAGCTTACCGTCTAAAATAATCACATACATGACTTATAAAAAACCTATCATTCATTTTTCATTAAAAGAAGACGACGTGTGTGTTGAGTATCTGAACAAATATCCGTTAGCTTTGATCATCCGTTGCACAGACAATGACTCACTTAATGCAGACAAAATAGTAAATTTTGTTGTATCCATGTCTGGAAATTCTATCTCAAATGAAGAAATACAACAAGTTTTTCCTATGAATATTCCCTCATACAGTGCAAAAATAATTTTAAAAAATATCAATTGACAAATATCGAAAAAAAGGAAACGATATTATGGACAAAAATAGCAATAAGCTTGCAAACAGTATGTTTTGGAGTATTGCAGAACGACTAGCATCACAGGGTATGGGTTTATTGGTATCAATAATCTTAGCTCGCATGATTCTTCCGGAAGAATATGGAATTATTGCTGCCGTAAATATTTTTACAAGCTTGGCAATTTCGTTCGTATCAGGAGGATTCGGAAATGCTTTGATACAAAAAAAAGATGCGGATGATAAAGATTTTTCCTCCATGTTTATCTTTAACGCATTGTTTTCATTATCGGTGTTTGGAGCGATTTATTTTTCAGCACCGTTTTTGGTCCGTATTCTTAACAAATCATATGACCAAGAATTATTGGTAATGGTTCTGAGAATACTTGGAATAAGCGTAGTCTTAGCAAGCTTTAACTCCTTTTACAGATCTCTATTATCAAAGAAGCTACAGTTTAAAAAACTTTTCTTTATAACGGTATCAGGTTCATTTTTTTCAGCTATAATCGGTATATTGATGGCATATAACGGATTTGGAGTATGGTCGTTGGTAGCCCAAAATTTAATATCATATATCATTAACTCCATCTTATTTGTTATATCATCTAAATGGCAACCGAAGCTTTACTTCTCTTTTTCTCGTTTTAAGCCGATGTTCTCATACGGCGTAAAATTAATGATATCCGGATTATTAATCACCTTGTATGCTGACTCTGCAAGCTTGGTTATAGGAAACAGATACTCTTCAGAAGATTTGGCTTATTATACAAAAGGCATAAATTTTCCAAAAATGTTGGTTTTAAACATCGTCACAGCAATAAACACCACTCTGTTTCCCGTCATGTCATCTATTGATAATAGCGAAAAGCTAAAGCAACTTGTGCGACGTTTTAACAGAATGAGTGCTTATATTATAACACCACTCATGTTTGGTTTTGCTGCAGTTGGCCCATCGTTTATCAAACTGCTACTGACAGAGGCTTGGCTGCCAAGTGTAATATTTCTGCAGATATCCTGTTTCAATTATGCTATCCAACCTATAGCCATGTCAAGTTTGCAATATCTTAAAGCATCAGGAAATGCAACTGAGTATCTCGTTTTAGATATCATTCGCAAAGTTATTGGTATCACACTATTAATAGTTGCTGTCGTTTTCAAAAAGGGTGTAATATTTATTGCATTATCAGAGTTATTGTCAAATTTCATTGCAATTTTTATAAATATGTACCCAGGCAAAAAACACATCGGGTATTCTGTTTATGAACAAATTATTGATGTCGTTCCAAAATTTTTACTTTCAGGTATTATGTATATAGTTGTATATGCAATTGGGCTGTTAAACATCCCTCCGTTTTTTATGTTAATTGTTCAAATCCTTATCGGTATATTCATTTATATAATGGCATCAAAAATATTTGGATTACAGGAATATATACAACTTAAAAAAATGTTATTAGCTTCATTAGAGAAATACAGGCATAAATCCACTTGACTTTATCATACGAAAACTGATTTTTTATACGCGCTTCCCAAAATCAAAGTTTATTATTTAGCGTAATATAAGAATAGTTGCCTGTGGTATTAGCCACAGCGCTTTTCGAAACACTCGAAAGGAATAATCACCATGAAAATAGCTGTTGTCGGCACGGGATACGTTGGTTTATCCATCGCCGTATTACTCTCGCAGCACCACAAAGTTTTTGCAGTTGATATTCTTCCCGAAAAGGTCGAAATGATAAACAACGGAAGGTCTCCTATAGCCGATCGCGAGATAGAAGAATATCTTGCAACCAAGAATATCCAGCTTACAGCCGTCACAGACGGAAAAACCGCGTATGCCGATGCTGATTTTATCATTATAGCAGTACCAACCAATTACGATCCCGACAAGAATTATTTTGACACTTCGGCAGTAGAAAGCGTTATAGAGCAGATACTTGAAGTCAATCTAGACGCCATCATGATAATTAAATCAACTGTACCCGTTGGTTATACAGAGTCGGTATGTAAAAAATATAGCTGCAAAAGCATACTTTTCAGCCCTGAGTTCTTACGCGAAGGCAAAGCATTATACGATAATCTCTATCCCAGCCGCATAATAGTCGGAGTACCCGATGACGAGCGTCTGAAAAAAGCTGCTGAAGAATTTGCCGCCCTTCTCGCAGAGGGTTCCCTCAAGGAAAACGTAGAAGTGCGTTTTATGAAGCCCACCGAAGCTGAAGCGGTCAAACTTTTCGCAAACACGTATCTTGCGCTGAGGGTTTCATACTTCAACGAACTTGACACGTACGCTTCTTTGCGCGGACTCGATACGAAGTCCATTATTGAAGGCGTATGCCTTGACCCGAGAATAGGCGATCACTACAACAATCCCTCTTTCGGCTACGGCGGGTACTGTCTGCCTAAGGATACAAAGCAGTTACTTGCAAACTACGATCATGTTCCGCAGAATATAATCTCCGCAATAGTAGAAGCAAACAAGACGCGCAAGACTTTTATTGCTGATCAGATCGCAGATAAAAATCCCCAAACCGTCGGAGTATACAGGCTTACGATGAAATCGGGCTCGGATAACTTCAGGCAGAGTTCGATACAGGGCGTTATCAAGCGTTTGGGTGAAAAGGGGATCAATATAGTCATCTTTGAACCGACACTGAAGGAAGACGTCTTCTTCAACAACCGTGTAATACACGATATTGATGAGTTCAAGCGCATATCAGACGTTATAATTACAAACCGCTACGACAGCGCTTTGTCCGACGTGCTTGATAAGGTATATACAAGAGATCTATTTTTCAGAGACTAAAGGAAATATATAATGAAAACGGTAATGCTTGTATTCGGGACTCGTCCCGAAGCAATAAAAATGTGCCCGCTCGTAAACGAGCTTAAAACACGAAAAGGAATAAAGACTGTCGTTTGCGTAACAGGCCAACACCGTCAGATGCTCGACCAGGTGCTTGAGGCTTTTAACGTCACTCCCGACTATGACCTTTCTATCATGAAGGACAAGCAGACGCTGTTTGACATAACAACGAACATCTTAACAAGCATAAAGGGTGTACTTGAAGAAGTTAAGCCCGACGTTGTTCTCGTACACGGAGATACTTCAACGACGTTCGTGACGGCTCTTGCCTGCTTCTATATGCAAGTGCCTGTAGGTCACGTTGAGGCAGGACTCAGAACGTACAATATCTTCAGTCCGTACCCCGAGGAATTCAACCGTCAGGCTGTATCTATCATTTCAAAGTACAACTTTGCTCCCACCGAGCTTTCAAGAGATAATCTTATAAAAGAGGGTAAGGACGAGTCTTCTATATACATCACGGGCAACACGGCGATAGACGCTCTTAAAACGACTGTACGCGAAGATTATACTCATCCCGAGCTTGAATGGGCAAAGGACAGCCGACTTATTATGATAACAGCTCACCGCAGGGAAAATTTAGGAGAGCCGATGCACAATATGTTCAGAGCCATCCGTCGTGTTATGGATGAGCATGACGACATTAAGGCGCTTTATCCGATACACATGAATCCCGTTGTTCGCAAGGCGGCTGAAGAAGAACTTGGCGACTGCGACCGTATACGCATAATCGAGCCTCTTGAGGTTCTTGATTTTCACAACTTCCTTGCAAGAAGCCATATGATCCTTACAGACAGCGGAGGAATACAGGAAGAGGCCCCCTCTCTCGGCAAGCCCGTACTCGTTATGCGCGACACGACCGAGCGTCCTGAGGGTATTAAGGCAGGCACGCTCAAGCTTGTCGGAACAGACGAAGACGTTATTTATGAAAACTTCAAGCTTCTTCTTGAAAACGAAGAAGCATATAACGCAATGTCACATGCAAGCAACCCTTACGGTGACGGATTTGCTTGCAGAAGAATTGCTGATATTCTGGAGGTAGGACATGTCACTTTTTAAAGACAAGGTTTTAATGATCACGGGCGGAACGGGAAGCTTCGGTAATGCCGTGCTCAACCGTTTCCTCAAGACCGACATCGGAGAAATCCGCATTTTTTCACGCGATGAGAAGAAGCAGGACGATATGCGCCACGAATTTCAGGCAAAGATGCCTGAGCATGCAGAGAAGATCAAGTTCTATATAGGTGACGTGCGCGATATTCAGTCTATCAAGAACGCTATTCACGGCGTTGATTACATATTCCATGCGGCGGCACTCAAGCAGGTTCCTTCCTGCGAATTTTTCCCGATCGAAGCCGTAAAAACCAACGTTATCGGTACAGAAAACGTTCTTACCGCCGCTATCGACGAGGGAGTAAAATCTGTTATCTGTCTTTCAACAGACAAGGCTGCATACCCTGTTAATGCGATGGGTACGTCCAAGGCGATGATGGAAAAGGTTATCGTTGCTAAATCACGCACAGTTTCGCCTGAAAAAACAAAGATCTGCTGTACCAGGTACGGAAACGTAATGTGCTCACGCGGCTCGGTCATTCCGCTCTGGATAGACCAGATCAAAAACGGTCAGCCGATAACAATTACAGACCCTACGATGACACGTTTTATAATGTCGCTTGACGAAGCTGTTGACCTCGTTCTCTTCGCTTTTGAAAACGGAACGAGCGGAGATATACTCGTACAGAAGGCTCCTGCCTGCACGATACAGACTCAGGCAGAGGCTGTTTGCGAGCTCTTTGGCGGCGACAAATCCAAGATAAAGGTGATCGGTATCCGCCACGGCGAGAAAATGTACGAAACGCTTCTCACAAACGAGGAATGTGCAAACGCCATAGATATGGGTGCCTTTTACAGAGTGCCGAGCGACAAGCGCGGACTCAACTACGACAAATATTTCAAAGAGGGCGACACAAAGCGCAACACGCTCACCGAGTTCAATTCTCACAACACAGAGCTTCTTGATATCAAGCAGGTTAAAGAAAAGCTTATGTCCCTCGAATATATAAGAAACGAACTTGAGGATATCCAAAAATAATGAAAAAAAACGTTACCGCCGTTGTTAGGCTTATAAAAAGCGCTCTTTCGGGCGAGTCCTTTAGTATACCCGATGATATCAGCTGGGATAATATCTATATTTTGTCAAACGCACACAGGATAACGCCACTGATATACTATGGCATTAAAAACTGTAATATTGAATTGCCGCCCGATATTTTGGAAAAATTCAAGCTCAGTCTGTTTAAAAGTACCATGCTTTCTGCCGAAAACGAGTATAAAATATCAAAAATGTTTGAGGCGTTTAATAAAAAGGGCATTGATTATATGCCGCTTAAGGGTTTTGTGGTGCGTGACTATTATCCCCGCCCCGAAATGAGGATAGTTGGTGACTTTGATATACTCATTCATCCCGGGCATATCGAAAGCGCTGCGAAAGAGCTTACGCTTCTTGGATACACGTTTGAAAAAGAATCGTCGCACGAATACGTCTTTCAGTCAGGAAATACTAAAATAGAGCTTCACAAGAAAATGATAGGCACGACTTTTCCCGAGTATTACGACTACTACAATGATACTGAAAGATTCTTTTCAAAAGAAAATCCCTCGCATTTGTGCAAATTGTCGCACGAGGATCTATACGTATATCTCGTAGTGCACATAGCCAAGCATTACCGTAACGGAGGTATCGGACTCAGGCATTTTACAGATCTTTACGTTATGGAGAGATCCGTGCAGCTTGACAAGGTTTATATACGAAACGAGCTTGCCAAGATGGCTCTCGGTGATTTTTATAAAAACGTAGAAAAGTTGTTTGGAGTATGGTTTGACGGAAAGGACTTTGACGAAATATCAAAGTTTATGACGATACGGATATTTGAAAGCGGAATATTCGGAAACCATAATAACAAGGTCCGCGCTTCCGCTCTCTATAATAATGACAAAAGATTTCCAAGAATATACAAACTGTTCCATGGTATTTTCTTGCCTCTGGCGCAGATGAAAAGTTTTTATCCGCTTCTTGATAAAGCGCCGGTTCTTCTGCCCGTTTTCTGGCTAATACGCATCTTTGATCGTTTACTTTTCAAAAGAAACAGAATCAAGCGCTTTACAAATGACTTGAAGCTTACAACTCAGGCAAAAGAGTTTAGCCTTGAGCTTTCCCAGGTTGGATTTCATACAACAGATAATTAAGTAAGACAGGAAGATTACAAATGAAAATTCTTGTAACGGGTGCTCACGGATTTGTGGGCAGAAATTTATGCGAAAGACTTAAATGTATACGCGACGGCAAGGACAGAACTACCTCGCTTACCGATATTGAGCTTTTCGAATACGATATTGATACGCCCGCAGAGTGCCTTGATGCTTTCTGCCGTGATGCAGACTTCGTTTTTAACCTTGCAGGAGTTAACCGCCCTGAAAATCCTGAGGATTTTATGCGCGGCAATTTCGGTTTTGCTTCTACTCTGTTAGATACTCTGAAAAACCACTCTAACAACTGCCCCGTTATGCTCGCTTCATCTATTCAGGCAACGCTTATAGGAAGATATGCCGGGGGCGAGTACGGAAAATCAAAAAAAGCCGGCGAGGATCTCTTCTTTGATTATGCAAAGGAAACGGGTGCGAAGGTGCTTATATACCGCTTTCCCAATCTTTTCGGAAAGTGGTGCAGACCTAATTACAACTCCGCCGTTGCTACTATCTGTCACAATATGGCTCACGGACTGCCTATCACGGTAAACGATCCTGCCGTTATGCTTGAGCTTTTGTATATTGACGATCTCGTTGATGAAATGGTAGCGGCTCTTGAAGGACATGAGCATCACTGCGAGTTTGACGGTGTTGATACCCTGCTTTGCGACACGGGCCGTTTTTGCGCAGCCCCCGTCACGCACCGCGTAACTCTTGGAGAGATAGTAGAGTTGCTTGAAAGCTTCAGAAAGCAGCCCGAAACTCTTATAATACCCGAAATACCAAAGGGTTCGTTTGCAAAGAAGCTTTATTCAACGTATTTGTCATATCTGCCTGCAGACAAGGTAGCTTTCAAGCTGAAAATGAATGTTGATAACAGAGGAAGCTTCACAGAGCTTTTAAAAAGCGAAAACTGCGGACAGATAAGCGTGAACATTTCAAAGCCCGGTATAACGAAAGGTCAGCACTGGCACAACACGAAGTGGGAATTTTTCATCGTTGTTTCAGGAAAAGGTCTTATTGAGCAAAGAAAGATCGGCTCTGACGAGGTTCTGCGCTTTGAGGTTTCCGGTGACGATATATGCGCCGTTCATATGCTGCCGGGATATACTCACAACATAATAAATCTTTCAGACAAGGACGATCTTATAACCGTAATGTGGGCAAACGAATGCTTTGATCCGAACAAGCCTGACACCTTCGGTGAAATTGTCTGATACGCAAACAGAGGTAACATAATATGGATATCAAACTTGATTACAGTTACGTACAATTCAAAAACGACGGACGCTTAAAGCTTCTTATAATCGTTGGCACTCGCCCTGAAATTATAAGGCTTGCCGCTGTTATAAACAAGTGCCGCAGATACTTTGACTGTATCCTTGCTCACACAGGTCAGAACTATGACTATAACTTAAACGGTGTATTTTTCAAGGATCTCAAGCTTGCAGACCCTGAAGTATATATGGACGCTGTCGGCGACGACCTCGGCGCAACAGTGGGAAATATAATCAACTGCTCATATAAGCTTATGTCACAGATAAAGCCCGACGCGCTTCTTATTCTTGGCGACACAAACTCCTGCCTTTCTGCAATAAGTGCAAAAAGACTGCATATACCGATATTCCACATGGAAGCAGGCAACAGATGCAAGGATGAGTGTCTTCCCGAAGAAACCAACCGCCGTATAGTTGATATTATATCAGACGTCAACCTTGCATATTCCGAGCACGCGCGCCGTTATCTGCACGAGTGCGGACTTCCCAAAGAACGCACCTACGTTACGGGCTCGCCTATGGCAGAGGTGCTTCACAACAATCTTGGCGAAATCAATGCAAGCACCGTGCTTTCAAGGCTTGGTCTTGAAAAGAAAAAGTACATACTTCTCTCGGCTCACAGAGAAGAAAACATAGATACCGAAAAAAATTTTCTCTCGCTATTTAATGCGATAAACAAGATGGCCGAAAAATACGATATGCCGATACTTTATTCCTGCCACCCGAGAAGCAAGAAAAGACTTGAAGCATCAGGCTTTAAGCTTGACAGCAGAGTGATATGCCACGAGCCGCTTGGCTTTAACGACTATAACAATCTTCAGATGAACGCCTTTGCAGTAGTTTCAGACTCAGGAACGCTTCCTGAGGAATCAAGCTTCTACACGTCAATAGGCCGTCATTTCCCCGCTGTATGCATACGCACGTCAACAGAACGCCCCGAAGCTCTTGACAAGGCCTGCTTTATACTTGCGGGCATTGACGAGCGCAGTCTGCTCCAGGCAGTTGACACAGCCGTAAGCATGAACGAAAGCGGCGACTACGGTATTCCCGTACCCGTATACGTTGAAGAAAACGTATCCACAAAGGTTGTAAAAATAATCCAGAGCTACACCGGCGTTGTTAACAAAATGGTGTGGAGAAAATATTAAGCTTTATGCAAAGGAGTCTCTATGGCTCCTTTATTTTTTGTCAAAAAATATATAATTTAGCAAAATTATGCAAAAAAATATTTTACGATTTGTTATTTGTTTGTCAATATTGCTTTAAAAATGTGTTTAAGATTTGTGCAAAAAGTTGAAATATATGCGTATCTATTGCAATTTTGAGAGTAATTTGATAAAATTAGTTATACCAAATAACCGATATATGCCTGCTTTTTGCAGGCAAATAAACGATTAAGGAGATAATCACAATGAAAAAGTTTCTTGCTATCCTTCTTTCGCTTATCATGCTCCTCTCCTTCGCTGCTTGCGGAGTAGTTGATCCCGTTGTAAGCGATTCTGAAGCAGACACAGATCCCGTTGAGGGTGAAGATGCTCCCGCATACAAGATCGGTATCATTACAGGTACTGTTTCTCAGGGCGAAGAAGAGTATCAGGCTGCTCAGAAAGCTAAGGAAAAATACGGCGATATGATCGTTACTGCTACATATCCCGACAACTTCTCTTCCGAAACAGAACAGACAATCGCTACTGTTACAAACATGGCTTCCGACCCTGCTGTTAAGGCTATCGTATTCGTACAGGCAGTTCCCGGTGCGACCGCAGCTATCAACAAGGTTAAGGAAACACGCGACGACATCCTCTTCGTAACAGGCGTTTGCGCTGAAGACCCTGCTGTTATCGCATCTGCTGCAGACATCTGCATGCTCGTTGACGAAATCGCAATGGGTACAACAGTTATCGACCAGGCTCATTCTATGGGCGCTAAGACATTCGTTCACGTTTCCTTCGAACGTCACCTTGGCTACGCTACTATCAGCGCACGTAAGGCTCTCTTCGAAAAGAGATGTGAAGAGCTCGGCATCCAGTACGTTGAAGCAACTGCTCCCGACCCGACAGGCGACGCAGGTGTAACAGGTGCTCAGGCTTGGATCACAGAAAACATCAAGGTTTACGTTGATCAGTACGGCAAGGATACAGCATTCTTCTCTACAAACTGCTCGATGCAGGAACCCCTCATCCTCCAGTGCGCAGAGCTCGGTGCTATATTCCCGCAGCAGTGCTGCCCCAGCCCGTACCACGGCTATCCCTCTGCATTCGCGATCTCCACAGAAGGTCACGAGGGCGATGTTGACTACATCCTCGGCGAAATCAAAGCTAAGGTTGCTGAATACGGCAACGAAGGCAGAATGTCCACATGGGGCACACCCGTTAATATGCTTATGATCGAAGCAGGCGTTGAATATGCTATCAAATACTGCGAAGGTCAGACAGAAGGCAAGCTTGACGAAGAAGTATTCTTCTCATGCCTCAGAGCTATCGGCGGCGAAGACGTTCAGATCTCAAACTACGTAGAAGGCGAAACACCTATCGAAAACTTCTACATGCTCCTCTGCCCGTTCTACAACTTCTAATTTCAGATAACCAAAAATTATTAAATAAATAATATCGGTTAGGTCGAAAGTGCCCGTCCATTGCAGTGCAAATCGGCGGGCACTTTCTCAATTTTTTACGCTTGGCCGCGAAAACGTCCGCATAGACTCTGTGCGGAGGTTTTTGCGGCGTAAGCCGGGGCTTATCAGAGCCCTCAAACAAATGAAAGGACAAACTCAAATGGATAAACCTTATGTGTTAAGCATGAAGGGAATAGAAAAAGAGTATTACGGCAACAAGGTCTTAAAGGGCGTTGACCTCCACATCGCACCCGGCGAGATACACGCTCTTATGGGTGAAAACGGCGCCGGAAAATCAACTCTTATGAACATTCTCTTCGGTATGCCGGTTATACATAACACCGGCGGATTCAAGGGCAGTATCGAGGTTAACGGAGAAGAGGTTAATATCGACTCCCCCCAGAAAGCCATGGAGCTTGGTATCGGAATGGTACACCAGGAATTCATGCTTATTCCGGGATTTACTGTTACAGAAAACATTAAGGTCGGACGTGAAATAACAACTCCGACAATTGCAAGCGCGATACTCGGCAAAAAGCTCGAAGCGCTCGATCAGGCAACAATGGCAGGCGATGCACGCCGTGCGCTTGATACTATCGGCCTTGATATAAAGGAAGATACGATCGTCAAGGGCATGCCCGTTGGCTACATGCAGTTTATTGAAATTGCACGCGAAATAGACAAGGAAGGCATGCAGATACTCATATTCGATGAGCCTACTGCCGTTCTTACAGAAAGCGAGGCAGACAGGCTTCTTGAAGCTATGCGTACCATCGCTTCAAAGGGTATTTCGATAATATTCATTACTCACAGAATAGACGAGGTTATGAGTGTTACCGACAGCATGACCGTACTCAGAGACGGAACACTTGTTGAAAGACTTATAACAAAGGAAACAACTGCCGCAAGAATTGCCGAGCTTATGATCGGCCGTAAGGTGGAAAAGCTTGTTGAAGACACGGTTGACAACAGAGTGCTTGACGATAACGATGTAATTCTCTCGCTTAAGAATTATCACGTTGCAATGCCGGGCGAAAACGTTAACGGCATTGATCTTGACGTGCGCCGCGGCGAGATACTCGGTATCGGCGGTCTTGCAGGTCAGGGTAAGGTTGGTATCCCCAACGGTATTCTCGGTCTTTACGAGGCTATTGGCGATATCACCTTTGACGGTGAAAAGATAGATCCGACAGTTCTCGGCGACGCTCTTAACAAGGGTATCGCGTTCGTGTCTGAAGACAGACGCGGTGTTGGCCTCTTGCTTGAAGAATCTATTGAACAGAACATCGTATTCACGGCAATGCAGGTTAAGGAGGACTTCCTTAACAAATTCGGCCCGATAAAGATATATGATGCAAAAGCTGCAGAAACCTTTGCAAACGATATGATAAAGAAGCTTGATATACGCTGTACAGGCCCCTCTCAGTACGTTGGAAGACTTTCGGGCGGCAACCAGCAGAAGGTATGCCTTGCACGTGCGCTTGCGCTTAATCCTAAGCTTCTCATCGTATCAGAACCGACGCGCGGTATAGACATCGGCGCTAAAAAGCTAGTGCTTGAGCTTCTCGTCAAGCTCAACCGCGAAACAGGCCTTACAATTATAGTTGTAAGCTCAGAGCTTAATGAGCTTCGCAGCTTGAGTGACAGAATCGCAATCGTATCTGACGGTAAGCTTACGGCAATGCTTAAACCCGATGACTCGGATGCAAAATACGGTCTTGCTATGTCCGGAAGTAAAGCAGGAGGTAACGAGTAATGGATAAATTTATGAAAAAGCTTAAAAACGTAAACCTCCCCAGACTTATCATCTTTGCTTTCTTCCTTTTAATAGTTGCTCTTATGGGCGTGTACAAGCTTGACGTACTCTCCTATCTCGGAAGCGTTATCAAGTATTGGGGTATGTGGGGCATACTCGCACTTGCGATGATACCCTCTATACAGTGCGGCGTCGGACCTAACTTCGGTGTCAGTCTCGGTATTGTATGCGGTATCTTGAGCGGACTTTTAGCTATTGAATTCGATATAGCAGTCAAAGTTGACGCAGTTCTCCCCGGCTTTGGCCCGTGGGTGGCTATCCTCTTTGCAATCGTTGTTGGCGCAATACTTGCGTGGTTTGTGGGCGTTGCTTACGGCATGCTTTTAAACCGCGTCAAGGGAGATGAGATGACGGTTACGACCTACGTTGGTTACTCGGCTATATACCTTATGAGTATCGTATGGTTCACAGCTCCGTTTACAAGCGGTATCATTAAGTGGGCTATCGGCGGTAAGGGTGTTCGTAACCAGATAAACCTTAACACGTCATTCGGCGGCGTGCTTAACAATGCAGGCGGATTTACTCTCTTTAAAGAAGAGGGTGTTACTGCCGGTATATATATACCCACAGGTCTTATAGTTTTCGTTCTTTTCATGTGCTTCCTTGTATTTATATATATGAAGACAAAAACAGGTAAGGCTATAACGGCGGTTGGAAGCAATCCTCAGTTTGCACGCGCAAGCGGAATCAACGTTGATAAAATGAGAATCCGCGGTATCGCTCTTTCAACAGCGATAGGCGCTATCGGTATCATTATCTACGCACAGGGTTACGGCTTCATTCAGGCATATTCGGCTCCCCTCTCAATGGGCTTCCAGTGTGTTGCAGCAGTCCTTATCGGCGGTGCTACCACAAGAAAGGCTAAGATAAGCCACGTAATCATCGGTACGTTCTTATTCCAGGGACTTATCATACTGACGCCTCCGCTATCCAACGTTATGCTTCAGGGCACGGATATTTCGGACACAATGCGTCAGATAATTCAGAACGGCGTAATCCTTTACGCTCTCACAAAGGTAAAGGGAGGTGTTTCGGGTGAAGAATAAGAAAATGCTTTCAAGTTTCGGCAGCTGGCTGTTCGAAAACAAGGTTCTCGTTTTATTCGCTATCCTATGCATCACCTGTATAGGCTATTCGGGTGTTGACATCTCCTACGTTTCGGGTGAGCTTTTCACACGTCTCGGCAGAAACGCATGCCTTGTGCTCTCGCTTATAATCCCCGTACTTGCGGGTCTTGGACTTAACTTTGGTATCGTTGTTGGTGCGATGGCCTCCCAGATAGCTATATTCTGGGTAGTTCACTGGGGCTTTACCGGTATAAACGCGCTCTTATTGACCGCGCTTATCTCGACTCCCCTTGCAATAGTTTTCGGTATACTCGTAGGTATCCTTTACAACAAGACAAAGGGTTCGGAAATGATAACCGGTCTTGTACTCGGATATTTCGCAGACGGTCTTTACAAGCTTTTTGTACTCTACATAATCGGCGGTCTTATTCCGTTTGACGACCCGAATCTTCTCCCCAGAGGATTTGGTCTGAGAAATGCTTTTGACCTTGACGGCTCACTCAAGTATTCACTTGACAACATAAGTCTTATCGAAACACTTATGACAGTTGCCGTTATATTTGCTCTCTGGCAGATAGCCGTTATGATATACAAAAGCATCAAGAAGCAGGCTATAAACAAAACAAAGAGCATACTTGGCATAGTCGGTGCCGCACTTGTGTTTGGCGCGGCGTTTATGACAAACTTTATTGTCACAACTCTTGAAAATGCAATAGCTGCAGGCACCGGTGTTCCTGCATATATGAATATGCTCGCTCCCGTATGCTACAAGCTTGACAATCTCTTCGGCCAGACGAGAGTTCTGCTCTCCGACGCGATCTGGTTTATCGGCATAATTGCAGTTGTATTCTTTGCAGTAAAGCTTATAAGCGCCCTTATCTCAAAAAAGAGCTACGCAAAGCCGCTTGCGGCTGTTATCGCAGTTGTACTTATTATTGCGCTTGCTCAGATCCCGGCAGTTGATAAGGTTGCAACAAGCGTAAGACTTCCTGCCTGCACATACGTCATGATATTCGTATTCTGCGCTATCAACAACTGGCTTTTATCAACAAAGCTCGGTCAGGATATGAGAACGGTTGGTCAGAACCGTGCCGTTGCAACTTCGGCAGGTATCAACGTAAACCGTACAAGAATCATCGCAGTTTGTATCTCAACCGTGCTTGCCGCGTGGGGTCAGTTGATATTCTTGCAGAATCTCGGTACGTTCAACACGATACAGCAGCAGACAAACGTTGGTCTTTACTCGGTTGCGGCGCTTCTTGTCGGCGGTGCAAGCGTTCAGAAGGCTAACAACAAGCACGCGATACTCGGCGTTATACTCTTCCATACGCTCTTCGTTGTTGCTCCTCTTGCGGCAACAAAGCTCGTCGGCGACTCGGCTATCAGCGAATACATAAGAATGTTTATTTCTTACGGTGTTATCGCGGCAGCCCTTGCAATGCACGCTTGGAAGACAGTTAAAAAGAAGTTCGGCGAAAACAAGTAATCTAAAAAACGGAAAGCTCACGCTTTCCGTTTTTTGTTTTTTGTGAATAAAATGCCCTTGCGGTGAAATAATAGAAGTAGCCCATGTGGTATCATGGAAAATAATGAAAAGGGTATAAGGCTCTGTTTTTTAAATGCGCTTATGCTCTGTGAAAGGAATACTCATGTATATGCTCGACAGAATCGCTCTTATCGTTACAATCATCGGCGCTCTCAACTGGGGCAGCATCGGACTTTTCAGCTTTGACCTCGTTGCATGGCTCGGCGGCGGTCAGGCGGCCACTATAAGCAGAATTATTTACACAGTCGTAGGTCTTTGCGGAATCTGGTGTATCTCACTCTTATTCAGAGAAAGAAACGAAGTTATTTCAAGAGACTGAAGCATGGTCTAATCAAAAAAGAGAAGGTTTTTCCTTCTCTTTTTTGATATGTTGCATATAATGTAGAGTATAATGCCATTATAAATTACAATACAAGCCGTTATCGCCGTTATAATATACATAAATTTTAGCGTATTTTGTAAAAATGCACAAAAAAAATACGAAAAAAGGAAAAACTATTGACAACTGGTAAGTGTTGTATGTTATAATTAAGTTAACGTTACAGGCATGTAACAAATTTTTTCAAAGGAGTTTTTTGAAATGAAAAACAAAATTTTAGCTCTTGTTCTTGTTATCGTTATGCTCGTTTCATCTGCAGCGATCACAACAAGCGCATTAGAAGCGCCCACTCCCGGCGGTAAGAATCTGTTCACGGTTGACGACATCATGTATCAGGGCGACCCCGGAACAAAGCACCACAATGCTTTCGTTCATCCCACATACATATTACCCAGCACCGGCAAAACAGAACACTGGACAGGAATCTACATGGAAGAAACAACATATAACGGTGTTAGATGTGTTGCTGCTTCCTGCGACCCGGATGCTTCGGGATGGTATCTCTCCCCTATTATGGACTTCAACTACTATCAGTGGGATTCTGACTACTACAATCCTTCTCTTGACGCTACAAAGTATAAGTGGCTCAAGATCAAGTACGCTTACAATGAAGATGCAAGTGCGGTTGATTACATCAAGTTCTGGGCATCCAAGGACGTTACTCCCCTTGGTGTTTCCAACCTCAAGTCAGGCGTTAAGACCTTTGACATCGTTAACGGTGACGGCGCATGGCAGGAAGCAATCGTTGACCTCAGCGACGTAATTTTTGAAGACGGTACACTTTGGGACGAAAACACCATCCGTCAGTTCCGTCTCCAGATGTTCGAATTCAATGAGAGCCTTGACGCTGTATGCTACATAGCAGGTTTCGGTTTCTTCGAAACAGAAGAAGAAGCTAAGGCTTGGGATTACGTTACTACAAACGCTGCTGACGCTGCTGCTGAAGAAGCATCCAAGAAGGCAGAAGAAGAGGCCGCTGCAAAGGCTGCTGAAGAAGCCGCTGCCGCTGAGGCTGCTGCAAAGGCTGAAGCTGAAGCAAAGGCTAAGGCTGAGGCTGAAGCTGCTGCAAAGGCTGCTGAAGAAGCTGCAAAGGCTGCCGCTGAAGCTGCTGATGCTGAAGCAAAGGCTAAGGCTGAAGCCGCTGCTGCTGAAGCTGCTAAGAAGGCAGAAGAAGCTGCAAAGGCTGCTGAAGAAGCTGCTAAGAAGGCTGCTGAAGAAGAAGCAAAGAAGGCTGAAGCTGAAGCTGCTCTTGCTACTGAAGCTGACACAGAAGAATCTGTTGAAGATACAGAAGCTGATACAGAAGAGGCTACTGAAGATACAGAAGCTGACACAGAAGCTACTGAAGAAGCTACCGAAGCTCCCACAGAAGCTGATACTGAAGCTCCCACAGAGGCTGTTACTGAGCCCGTTGATGCTCCCGCTGAAGAAGCAGGCGCACCCGTTGGTATAATCATAGCTGTTGTTGCAGCAGTTGCAGTTATCGCTATCGTAGCTGTTGTTCTTTCTAAAAAGAAGGCTGCTAAGTAATTTAGCTTAACTTAATAAGTTTGGACCTGTCCTTCGGGCAGGTCCTCTTTTATTTGTGTTATAAATAATTCACAGCGCATCCTGAGTTTTGTTCTGCAATTTAATATGTGAACCGTTGTAATGCACATAAAATAAGTTGTTTTTTGTAAAAAAGAACGAAAAAGCACCAAATATTGAAAAACTATTGACAAACAGTGTGGGTGGTATGGTATAATAAAGTGTATTGTTACAGTTATGTAACAAATTAAAAAAAGGAGTTTTTTGAGATGAAAAACAAAATTTTAGCACTCGCTCTTGTTATCGTAATGCTCGTTTCATCTGCAGCAATTACAACAAGCGCATTAGACGCTCCCACTCCCGGTGGTAAAAATCTGTTTGCAGTTGCAGACATTATGTACACAGGCGACCCCGGAACAAAGTTCCACAACGCTTTCGCTAACACCGTACAGAAGACACCTTCAGGCGGAACAGAAAGATGGCACGGCGCTAACTTTGAAGAAACTACATACAACGGCGTTCACTGCGTTGCAGTTTCTATTATAGACGACACCCCTACAGCGTCTCCTGTATTAGACTTCAACTACTATCAGTGGGATTCTGAATACTACAATCCTTCTCTTGACGCTTCGAAGTATAAGTGGTTCAAGATCAAGTATGCGTACAACGAAGCAGGAAGCTCTATGGACTACATCAAGTTCTTCGCTTCCAAAGACGTTACTCCCCTCGGCGTTTCCAACCTCAAGAACGGTTACAAGAACGTTGACATCGTTAATGGCGACGGCGAATGGCAGGAAGTAATCTTTGATCTCAGCGATATCATTTTCGAAGACGGTTCTATGTGGGATGAAAACACCATCCGTCAGTTCCGTGTTCAAATGTTCGAATACAACGAAGATCTCGAGGCAGTATGTTACATAGCAGGTTTCGGTTTCTTTGAAACTGAAGAAGAAGCTAAGGCATGGGATTACACATCCGACGGTCCTGCTGCTCCTCCCACAGTTGTAACAGAAGCTAAGACAGAAGCACCTACTGAGGCTGCTACCGAAGCACCTACCGAGGAAGCTACCGAAGCTCCCACTGAGCCCGAACTGGTTGTCGACACCATGATTCTGAAG
>JAZNJH010000038.1:0-10516 GCA_045577925.1 Eubacteriales bacterium
CTATTGAAAATGAATTGAATTGCGCTGTTTACTTTGCTGATCCTTATTGTGCATGGCAAAAAGGAACAAATGAAAATCTAAATGGACTTCTTCGTGAATTCTATCCTAAAGGAAGAAACCTATCAAGAGTTAGTCCTACCATTCTAAAAAAGAACCTGGCGTTGATCAACGCCAGGCCTAAAAAGGTTTTGAATTACAATAATCCCTTGGATTTATTTGAAGATTCTATCAAAAAGTGTTGCACTTAGCTTGACAAATCATCATCATATTTCAGCAGATACGATATATCTGTATACGCTTTGTCCGCCCGGTACAAGACTTACGTTGTCTTCTCCGAAAGCTTCTTCGAAGCGCGCAGACATTTCCACAGCTTCTTCTTCTGAAACATCGCAACCGAAATATACTGTGATTATATCGCGGTCTGTTTCCTTTATCTTGCTTATAAGCATGTCGATGAGTACAGCCTCGTCTTTGCCGCCAGCCATAAGCTCGCCTTCGCAAAGAGCAATAAAATCGTCTTTCTTTATGTCAAGACCGTTCATATTGCTATCCCTGACCGCAGTTGTCATCTGCATAGTGGTTACGTTGGAAAGGGATTCTGTCATTGTATCTTTTATTTCATCAATCGAAAGATCCGTGTCGTAAGCCTGCATAGCGCATATTCCCTGGGGAACTGTCTTTGAGGGTATAACGATCACGTTTTTATCTGATATCTCACATGCCTGTTCAGCCGCAAGAATAATGTTTTTGTTGTTGGGGAGAACAAAGATATTCTTTGCGCTTACCTTTTCAATAGCGGCAAGAATATCGTCGGTTGAGGGGTTCATCGTCTGACCGCCTGAAACACATTCGTCAACACCAAGCTCGCCAAACATCTCTGTGATTCCTTCACCGGGGGATACGGCAACAACACCGTATTCTGCAACAGGAGATGCGCCAGACGAATCTTCAGCTATTTTATTTGAGTGCTGAAGCTTCATGTTTTCAACCTTGACGCTTATAAACTGTCCGTATTCGATTGCCAGATGAAGAGCGCTTCCCGGGTCGTTTGTATGAACGTGAACTTTTATTATTTCCTCATCGTCAACAACAACAAGGCTGTCGCCAAGCTTTTCCAGCTCGGCCTTTAAGTTAGCGGGATCGTTTGTGTTTGTTTTTGAAACTATAAATTCCGTGCAGTAGGCAAATGTTATATCCTCGCTGTCAAAGCTTGAAAAATCAGCAGACTCTGACGCTTGTGCCGTGAAATCTACGCTTGATTTTATCTCGTTTCCGCAAACGGCGTCTTTCATAGCTTCAAGTATGAGTACCCAACCGAAACCGCCTGCGTCTACAACACCTGCTTTTTTTAATACAGGATTCATTTCCGTTGTCTGCGAAAGAGCTTCTTTGGCAGCCTCTATTGCTTTGTCGAAAACGAACATTATTGATCCTGTTTGCGACGCTTTTACTGCAGCATCTGCTGCAAGCCTTGATACAGTAAGTATAGTACCTTCAGCCGGATTGGAAACCGCCTTATATGCTGCGGCAACACCAGACTGAAGCGCATTTGAAAGCGCTTCGGCATTGCATGTATCAAGCCCCGTTAGTTCCGTGGCTATTCCTCTGAAAAGCAAGCTTGTTATAACGCCAGAATTTCCTCTTGCGCCGCGAAGCATAGCCTTTGCTGCTATATTTGCAATTTCGCCTGCGCTTTCACGCTTGCCGTTTGCAAGCTCACGTGCCGCTGCGCTTACCGTGAGCGCCATATTGCTTCCCGTATCACCGTCGGGAACAGGGAACACGTTAAGATCGTTAAGTTTAGTGCAGTTGTTTTCAATAGTTGCGGCGGCGTTTAATATCATAAGACGCATAGCGCGCGCATCAATTGTTTTGATATCGGTAATATTCATTATAGATCTCCGTATAATTTGGGGAATATAGTGATTTATTATGGTTATAAACACAGTCAAGGACGCGGATCAAACCGCGTCCGAGAAAATTCTATTTAATAATTCTTAGTCTTCGCGCTTCTTGCCCCAGAAGAAGAGGGCAACGGTACCGGGGCCGGTATGGCTTCCGATTGTAGTGCCGATTGAATTGATGATAACAGGGCACTTTAGGTGCTTGAATTTTGCTTCAATTATATCAGCCACCGCGCGTGCGTCTTCATAACAGCCTGAATGAGTTATTATGCACTTATCATTATATTCAAGACCGTCTCTTGCAAAAAGTTCCATTTTTTCAGCAATCGCCTTAATGACCTTTGCTTTTGTACGTATTTTTTCACGCGGCACAAGCTTACCGTTCTTATCCACGTTAAGAAGAGGACATATTTTAAGAATAGTGCCAAACCATCCCGAAGCCTTGGTTATTCTGCCGCCCTTGACAAAAAATGTAAGGTCGGTAGAGAAGAACCAGTGATGAAGCTCGAGCTTGTGAGCACGCGTCCAGTCGTAAAGCTCATCTATCGTAAGACCTGCATCGCGGAGATCTGCAAGCTTATCAACAAACATGCCCTGACCGCCCGAAGCGGCAAGCGAGTCGACAATATAAAGTTTTCTGTCGGGATATTTTTCAAGAAGCTCGTTTCTTGCAATAGTGGCTGAGTTAAACGTTCCGGAAATTCCCGATGATATAGCCACGTGGATTATATCATAGCCCTTTTCAAGATACTGTGCAAAGAAACGGGTAAATTCGTCAACATTAACCTGAGATGTTTTTGTTTCAGCTCCGTTTGCCATTGCTTTATAGAAAACATCAAAGGGTACGGATTTGCCGAGATCGTCAAAATATTCCTTGCCGTCTATTGAAAAATGGAAACAAACATGCTTGATGTCGCGGCTTTTGAGTTGTTCTTCGGTAAGATCTACCGTTGAACAACAGCTGATTATATATTTGCCCATGTATGAGCTCCTTTCGTTTGCTTTTTATATTTTTAGTACAAGATTTTTTTCTGTGACTTGCATTTTGTTTTACTTTGTGTTACAATATTGATAAACAAGCGTTGTCTCTGTACGTAATCCATTATATATAATATCCCTCGTATTTGCAATTACAAACAACAGAAAGTGTTTAAATAACAGTACAAATGTTATAAAATAATGACTATGGATAAAAGAATTATAAAAACCAAGAACAATATTAAGCATACTCTGATAAGAATGTTAAAAAGCAAGAGCTTTGAGGACATTACTGTAAAGGAGCTTTGTGAAGAGGCGCAGACAAGCCGTATAACGTTTTATACGCATTATTCTGACAAGACAGAGCTGGCCTCGGATATATTTGAAGATATGCAGATTCGGGCAAAAGAAGAATACCATCGTCTTCAGAATGAGAATAATCTTTCAGGAGATATTGTCAGCGATTACTTAAACATTCTTGACTCTATACTTAACGTATATTACACAAATTACGATTTTTTCGCTTATACGAGATCCAGTGTAAGCCCTACGCTAAATTATATGTATTTTAAAATCATAGATGATACTATAGCTCAGAAAATTGAAAAAGACAGAGAACGGCTCAATCCAAGGTATCCGCTGTCAATGACGTGCGATTTTATATGCTCGGGCATAAAAGGGTTTATAAATGCCGGACGAAGAGACGGATTAAGCGGTGAAGAAATAAGACCCATGGCTCGCGAACTGTTAAAAAGGCTTCTTGAAAACGAAGTCGTAAGGAAATAAAAGAAGGTGCAAACAGCTCCTTCTTTTTTGATTTTTCTGTGAATTTTATACCGGTTCTATTGACTTATATTGCTAAAATAAATATAATTAGTAAGAATATATTACATTTTCCTGAAAGGAAACATTTATGAAACTGGCGAAATATCTTAAACCGTATTGGTATTTTGCCATTCTCGCTCCGCTTTTTATGATAGGCGAGGTGGCAATGGATCTTATGCAGCCGAAACTTATGACAAAAATTGTTGACAACGGTATTATCGGCGGACTTGGCGTTGAATATATTATCAAGATCGGTTCGCTCATGTTAATGTTAGCAATACTTGGCGGTGTTTTCGGAATAGGGACCGCTATATTTGCATCAAATGCGGCTCAGAGATTCGGTAACGATCTTAGAAACGACGTTTTTAAAAAGGTTATGGGACTTTCCTTGGAACAGACCGATAAGTTCACAACTGGATCTCTTGTGACAAGGCTTACAAATGATATAAATATCATTCAGGATCTCGTTGCGATGGCGCTTCGTATGTTTGTGCGCTCGCCCATGATGTTTATTGGCGGAATAGTTATGTGCCTATCGCTTGACGTTAATTTCGGACGTGTGCTTTTAATATCGCTGCCGCTTCAGGTGATACTCATATTTATAATGCTTCGTGTTGCGGCGCCGCTTTTTTCAAAGGTTCAGACTAAGCTTGACAAAGTAAACTCTGTTGTTCAGGAGAACGTAACCGGAGCCAGAGTCGTTAAGGCTTATGTCAGAGAAGAATATGAAATAGAGCGCTTTGATGTTGCTAATACCGAGCTTAAAAATATAAATCTCAAGGTCCAGAGAATAATGGCAATGATATCGCCTGTGATGATGCTTATCATGAACGGTTCGGTAATTGCTATCATATACATAGGCGGTATACAGGTTGAACAGGGGAACATGTTACCCGGTGCTGTAATGGGTGCGATAACTTATATTACTCAGATACTTATGTCGCTCATGATGGTAAGTATGATGTTTCAAACTATATCGAGAGCTGCAGCATCGGCAAAGAGAGTTATCGAAGTTCTCAACTCTGACGCTGTTATATGCGACGGGGAATATAGATCTGAGGAAAATGGCAGAGCCGGAAGCGTTGAAATGAAAAACGTAAGCTTCAGATACCCCGGCACAAAGGGCCGCCCTGTTCTTGATAATATCAATTTAAAGATAAATCCCGGAGAATTTGTTGCAGTAATAGGCGCAACGGGAAGCGGTAAAACTTCGCTTGTTAACCTTATCACGAGATTTTACGATGCTGATGAGGGAGAAGTTCTTGTTGACGGAGTTAACGTTCAGGATTACGACCTGCATGATCTGAGATCGAAGATCGCATTCGTTCTTCAGAAAAGCGAGCTCTTTTCAGAAACGGTTGCAGAAAATATCCGTTGGGGAAGAGTAGACGCTACCGACGAAGAGGTAATCGAAGCGGCAAAAACAGCTCAGGCTCACGAGTTTATAAGCTCTTTTAATAAAGGCTATGATACGATGATAGCAGAGAAGGGCGCTTCGCTTTCGGGCGGACAAAAGCAGAGGCTTGCAATCGCCCGTGCGCTTATAAGAAAGCCCGAGATACTGATATTTGACGACAGTACCTCAGCGCTTGACCTTGCAACAGAAGCAAGACTCAGGAGTGCACTTGCCGAAAAGATGAAAGATACAACGATTATTATGATAGCTCAGAGAATAGCAAGTATAAGAAATGCAGACAGAATAGCTGTTATTGAAAACGGTGTGATTACTGCGTTTGCTCCTCATGATGAGCTGATGAAAACAAGCGAGACTTACCGCGACATCTATTCGTCACAGCAGAAGATGGGAGGCGAAAACAATGGCTGATAATAAAAATCAGAATACTCCCATAATAAATATGAGACCGGGTGGACCCGGTGGTCACGGTCCCGGAGGACCGGGCCGCGGAGGACCGATGGCAGGCAGGGTCGGTTCAGAAAAGCCGAAAAACGCTAAGGCCACGATCGGCAGAATAATCAAATATATCGGTAAGAGCAAATATATGGTGCTTGCCCTGCTGGTGATGGTTATATTAACGGCGGCAGTTAACCTTGCAGGACCGACACTTCAGGCTAATGCAATTGATGCTATTACGATAGATCTTGAGCATAACAAGCTTCATGTTGATTTTGAAGCGCTTTTTCATACGCTGATTATAATGGGTGTGCTCTACCTTATAGCATCAGGGGCAACAATGCTTCAGGGAGTGCTTGCTTCGAAACTTTCACAAAGTACTGTGCACAATATGCGAAATGAGCTGTTCTGTAAAATATCTTATCTTCCGATAAAATATACCGATACACATAAGCACGGCGATATAATGAGCCGTATGACCAACGACGTTGAAAACATCTCCAATACGGTTTCACAGTCGATAGCTTCGCTTTTTTCAAGCGTCATAACCGTTATCGGTGCGTTCGTGCTTATGATTTCTTACAGTCCGATACTTACCCTTGTTGCAATGGTGTCTATCCCACTTACGATATTTGCTTCAAATTTGCTTGTTAAGCATATGAGAAAGTATTTCTCGGCTCAATCAAGACTGCTTGGAGCACTTAACGGACACATTGAGGAGATGGTAACCGGCTATAAGACCGTTATGGCATTCGGTAAAGAACAGAGTGCAATAGACGGCTTTAACGTTCTTGCTCAGGATTACAGGAAGATCTCAATAAAAGCAAATATATGGGGATCGATAATGGGTCCGGTTATGAATATCATAGGCAACTTTTCATATCTGCTTCTCGCGGCTGTCGGCGGTTATATGATAGCCGTTCAGGATCCAAACGGTGCAAACGTGCTGACTATCGGTGCTATACAGGCAGTACTTGGATATTCAAAGCAGTTCACAAGACCGATAAATGAAATTGCCAATCAGTACTCGTCAATACTGACGGCAATGGCAGGTGCTGAACGTGTTTTCGAGATACTTGATAACGAAAATGAAGTTGATAAGGGAACAACTAAGCTTGATGTCAAGGGTGATATATCGTTTAAGAATATTCACTTTTCATATGTTCCGGGCGAAAGCGTCCTTCGCGATTTTGATCTTGAAGTAAAGAGCGGTCAGAAGATTGCCATAGTGGGCGCAACGGGAAGCGGAAAGACAACCATTGTTAATTTGCTGACTCGTTTTTACGAGATAGATTCGGGCGAGATACTTCTTGACGGCGTTAATATAAACGATATACCAAAAAAGGATCTTCGTGAGGCGATTGCCATAGTGCTTCAGGATACCGTGCTTTTTGCTGATACCATTGACTCTAATATAAGATACGGAAAGCTTGAAGCAAGTGAAGAGGAAATAAAGGCGGCGGCTCACTGTGCCCGTGCGGACGTGTTCATTGAGCGTCTGCCCGAAGCATATAAGACAGTGCTTGTGGGATCAGGAAGCAATCTCAGCGTTGGTCAGAGACAGCTTTTATCAATAGCGCGTGCAGTTTTGGCTGATCCGAAGATACTTATACTCGACGAAGCTACCTCGAGCGTTGACACGCAAACAGAAATGAACATCCAGTCGGCGATGGTGGCTCTTATGAAGGGCAGAACGAGCCTTATTATAGCACACCGACTTTCTACGATAAGAGACGCAGATAAAATAATAGTTCTTGACGGTGGAAAGATAGCCGAGGCAGGAAGCCACGAGGAGCTGATAGAGCGCGGCGGAGCGTACTTCAGACTTTATCAGAGTCAGTTTGCAGGTATAGCAACCTGACAAAAGAGAGGACGATATGGAAAATCTTTACGAGAAGCTTATGAAGCTTGATGACTCTGAAATAGAGCGCATAGAGAGAGAAGAAGTGAAGCTTTTAGAAACTATATGTGCCAGAAAGCTTCATGAATTTGATAACGTTGCAATCTCACAAAGAGGAGAGCTTTATGCTCTGGAAGATTTACCAAGTGGTGCGGACATAATAAAAAACGGCAACGTTTTTATGAAGGCGCAAAAAGATTTCAAATACGGTGAAAAGATAAAATAATAAAAAAGCACGTCGGAACATTGTCCCGACGTGCTTTTTTACCCTCATGATATAGACACTTCGACTATTATAGCATCTTCAGGCTTGAAATAATCATTTGTGTTACTGCTAAGTCCGCTTGCCTTCCATGCCTCGTCAAACGTTATATCGTTACGGTTGCTAAGTATGACGTATGTGTTATCTTTAACGGCACTGTGGAGCCTGCCGCTTATCACAAGCTTGTATTTATAAATATGGCCCTCGGTTTTCCAAGTTCCGTCGCTGAGTTCATAATAAGTTTTTCTTATAATAGATTCGCTGTCAATAAGTTGGTTTATTTGATCTGTCGGTGTTTTTTCATAGGTGTTCACTATATAGGGCGACGATCTAAGTTTTGCGCAAGATACCACACCTGATATAAGAATGATTAGCAAAACTATGATGACATATTTTTTCATACTTAATCCTCCGCGTGAGAATTATATAAATTTATTTAACAAGTGCCGGGTGCTTTGCAGGAGAGATAATAGAGTCACGCGGTACTATGAAGTGAAGAGCCTCTTTAAGGTTTTCTATCGTTGCATCTGAAAGGTCCATTAGCTCTCCGTCTACCAATACGAAGAAGCCGTCGGGAGCTTCGATTTTTACAGTTTTTGCACGTCTGTAAGTTACAATGTCGTCAAAATCGTGTGTATCAAGATGTGTTCCGTTCTGATAATGGGGAAGCACCTTTAAAAATCTCGGTAAGCTCACGGGAGCAACAAGGCATACTTCCATAAGTCCGTCGGTGTTATCGCTTTTTGGAGAACAGTTAAATCCGCCACCAACGTACGAGCCGTTTCCGAGCGTGCAGAGCAAGAATATACCGTTTGGATTAAGCAGTTCTCCGTCAGCATAAACCTTGCATTTGTTTTTCATTGCTGTAAATATTGCAGTGGCTATTCCCGTGTAATAAGAGTTTTTTTTGCCAAGTACGGGAACTCTGCGAACCTTTTCCATAGTTTTAACAACTGCCGTATCAAAACCAAAATTACATATGTTTATTGAATATCTGTCGCCTGCTTTCATTACGTCAACATCACGCACACTACCCTCAAAAATCCCCGTAATGTCAAGAAAGGGCTTTGCACCGCCGTAATATTTTACGTAGTCGTTTCCGCTTCCGCATGGGTATACGGTAACGTAAGCATTATCATGCCCGATCGCGCCGCTTACAACTTCTGCGAGAGTACCGTCTCCTCCGCATGCCACAAAGCAAACGTCCTCGCTTGTAGTTTCAAGATAGGCCTCAACAAAGCTTGTTGCGTTTTGCGGAGAGGCGGTAATATAAAAATCGTAGTCGTAATTTATACCCGTTCTCTCACTTGATTTTATTGCTGCTGCAGCAACTGCTTCGCGGATAGTTTGCTCGGAGTTTTTTGCGCCTGCTTTGGGATTTATTATAAATATATACTTCATAGCTTGCCGTCCTTGTGTGATGTATTGATTTAGCTTGAATAATTCATGTAGCGGAGAATAACGGTTGCCGCCTCTGCACGTGTTACGTTTTGCAGGGGCTTTAGCGTGTTGTCGTTATATCCCGTTATAATTCCCGCTTCAAGAGTGAGAAGCACGTTATCGTATGCCCAGGGTGCAATATCGCCTGAGTCTGAGAACTGTGGCATTATATACGAAGATGCGATATCTTCCTCTATAATCTCATCTATGATAAATTCTTCAGCAGTTACCTCTTCGAGTGTATCTATAAGCTCTTGTTCTGTCTGTGCTTTGATAATATTTCCTATTACCTGCATTATCTCCTGACGTGTGATTTTTCCCTCAGGGTCAAAGCAAAGGCTGCCGTCAGACATGGATTTTCCGTTCATTATTCCGTTTCTGCTGACAGCTCGTACATATGGTTCTGCCCAAGAGGCTATCTTATCACTGTCGGCAAAATTAAGCTCTTGTGTGTAATCTCCTACGTTATATCCAAGACTTTTAGATATCATTACAGCAAATTCAGCGCGTGAGAGATTTCTGTCGGGCGCAAAACGCAGCTTTCCGCCATATTCCTCTCCGCCTATAATGCCGCTATGGTAAAGGGTATTGATGCTCGGACGTGCCCAGTGTGTATGAGTGTCGTAGAAAACCGTCTCGGTATCAGTAAAGCTAATTTGAGCTTTTGCTATATCAAACTCTCCTGATTTTCCTGCATTTGTATCTTCGCTGATGCTGATAATTTCTCTGAGAGTAGAATACTTGCCGCCAAGCTCGGCTCTATAATGATAGACACCGTTATTATCGGGCTCGCTAACCTGCTTTATGTATTCTAAGGTATGTTCATTACCTTCAAAATCAACAACTTTTGCATAAAGTGAAAGCTCAGAGTCGTCAGCATATATATCAAGGCTTAAAGCATTATCAAGCGGCAGACCCGACTCATAAACAATGTCACTTTGACTGACAGTCAGAGGCTGTTCTTCAGAATCTCCTGCTCCTATGCCTTCAAAATCGGCATCGTCTGTATTGACCTCGGTTATTTCATCTGATACTGAACTCAAAGAATCTGTGAAATCGTAATGTATAGTTTCGTTTTCTATAACAGTTATATATGGATCACCAACAACAATAAGTGTTTGCGATACAGGAATAGAGTCGAGCGAAACAGTAAGCCATATGCTGCCGTTTGCTTCATCGTACGGTATGAATTCACCATCTGTGGAAATATAGCCAAGCACAGAATCTGCATACTTATCTTCATCGCCCGTGTAAACTCCCTCAGAGTGTATTTCGTACTCTGATAGAGTGTATGTAAGGTGTTCGGGACGCGCAGGAACGGGCTTGTTCATATAATATGCTTCAAATTCAATGGG
>JAZNJH010000039.1:0-1991 GCA_045577925.1 Eubacteriales bacterium
ATAAGCCTCTTTTCCTTGGTGCATGGGAGAAGAGCAAGAACTGGGAGCACTGGGCGTGGGTTCCGGCATATAACGATTTGTCGGTTGCCGAATGGCTTACTAAACAGGCTCGCAAGTGCTTATAACAAAAAAGGTTGTATAATAAAAGTTGGGGTAAGCCCAACAGATAAGTTCGAAAATTAACAAAAAAAGAGAGCATATCTGAAAGAAATCTGATAAAATAAAGTTACCACACAAAACTTTATCGGAGGATTCAGATATGCTCGCTTCTCATTATACCAAAGAAATCTTAAAACATCAAGGGGTAAATGTAAAAAATATTAAAGAAACAGAAGAAACAATAGAAATATATATCGAAAAGCCTCGAGATCGGCATACCTGCCCAGTATGCGGAAGAACCACAGAAAAAATACATGACTATCGTGTACAAGTAATAAAGGAGCTGCCGGCATTCGGGAAGAAAGTGTATCTCATTTTAAGAAAAAGACGTTACAGATGTGAATGCGGAAAACGCTTTTATGAGGAAACGGAAATAGTTGCGCGATATCAGCGGATGACAGCAAAATATATACTTACCATGCTTAATAAGCTGCACGAAACTTACTCTTATTCGTCTGTGGCACGTGAGTTTGATGTATCAACAACAACGGTTATACGCTATTTCAATAAGATTCAATACAACAAGCCAAAGGAGCTTCCTGAAGCAATCGGTATTGATGAGTTCAAGGGCAATACAGGTGGAGAAAAGTTTAATTGCATACTTACAGATCTCACTAACGGAAAAGTATTTGATATTCTTCGTACACGGTACCAGCACGACCTTATCGACTATTTTAAGCAGTACAGCAAGGAAGAACGTGCTAAGGTCAAGTATTTTGTCAGCGATATGTACACAACCTATGCCGAAATCGCAAAGACGTATTTCCCTGATGCCGAATACATCACCGACAAGTATCATTGGGTACGGCAGACTATATGGGCGATTGAAAAGGTGCGTAAAGAAGTACAACAGCATTTACCTGCAGAGCAGAGAAAGTATTTCAAGCATTCCAGATGGCTGCTGCTTAAGCATTGGGACAAGCTCTCTGATGACGATAAACAGCGTCTCAATGTGATGTTATACTATTCCTCTGATCTATCCGGAGCTCATTTCTTAAAAGAGTTATTGTACAGGATAAATTCTGCCGGTTCATCTGATGAAGCATGCCGTCTTTTCAAAGAGTGGATCCATAACGCCGATTCCTGCGGCACTCCTGCTTTTGAAAAATGTGCCGCTACTTATCGCAGCTGGTATCACTCCATTATCAATTCCATTAAATATCCTTTTTCAAACGGATTCACAGAAGGCTGCAACAACAAAATCAAGGTTTTGAAGCGTAATGCCTTCGGCTTTTCCAATTTCAATCGCTTCCGCAACCGTATACTTTTCATTTTCTCTTAGCCGGCGCGTCGCGAAAAGTGGGTGCATCTCCGCTCCGCTTCGATGCTCCCACTTTTGTATCTACTTTATTTTTTAGTTTTCTTTACCCCAACTATTGACATAGAGCCTTTATTTTATATTTATCGGTAGCTTCTCCCAAAGCTACTGTAATATAACCAATGTCATTAATTTAAGGAACAGGTGCTATTAATTGGAATTTAGCGTGCTATTGTCAATGATGCTGGCAAGAATTTCAAGTGTTTTTGTTGGACTTCCCCATCAGAATGGAGTTATTGAGATTGAATGGGGGTAGTATTTTTTATGAATCCCCAATCAGTGGTAAGTTTATCGCAATTGGATGGGGATGACAATTTTTACGCATCCCCACCAGCGCGAAGTTCATAGCAATTTAATGGGGAGGTCATTTTTTACGTACCCCCACCAGCCGTAAGTTTATCGCAATCGGATGGGGATGACATTTTTTTCACATCCCCACCAGCGGTAAATTTATCTTAATTAAGTGGGGATGGTATTTTTTGCGTACCCCCACCAGAAGTCGGAGGCCAAGCGG
>JAZNJH010000040.1:0-3488 GCA_045577925.1 Eubacteriales bacterium
TGCGCACTTTTGTAGGGGAGGGGCTTGCTCCTCCCGTTTTTATTGTATCGGTATGCATTTGCGGGGCGGCTTGCGGTATTTCGCTTGTTTATTAAAATTGTTAGTTTTACGGGGGCGTGACTTTCTCCGCGCAGAGAAAGTTACACCCCCCGTAAATGAACGATTTTATAAAACATAATACAGTCTGAAAAATCCCCTCACACCACTAATTCTGCCGTCGTACAGTCTTGTATTCATCATGTAAATAAAAATGCGGACAGCGGCTGTTGTCGCCCGTCAGAAAGCTCACCATTTCGTCCTCGTCAAGATTAACCGAGCAGTAATCCTCGCCCGTGTCGGTATCTGTGTCAAAATATACGCACATCTCGCAGTTGGTAGGGGCAAGCTCTTTAGCTTTTTTCTTTTTCTTATCCATAACCTGTTGCCTTTCATTATTATAGGATAATTATAGCTTTAAAGCGCGAAAAAGTCAATGAAAATTGCTATAAACGGTAGACAAACGATGTAAACTATGATATAATATTATATTATTATGGGATGGTAGGCTCAACTGTATGGAAATCGTAAACATAACATCATCTTTTACGGCGGCAAACTCGTACTTTCTTATAGACGAACATACGAATAACGCTGCAATCGTTGATCCCGGCGGCGATGCTCAGAAAATTATATCGAAGATTGATGAGTATGGAGTCACGGTAACGGCAATACTTCTTACTCACGGGCATTTCGACCATATTCTTGCGCTTGATAAAATAAAAAAGCGTACGGGTGCTCCGGTTTATATCCATACACTTGACAATATCTGTCTTGGCAACGTGAATTTCAGCCTTATGAACCTTATCGGGAGCAGCACCACGTTTGACGACGCCGACGTGCTTCTCGAAGACGGCGATGAAATAAAGATAGGCAACTCAACCGTTTGCGTTATACACACTCCCGGACATACTGCAGGCTCCGTCTGCTTTATAACAGACGCCGGAATAATATCTGGCGATACGCTCTTTCTTGAGAGCGTCGGGCGCACCGACTTTCCGGGTGGAGACTTTGACATGATCGATGAGTCGATACGCCGCCTTTATGCAATAGATGGAGATGCTAAAGTTTATCCCGGTCACGGAAGTGCCACAACACTTTCCCATGAGCGGCTATATAATCCGTTTGTAAAAGAATAAAACAGCTATAAATTGAAAGAGGTATACATCATGGATCTTAACTATCTTGCCGATTTACTGTATCCGGGCATCAAGACTATGCCTGAGGATATTGAAGCGCGTTTTCCAAAACGCGAGCTTCCCGAGGGCGCTAAGGTAACGCGCTTTGCACCGAGCCCGACGGGATTTGTTCACTTTGGCGGACTTTTCCCCACACGAGTAAGTGAGCGCCTCGCTCATCAGAGCGGCGGTATACTTTATCTTAGAATTGAGGATACCGACTCAAAGCGCGAGGTAGAGGGTGCTGAAGAAAACCTTATCGAAACACTTGCTTACTATGGGGTAAAGTTTGATGAGGGAGCAATAGCGGGAGGTAAAAGCAACGGTATATACGGACCTTACCGCCAGAGCGAGAGAGCTGAGATATATCAGAGCTTTGCAAAAAAGCTTATCCGTGAGGGAATGGCTTATCCTTGCTTCTGCACTGAAGAAGAGCTTAATGCTATAAGAGCTGAGCAGGAAGAACAAAAGGCAGACCCCGGATATTATGGAAAGTGGGCAATATGGCGCGACGCACCGATAGAAAAGATTGAAGAAAAGATAAAAGAGGGCGCCCCCTTTGTTCTCAGACTCAGAAGCAACGGATCAGTTGAGCGCAAAATAAAATTCACCGACCTTGTAAAAGGCGATATTGAAATAACCGAAAACGACAAGGACCACGTTCTTTTGAAGAGCGACGGAATTCCGACTTACCACTTTGCACACGCGGTTGACGACCACCTCATGGGAACGACACACGTAGTACGCGGCGAGGAATGGCTCCCGAGCTTACCCTTCCACGTACAGCTTTTCTCGGCACTTGGATTCAAGCTTCCGAAGTATCTGCATATCTCGCAGCTTATGAAGCTTGACGAAAACGGCTCGAAGAAGAAGCTTTCCAAGCGTGATGCAGGCGTTGATATGCGCTTCTACAAGGAAAAGGGTTATTGTCCCGAAGCGGTAGTTGAGTACGTAATGACACTTCTCAACTCAAATTACGAAGAATGGAGAGCTGCAAATCCCGATAAGGATTACACCGAATTCCCGTTCTCTATAAAGAAGATGAGCGCATCAGGCTGCCTTTTCGACTTTGATAAACTCAACGACGTTGCCAAGAACACCGTTGCAAGAATGAGCGCTGAGGACGTTTATACAAAGGTACTCGACTGGGCGCGCGAATACGATGCTGATTTTGCAGACAAGCTTGCCGCAGACCCTGAATATGCAAAAAGCATACTTGCAATCGGCAGAGGCGGCAAAAAGCCACGTAAGGATATCATGATATGGAGCGAAGTCAAGGACTACATGGGCTTCTTCTATGATGACTTCTACAAGGTGACAGATGCTTATCCCGAAAACGTACCCGAAAGCGAAAGAGCACAGATACTTGCCGATTATGCAGAGTCATACTCAGTTGACGACGACAATAACGCATGGTTTGAAAAGGTAAAGGCAATAAGCGAAAAGTATGGCTACACCTCGGACATGAAAGCATATAAGGCAGACCCGTCTTCATTCAAGGGATCGGTCACAGACGTTTCCAACCTTATCAGAATAGCGATAACAGGAAGAGCAAATTCTCCCGACCTTTGCACGATATGTAAGCTTTTAGGACAAGAGCGAGTACGTGCAAGAGCAACAAGCGTAAAGTAAGAGGACGAAAAAATGAGCGAAGAAGTAAAAGAAATGATCGAATCGAATTTTATACACGACATAATCGATGCAGACCTCGAAGCAGGGGTAGTTGATAAGATACACACGCGTTTTCCGCCAGAGCCTAACGGATACCTTCATATCGGAAGCGCAAAGGCTATCTATATCAACTGGTCAACGGCAAAGAAGTACGGCGGTAAGTTCAACCTCCGTTACGATGACACGAACCCTGCCAAAGAGGATAACGAGTACGTTGAAAGTATACTTGCCGACCTCAAGTGGCTCGGTGCCGAGCCGAACGGCGGCATCTACTACGGCTCCGACTATTTTGACAAGTGCTATGAATATGCTGTAGACCTTATCAAAGCCGGAAAGGCGTACGTTTGCGACCTCACGGCCGAGGAGATGCGCGAGTACAGAGGCACGCTTACACAGCCGGGTAAAAACAGCCCGTACAGAGAGAGAAGTGTTGAAGAAAACCTCGAGCTTTTCGAAAGAATGAAAAACGGCGAGTTTGCCGACGGTACGCACACACTTCGTGCGAAGATCGACATGGCAAGCCCGAATATGAATATGCGCGACCCTGCGATATACAGAATCGTGCACAAGTCGGATCGTAGCCATGTCGTTCTGTGAGCCAAG
>JAZNJH010000041.1:0-1580 GCA_045577925.1 Eubacteriales bacterium
AGCATATCTGAAAGAAATCTGATAAAATAAAGTTGCTACACAAAACTTTATCGGAGGATTCGGATATGCTCGAATTATATTATACCAAAGAAATAGTAGAACATCAAGGGGTAAATGTAAAAAATATCATTGAAACAGATAAGCTAATAGAAATACATATCGAAAAAGCCCGAAAAGCTCACAAATGTCCTGTATGCGGACGAATGACCGATAAGATCCATGACTATCGTATGCAAGTAATAAAGGAACTGCCGGCTTTCGGAAAAAAAGTGCATCTCGTCTTAAGGAAAAGGCGTTACAGATGTGAATGCGGAAAACGCTTTTATGAGGAAACAGAAATAGTTGCACGCTATCAGCGTATGACGGCTAAATTTATACTTACAATGCTTAATAAACTACATGAAACCTACTCTTATTCATCTGTTGCACGGGAATTTGACGTATCAACAACTACGGTTATACGCTATTTCAACACGATTCAATACAACAAACCTAAAGAGCTTCCGGAAGCACTCGGTATTGATGAGTTCAAAGGCAATACAGGCGGAGAAAAGTTTAACTGTATACTTACAGATTTAACTAACGGAAAAGTAATCGATATTCTTCGCACACGGTATCAGCATGACCTTATCGACTATTTTAAGCAGTACAGCAAAGATGAACGTTCGAAAGTCAAGTATTTTGTCAGCGATATGTATACAACCTATGCTGAAATCGCAAAAATGTATTTTCCTAACGCCCAGTACATTACCGATAAGTATCATTGGGTACGGCAGGCTATATGGGCGATTGAAAAGGTACGCAAAGAAGTACAACAGCATTTGCCCACGGAACAGAGAAAGTATTTCAAACACTCCAGATGGCTGCTGCTTAAGCATTGGGACAAGCTCTCTGATGATGACAAACAGCGCCTCAATGTGATGCTATACTATTCTTCCGATCTATCCGGGGCGCATTTCTTAAAAGAGTTATTGTACAGGATAAACTCTGCCAACTCATCTGATGAAGCTTGCCGTCTTTTCAAAGAGTGGCTCAACAACGCAGATTCATGCGGCACTCCTGCTTTTGAAAAATGTGCCTCCACGTATCGCAATTGGTTTAACTCCATTATCAATTCCATCAAATATCCTTATTCAAACGGTTTTACCGAAGGATGCAACAACAAAATCAAGGTTTTGAAGCGCAATGCCTTTGGCTTTGCCAATTTCAACCGTTTCCGCAACCGTATTTTATTTGTTTTCTCTTAGTCTTTTCGCCGCGAAAAGTGGTGCATCTTCGCTCCGCTTCGATGCACCACTTTTATTATTTACTTTGTTTTTTTAGTTTTCTTCGCCCCAACTATTGACATAGAGCCAAATGAAAGCACCCAACGACGCATATGCGTCGTTGGGTAATGGCGGAGAAGCAGAGATTCGAACTCTGGAGACCCGTTAAGGCCTACACGATTTCCAATCGTGCGCCCTCGACCAACTAGGCGACTTCTCCATGTCGTATCGGTCGAATACTTTAGTATTATATCACATGATTTGACGTTTGTCAATAGGTTTTTGAAAGTTTTTTGAAAAATATTGCACTCTTGT
>JAZNJH010000042.1:0-15234 GCA_045577925.1 Eubacteriales bacterium
ACAGCGCTCTTCTATGGTAAGATGTTTATAGCTCATATAAATCCTCCTGGTTTTTTGTTTTGTGGTTATTACAATTATACCATGGATTTATATGGGCTTTCCATTTTTTATTTACTGTTGCACTTGATAGTATAACTCACCGTAAAATAAAAAGACGGAGGTATGAAAACATATCTCCGTCTTAAATTTTTAGATAAAAAGCCTTCCCCTGCCGGGGAAGGGGGACCACGAAGTGGTGGATGAGGAGTCAATCGAATTTATAAAACTAAATGAAGTGTCATAAACCGCACGACTCATCATCTGCTGCTAACGTGGTCGTTCATTCTTCAAATCAGTAGCAGTCAGGTTTAGCTGTTTCAAAATATCTTCTGCTACGGTGTTGAAATTACTATTTATATCTTTGTTTGAGTATCTTAAAACAGAAAAACCTAAAGCTGATAATTTTGCGTCTCTTTTCTCATCTGCTTTTTTATGCTCGGCAGTTTTGTGTTGAATTCCGTCGAGTTCAATAACGAGTTTTGATTTAGCTATATAAAAATCAACGATATAGTTTCCTATATTCTTTTGCCGTCTCACTGTTATAGGCAAAAGCTTAAGAAAGTCATACCATAGGTGCTTTTCTTCGGGAGTCATGTTTTTTCGGAGATCTTTTGCATTATCAACTAAATTTTTATTGTATCGTATCATATGACTCCTCATCCACCGCTGACGCGGTCCCCCTTCCCCGGCAGGGGAAGGCTTTTTTATTCTGCCATTACCTTTTCTATTTCGCAGACGTAAACGTAATGATAATCGTTTGTGGGATATACCTTGTCGGGTAAGCTTATGTCTATAAATTCATCTTTTTTAAGCTGCGTTTTGTAAAGCTTCTTTACCTTCATAACAAGCTTTGCACCCTCAAAATATACCGTGCCGTCAAGCTCTGCCGGTATGAGCCCGGCTTCTTTTATCTTGTCAAGATCGCGGCCGCTTTTTCTTCCGCAAAGCGTGAGCGCACTTCTGTATTCTTCGGGATAAAAACTGAGCGTGAACGACTCGCATGCTTCTGTAAACTCATACGTGTAGCGCTGAGGTCTTATAAATACGAAGCATACGTTCTTGTTCCATAATACTCCAACGCCGCCCCAGCTTGCAGTCATGGTGTTAATGCCCGAGTCGGGCTTTTTTGCCGTTATGAGCATCCAGTCGTCTCCGATAAGCGAAAAGGCGTTGTTTTGTATTTCTGACGGTTTTATCTCTCTCATATAATGCTTCCTTTCGTGTTTTGTCAAATAATTGTATGCAAAGAAATAAAAGTTAATGTGCTATAAGTCTGTAAAGATTCTTTTCAAGCAGAACGCCGTTTCTCACCGGTGTGCCCGCGGCGTAGGTATCTTCAACAAGCTCTTTTATAAAGCCTGATGCAAAGTCTGCACTTTCAGGAAAGCTTTTGCCTGAAAGCATTGAGCCGATAAGTGCGCTTGCAAATATGTCGCCCGTGCCGGGATAGCTTGCAGATACGTGAGCTCTTGTTATAAAGTCAAATCCGCACCCGGACATTACTGCCGTGCCTATAAATTCCCTGTCGCCGTCTTTGTATCTTATACCTGTCACCGCAATATACGGGTTCTTGAATTCATTATAAAGTCTGCCGCACAGCTCTTTTGCAAAATCTGCGGCTTCTTTTTTTTGCATACCAAGAGTATCTGAAAAGTTTTCGCCCAGCAAAAATGCCGCTTCTGTCAGATTAGGCGTTATAAGGTCGGCAAGGTGGCAAAGCTCGCTCATGCGATCCTTCATCTCTTCGGTATACGTCTGATAAAGCTTTCCGTCGTCGCCCATAACAGGGTCAACGCATATAAAAGCATTTTCTGATTCTTTTATTATTCCTGCAACCGTGTCTATCTGTTTGGCACTACCGAGAAATCCCGAATAGACGGCATCGAACTCAGCACCTGAATACTTCATGTGATCAAAATTTATGCGCATCGTATCGGATAGGTCGATAAAATTCATGCCCTCAAAGCCACCCGTATGCGTGGAAAGAAGCGCCGTTGGCAGAGGCGTGACCTGATGTGCCATAGCAGAAAGCGCTGGGATAACAACCGTCAGCGCGCATCTGCCGAAGCAGGAAAGGTCGTGTATCGCTAATATATTTTTCATTAAAATATCACCTTTACAGTGTATGTAATCATCATGAGTCGATTATATACCATTTGATTTCAAAAGTCAATATTTTTCATAATACCCTAAGCGCGGGCATATATTGTAGTAAAATATATGCGGAGAGTTTGTGTTATGAAAATAAAAATAAAGTCGGCTCTGCTTTGCACGGCGCTGAGTTTTTTTGCTCTCGTTATGATGCGCTACGGTAATGATGGCGCCAATCTGCCTGCCTCGGATTATACTGAAAGTGCAGAAGCGGTGTTTTTTATGCTTGATGAGGCAGAGCACGGCACGCCTTCGGCTATAAGCTTCAGCGCCGCTAACAATATAATATACATACAGTCGGGACAACAAGATGACATTTTAACTTCTGCTGAAGAATCGGATATATATTCTTCCGCTTCGCGTATTCTTCCACCCGTAATAACGCCGCCTGCAAGTGACATAGAGGTGATGGGTGCAGATTCTTGAATATCTCTTCGCCGTAATAACAGCGCTTGCCGTTCACGAGCTTGGGCATCTTTTTATGATGCTTATATTAAAGGTTAAGATCTGCTCTGCAAGAACACGTTTCTGGGGCGTGCTTATCGGCGCCGATTACAGTAAGAGCTCTTATGTGAAAGAGCTTTTAGTCAGCATTTCCGGAATACTTGCCAATATTCTCGGCGCACATATATTTTTTTCACTTAAGAAAAGTGAATATGCATACGCTATGCTCGCGTACGGTCTGTTTAATCTGTTGCCGCTTCATTTTCTTGACGGCGGAGATATACTGCGTACACTTTTGCTTATTATCGGTATGAGCGAGAGCACAGTTTATAAGCTTATGAAAAGATTGAGTGTTATTATCAGCATTTTTATATGGATAGTTGCAATATATTTTGCTATGAAAGGGGCGAGCATAACGCTTCTTTTAACGTCTGTATATATGATAAGCGTATGCTTTTTTGACAAAACTGCTTGACTTGGAGCTTTAAATGCAATAAAATTAGATTTGTGCAGATTATGCTCTGCGCAAATTTTGTTTTTTGAGAAGTCAATAATGATACATGAAGAAATATTTGCCTCATCCAGACTTTCTATAATGGGTGAAGCGGTATTCACGTCGGACACAGAGGGAGCACTTATATATAAGAACCATGCATTTGACAGGCTTTGCAGAACAAAGCACTGTAACAGCATTATTATGGAAAAAGTGCCTGAGGGTGATGAAATACTTTCTGATATATATAATTTCGGCGGCGCGGATTTTGAATTTGATATGCTGACAGTCGATCTTTTTGGCGAAAAGTCGGTTATATGCACGGACAAAAAGCTAAATTGCCAAAATTTTCCCATTATGAAAAACACAAGATTTTATACGGGTTTTGAGGGCTTTGGCGTTAGCGCTCTGATACCTGTTTTCGGCGGCAGAGTTTTAAAGCTTTTAAATAGAAGTGACAATAAAAACAACGTTATTGAACCGATGTCTGATTTTACGGTCGGATATTTTTGCTTTGATTCGGTAGCAGACTCTGCAGTCAGGGCTCTTAAAGAAAAGCTTATGGTGTACGGCTTCAGAATAGATGGAGATATGCGTTTTTCGCAAAGTCCGGTTTGCAACGTGAATATTTTTGATACGATGCTGGTTATACAGACGCTTATCCTTGCCGTTATGAGCAAGTCAAGTGAACGGCGCGTATCAGTACGCATAAATCAAAGAGAGGGTATGTGCAACATTATAGCAGAAACCGCAAGCGCCGGCAGCTTGCGCGGCAGCAGAGTGAAACCCCAAGAGCTTTTTGCTGATGACGAAGAGGGCATGAAGGTTATAAATTCTCTCGTGGGCTTTTGTTCGCTATATTCCTGGAAGCTTATCGCGAGGGTGGACCCGAAGAGTGTGGCGATGGCTCTGTGTCTGCCGATACACAACGTAGAGTCTGTCAGATTCAGAAATGAAACAGATAAAAACTGTATAATTGCCATAGAACAAGTCATGCCGCTTATTGAAGCCGGCATTGATAAAATTGTAAAAGCAAAAGAAAACCGCTGACACGTCAGCGGTTTTCTGATTTAAGGAGCTTTTCAAGAGTAAGCGCGATACCGACAGTGCTTCGTGCTTTTTCAAGCTCTGACATTTTTGCAGTATCTTGCTTGCCGTGGCGCTTTATAGCGCGTATAAGCAGGTTTTTGGGAGTATCGTCCGGTGTTACGAGCTCTATCATGTCAACGTTGTATCCGTATGCTTCAAGAGTTTTGGCGCGAAGCGAATCGGTAAGATTTTCGCAAAGCTTCTGCGCGCTCATCGAGCGTTCAAAAACGAAAGAGAGATTCTTCCTTGTGCCTTCTGATATTTCCTTTATCTTTGAGAACAGCTCGTGATGACAGCAGGGCGTAGAGAGAACTATTTTAGCGTCTGAGCGTATCGCGTGGGCTAAGACTATGTCGGTTGCAATGTCGCACGCGTGGAGCGATACCACCATGTCTGCAGGCCTGTCAAGGCCGATCGTGGCAATGTCGCCGCAAAGAAAACTGAGCCCCTGCATGCCGCATGCCTGAGCGGTATTATTACAGTAATCAACGACGTCACGCTTGAGATCGGCGCCTATCATTTCAACCTTTAGTTTGAGTATTTTTTCAAGGTAAAAGTAGAGTGCAAATGAAAGATAGCTTTTGCCGCAGCACAGGTCGTATACGAGAATATCGTCTTTTTCTCTGAGGGTGTCCGACATATCATTTACAATTTCAAGAAATCTGTTGATCTGCCTGTACTTTGCCTGCATCTTGTCATGTATACGGCCGCTCTTGTCGGTTATGCCGAGCTTGTATAAAAAGGGCTCTGCAAGATATTTGTCGAGTATATACTGCTTTTGTCTGTTGTGAGAAAGCGGAGCAATTTTAATGCCGTCCTTCTTTATTTTGTTTCCGATATAAACTGCGCCGGATTTTGATATTTTGATCTCGCAGTCTCCGGCGCTTGTCAGAATATTTGTCTGCATAAAGCTATCAAGCGACATTTTTGCAAGCTCTTCGGGAGCGCTTTCGAACGCAATATTCTTATGAAAAGCCTTGTTGTCTGCACCAAAGCTTTCAAGCTGAAAGAAACTGCCGCCCTTGCCTGACAGTATCATAGCCGTTGCCTTTATGATGCTTTTATTGCGCGATTTTGAAAAGACTATCTTTTTAAGCGTGCCGTTCTCTGCAGCTTTTTTTATTATATCGGTTATCCTGATAAGATTTGTGTCCATAAATTATCTCCGCATGAAATAACGTTATAGATATATTACCATACGGGAGATAAAAAATCAATATATATAATTGTATTGACAAATACGATCATTGTGTTATAATTTAATTAAGAGAGGTGACTAATAATGGAAATAAAACATGACTTTCACTTTCATACGTTTTATTCAAACGATGCCGACAAGACGGCGAATATTGAAAATTATGTAAAGATTGCTAAAGAGATCGGCTATAAGAAGCTCGGTGTAACCGAGCATTTCTGGGACGATAAGATAGAAGGTGCGTTTGATTTTTACAAACCGCTTACTTATGCGCATGTATCGCAGGTTAAGGCAGATATAGAAAGGTTTAACAGCGATGAAGTAAAACTATATTTCGGAGCAGAGGTAGAGTATAATCCGGCTATAAAAGCACCTGCCATAACGGAAGAAACTGCAGAAAAATTCGACTTTATTATTGTGCCGCACTCGCACGTTCATGAAACCTGTCCGGCCATGTACACAGAAACACCCGCAAGGCATCTTGAGTATCTTCTTGAGGTGTATGACAATATCATAGAAAGCAGCGTTGGCAAATACATACTTTCGATGGCGCATCCCTTTGAGCTTGTAAGATGCCCGTATTCAAACAATATACTTATTGACATGGTATCTGACGATACGTTTAAGAGAATGTTTGAAAAAACGGCGAAAAAGGATATAGCTGTTGAAATTAATGCAGGAGCGATATATTGGGGCAAAACAGACGCAGATGTTGAAAAATCCTCGAGGATAAGAATGTTCAGGCTGGCAAAAGAGGCAGGCTGCAAATTTACGTTTGGAAGTGACGCACATTTCTGGCTTGATATCAAAAGAAAAGAGCAGAATGAGTTTCTTGCTTCGCTTGTCGGACTAAGTGAGGACGACATAGCGCCTTTTGTAAGATAAATAAGATAAAAAGTATTGACAACAGGAAATTTATGTGATATAATCGGACTCGGTATGGCATACTTTTGTATGCTCTCCTTACCGTGTGCAAATTTATAAAGAAGTGGAAGCGCACGGTCTTAAAGTCCACAAGGAGGTGTAAAAATGGCTAACATCATTTCATCCTACGAAACCATGTTTATCGTTGATATGACTCAGGGCGAAGAAGCAGTTAAGGCAACTGTTGCTAAGTTTACTGATCTCATCGCGAAGAACGGTACTGTTGAAGAGATCAACGAGTGGGGAAGCCGCAAGCTTGCTTACCCGATCAACGACATCAACGAAGGCTACTACGTAGTAGTTAACTTCAAGAGTGCTCCCAGTTTCCCGGCTGAGCTTGAACGTATCTTCGGTATTACCGATGGTATCATGCGCTGTGTAGTAATCAAGCTCGACGAAAAGATGCTCGCAAAGAAGGCTGCAAAAGCTGCAAGCGCTGCTGCAAAGGCTGCAGAAGCAGTAGAAGCAGCTGCAGAAGAAGCTGGCGAAGCAGAAGCTGAATAATAGCGGGAAAAAGAAACGACGGCACATTAAAAACAAGGAGCGTACGCTATGGCTAACTTTAATCTCAACAAGATAACACTCGGCGGCAGACTTACTGCCGACCCTGAACTCAGACAGACCAATTCAGGCGTAATGGTAACATCTGTCGGACTTGCCGTGAACAGAAGATACGCAAACCGTGATGATGCTCAGGCTCAGCAGACAGACTTTTTCAACCTTGTCGCATGGCGCGGTATGGCAGAGTTCATATCCAAGTATTTCCGCAAGGGATCATCTATCTGTGTTGTTGGCTCGGTTCAGGTAAGAAACTGGACAGACGCGCAGAACAACAAGCGCACATCGGTTGATGTGCAGGTTGATGAAGCGTACTTTGTAGACAGCAAGTCGGATTCATCGTATGGTCAGGGAGCAGACGTTCCTTATGCTTCTCCCGCAGCTGAGTCTAAGTTTGACATAGTGGCGGACGACGAAGATCTTCCGTTCTGATTTGGAGAACGGTTAAAATTCAAACAGGAGGTTTCATCTAATGGATAATGTAAGAGAAAACAGAGATGCTCAGAAGCCTTTCCGTGCTAAGGGCAAGAGAAAGAAAGTCTGCATTTTCTGTGCTGATAAGATTGACTACATTGATTACAAGGATGTAGCAAGACTCAGAAAGTTTACAAGCGAAAGAGCAAAGATTCTTCCCAGAAGAATCTCGGGTGCATGCGCAAAGCACCAGCGCCAGATCACAGTTGCGATCAAGCGCGCAAGAGTAGTTGCTCTTATGCCTTACGTAAGCGACTAAGATTTTTTGAAATCCCGACTTTATCAGTCGGGATTTTTATTTTGTCAAATTTTTTGTAAATAAATTTGATTATACTTGAAGCGCGCGTATATTTGTGATAAAATTGTGTAGAAGAAAAAATACGGACGGTGATTTTTTGAATAACTTCAAGGAAACGAAATTTTATAAGTGGCTTGACAATTTCTGGTATCACTATAAATGGATAACGCTGATAGCTTTGCTTTTTGCAACTATTATAATTGTAAGTACCGTGCAGATTCTGACTCGCGAGGTTGGAGATATATACGTTTTATATGCAGGCACAAAGGTCGTTTCACTTCAGGATAGCTTGTATATTGAAAAGGCTTTTGAAACGATTGACGGAATTGACCACAATGACGATGGCGAGATAAACGCCATTGTGCGCACGTTAACGATAATGTCACCTGAGGATATCAGCGCTTCAAACGATGCCCATGAAGAAGCGGTTGGTGCAAAAAACGAGGGATATATCATAAACGAGCAGATGCTCGGCGCACAGATGAGTAATTCTATGCAGACCTTTAATCAGGAGATACTTGGCGGAGATTCGGTAATATGCCTGCTTTCTCCGTACACGTATAAAATAGTCCGTGATGCCGACGGATTTCTGCCGCTTGGTGATGTGCTTGGTTATACACCCGAGGAAGCGTATGACGAATGCGCTGTTTATCTTAAAGACACCGATTTTGGTAAGCGCGAGGGGCTGTCGTCACTTCCCGAAGACACGCTTTTCTGCATAAGACGAATATCAAGTATGTCCTTTATGAAAGGGCATAAGAAAACAGAGGCTTTATATAATTATCAGCTTGATAAATTTAAAACGGCGCTGACTTATAAAAAAGCCGAATAAACACCGTCAAACTGATGTAAAAATACCCTAATGAATACAAAAATCAGTTGTTATTTTAATTAAAAATGACGAAATTATTAAAAATGGTGCAAAACTATTGTAAACTTGACCGAAATAAGGTAAAATAGTAGACGTTGGGGTATGTATAAACGTTGTTAAATTTTTAACACATACCAAAAAACAGTAAAAAATTATTTATATAAAACGGAGGAATTACCAATGTCAGTTAAAGTTGCTATTAACGGATTTGGCCGTATCGGACGTCTTGCATTCAGACAGATGTTCGGTGCAGAAGGCTACGAGATCGTTGCTATCAACGACCTTACAAAGCCCTCAATGCTCGCTCACCTTCTCAAGTACGACACCGCTCAGGGCGGTTACTGCGGCAGAGTTGGCGAAGGTCTTCACACTGTAAGTGCTGATGACGAAGCAAACACTATCACAGTTGACGGTAAGACACTTAAGATCTACGCAGAAAAGGACGCTAAGGATCTTCCCTGGGGTCAGATCGGCGTTGACGTTGTTCTCGAGTGCACAGGCTTCTACTGCTCCAAGGAAAAGAGCCAGGCTCACATTGACGCAGGCGCTAAGAAGGTTGTTATCTCTGCTCCCGCAGGCAACGACCTCAAGACAATCGTTTTCAGCGTAAATGAAAACACACTTACAAAGGAAGACAACATCATTTCTGCTGCTTCCTGCACAACAAACTGCCTCGCTCCTATGGCTAAGGCTCTTAACGATTACGCTCCTATCCAGAGCGGTATCATGAGCACGATCCATGCTTATACAGGCGACCAGATGATCCTCGACGGTCCTCACAGAAAGGGCGACCTCAGACGTGCAAGAGCAGACCCTGCTAACATCGTTCCTAACTCAACAGGTGCAGCTAAGGCTATCGGTCTTGTTATTCCCGAACTCAATGGCAAGCTTATCGGTTCTGCACAGAGAGTTCCCGTACCGACCGGTTCCACAACAATCCTTACAGCAGTTGTTAAGGGTGCAGACGTAACAAAGGACGGCATCAACGCAGCTATGAAGGCAGCAGCTTGTGAATCTTTCGGCTACAATGAAGACGAAATCGTATCCTCTGACGTTATCGGTATGAGATACGGCTCACTCTTCGATGCTACACAGACAATGGTATCCAAGATCGGCGACGATCTTTACCAGGTTCAGGTAGTTTCGTGGTATGACAACGAAAACTCCTACACAAGCCAGATGGTAAGAACAATCAAGTACTTCGCTGAACTTTAATCGCGGGTCCGTAGCACGGACAGCGCGTGGAGTCCCAGCGGGCAAGGCGCGGCCCGGAAGCCCGGGCATGCAGGGCGCGTGCGGGATTTGAGATAATTCAAAATCTTCACTCGTACACCGAAGTCCTTATAAGATTGATAAAGTCCCTCTGTTTTTGCAGAGGGGCTTTTGTTAGGTTGAAAGGCAAAAAGAGAAAAGGCTGAGCAGAAACCGCTCGGCCTTTTCGTGTACCGGGGGGATATAATATTTGTTGAATATTACTTTGTAAAATATATTCCGATCATGGGGTGGGTCCAGATTCCGTATTCGTTTTCAAAAGAGATCTTATAGTTGCCGTGAAAGTTTTTGTTTACTGTTCTTTCAATTATTCCGCTTGCTTTTTCTTCTTCGGTCAGTGCTTCTATTTCGAATAAGGGGAGCCATCCGCTATCACTGGCAGGAGGTTCTCTGAAATCCATATGATGGATCTTGCTTTTTTCATCGCCCGATGATACTGTTATCGTAATAATGTTGCCGTTCATTGTATGGCTGATCTCAGGCTTGCATACGCAGAATTCAGCGTATTCTTCGCTACCGGCAAGCTTTACTTTATAATAACCTTTGGAAAGAGTTCTTTCAAACTTGCTTATACCGGTTACTTTAATTTCTTCAATAACAACGTCATCTTTAATTATCTGAAGGGTGTTGTCACCTTCTGCAAATACGGAAATTACAGTTGTCTGACCTTCAAGATAGTTTGATTTGTTTCCGTAGTCAACTGCGACCTCAGGAGTTTCAAGCTCAGTTTCAAAAATAAGCTTGTCAAGCTCTTCATCATGAACCGGTTTAGTGTCGACGTCTTTGTATCTTACAAGTGTATAGTTTGCGCCAAAGCTTTTGCTGAAAAAGGTTTCGACATCAAATGTTCTGCGTTTACATGTGGTTCTTATAGCTTCGGAAACCTCAATATGTACTACTTCTCCGGCTTCATTTCTGAGTAATCCGGTTATCAGTGCAACATGACTTCCGTCGTTATTGTGACGGTGAAGTATGTCGCAAAGCTGTATTTGATCTGCCGTGTACCTTCCTGCACGACCAATGACCTTCATGTCGGGAGAAGTTAAAAATTTCTTTGTAGAGTAGCGTTCTTTTATGCCTAAGCAGTAGCGTGCAAGACCGTTACACACTATACCATAATATGTAGATCCGTTATACTCACCGTATAAATCCTTGGTATAAAGAACACTGTCGGGATTTGCAAGTGCGGATATAAATGTTTCAAGCGAAACGTTTTCACCAACAAATTTATCGTTTGATTCGCAATTGGCGTAAGGTATACCCTTGTATTCTTTACCTACTTCAAAAATACTTCTGTTTTTAGAAGAAGTAGCGGTAGGAATATCTTTTAAGGGTGTGAATGTAAACTCTGTAAGCTGTCTTGCATTTGCAATAACTGCTTTTTTACCTTCACTGTCGGGTATGTCTCGGATGAGGTTTACTTTGGTGATAATAACGGTTTTGGTATCCGCAACCCAATCAACCTTATAAGAGAAAGTTTCTGCAACAAATCTTACCGGAACCATTATTTTGGAATCGATAATTTGTGTAGGCACATCAAGGGTAAATTTTGCAGCGTGTCTTTTTGCTTCAGTGCTATCGAGTACTAGCGTGCAGACAATGGTACGGTCCTGTGCGGCGATAGTAACCGTCTTGGTTTCTTCATCAAATGTGAGTATTGCTTCAAGCGCATTTGCAATATCGTCTGCCGGGACAAGTGTTCTGCCGTCCTTCAATACGCCTGAAAAATTAAGCTCTTCCGGTGTGCCGCTTGTTATAACGTTTACACTTTCAAGGGCTGATACTGAAAGAGCAGGAACACATGACAGTAAAATTACTGCCACTAAAATAACTGACAATAGTTTTTTCATAATCTTCCTCCTTACAAAAGTATTTATATTCACTTTTGTATATAAATTATACATTAGCATAATAGCATATACAATTGACATTTGTGCTTAAATAATGTATAATACTGCTATGCTGATGATGGAGGAAAATGATGAGTAGTTTTAATAGGATTATATATAACGAGAATTCATGCTATCGCTTAAAGCATATAAACGGAAAATTTGCCAAAGACTCAACGATTCCGGAGTTGCATCACACGCTTAACATAATTTTAGTGTATTTTATCAGCGGAGCTGGAAATGTAAAGATTGAGGGAAAGCAATATAATCTCACAGGAGGCGAGGTTATAATGTTTACTCCCTCAAAGCTTTATAAGCTTACGGTTAATGACGGACAGTACCATGAGAGAATCGTCCTGACCACAAACGAGATATGGATGAAAAAAGTTCTTACTAACCCACACCCCGTATTTATGCCCTTTTATAAAATTGAAAAAGAGAAAAGCAACGTTATTTCGCCGGAAGGCGTGAAAAAATACGGGCTTGATGCAAGGTTTAATGAATTGCTTGAGTTAACTAAAAATCGCGATAGTGTAAATGATATTATTGCTACCTGCAAAGTTGCCGAAATACTTTCGCTGATAGGAAAAATCTTAAATACGGAATTTTCACAGAACAGAGAAAGAAAAAATCCTCTTATTCAGCAGGCTTTGATCTATATAAACAAGCATCTGAGAGAAGATATAAATATTTCTCAAATTTCCAAAAAGCTCAATATTAACAAATCGTATCTTTCTCATCTTTTTAAAGAGTGTGTTGGAATGTCTTTAATGAATTACGTAATACTTCGTCGTATATACTTATTTAACCATTTGATAAAAGAAAATAATTCAATAGAAAAAACTGCATACGAAGTGGGGTTCAGAAATTATTCAAATTTTTTTCGATTATATAAAAAACATATGGGAATGACTCCGCTTGAATTTAAAAAAATAAATGAAAAAATATAAACAAAAAAGCACTTGCGAAAGCAAGTGCTTTTTGGAGCTGATACCCGGATTCGAACCGGGGACCTCATCCTTACCAAGGATGTGCTCTACCAACTGAGCCATATCAGCAAAATGGCGACCTGAAGGGGACTCGAACCCCTGACCTCTAGCGTGACAGGCTAGCGTTCTAACCAACTGAACTACCAGGCCGGATTTTTGACTGCGTGATATATTATATCAAATATACTCTTGTTTGTCAATAGATTTTTAAGAAGAAATTTTTGCACAAAAAAACCTCCTTAAGAAAGGAGGCTTTTTTGTACTATGCTAAATATTCATCAAGCTTTTTACCAATTTCAATAAGGAACTGTTCCGTGTTAACCTTCTTCTTGTTTTCAAGCGTTGACATTGATGCGAGGTCTCCCGTCATGATGCCTGATTCGATTGTGTCGATCGTTGCTTTTTCAAGCATGTCTGCATAGTTTACAAGCTCGGGAAGACTGTCAAGCTCACCGCGCTTTCTGAGTGCGCCCGACCATGCAAATATCGTAGCTACGCTGTTCGTTGACGTTTCTTCACCCTTTAAATGCTTGTAGTAGTGGCGCTGTACCGTACCGTGTGCTGCTTCGTATTCATACACGCCGTCGGGAGAAACAAGAACCGACGTCATCATAGCAAGGCTTCCGTAAGCAGTTGCAACCATGTCGCTCATAACGTCGCCATCGTAGTTTTTGCATGCCCAGATGTAGCCGCCTTCGCTTCTTATTACTCTTGCAACGGCGTCGTCGATGAGAGTGTAGAAGTATTCAATACCTGCCGCATCAAATTTTTCCTTATATTCATTTTCAAATATCTCAGCAAAAATATCCTTGAAGCGATGATCGTACTTCTTGGAAATAGTGTCTTTAGTTGCAAACCATACGTCCTGCTTTGTGTCAAGTGCAAAATTGAAGCAGCTGCGCGCAAAGCTTTCAATAGACTTATCTATATTGTGAAGCCCCTGGATAATACCCGAAGAATCCTTGAAGGTATGGATAAGCTCGCGTGTTTCATTTCCGTCTTTATCTGTGCATACAAGCTCGCATTTTGCTCCTGCGGGAACCTGCATTTCAACGTTCTTGTATACGTCGCCGTAAGCATGACGTGCGATCGTTATAGGCTTGGTCCATGACGGTATGTAAGGGGTTATACCTTTAACGAGTATGGGTGTTCTGAATACCGTACCGTCGAGAATAGCTCTTATAGTGCCGTTAGGACTTTTCCACATTTCTTTAAGATTATATTCGCTCATTCTTGCTGCATTCGGTGTGATAGTTGCGCACTTTACCGCAACGCCGTATTTCTTTGTTGCTTCTGCCGATTCAACGGTAACCTTATCGTCGGTTTCATTTCTGTATTCAAGACCGAGGTCATAGTATTCGCTTTTAAGATCTATATGGGGAAGGATAAGGATGTCCTTGATCATTTTCCATATAATGCGTGTCATTTCATCGCCGTCCATTTCGACAAGCGGAGTTTTCATTAAAATCTTATCTGCCATTTTTGCCGTTTCCTTTCAACAAAATCGCTGAATTTTTTCTTACATGAACAAGTATAGCATATATTTTTTGAAAATGGAAGAGGAAATTGCAAGTTTTATAAAAAAGCTGCAGAAAAAGAGTGCACGGAGCGCAGATGAGATAAAAATAAAACAATAATTGCAAATTGCAAATAAAAACTGTTATTTTTTACCGTCGTTTCTTAAATAGCGGTAAAAGAGGTTGGATTCGCCTGAAAACTGACAGGGTATTAAGCCGCTGTATTCATCACCCAAAGAGGTTATCCTGAGTAAAATATTAGAGAAGCATCGGCATTTAATGGCTGTATCATGCTTCGGATCATACCTGTAAAAATAAATTTTAAAAACGATGTTTAAAATGGTGGCAAACGTGCAAAAAATAATAGTGCCAGCAGGTATTTTCATAAAGTTTAAAATAATGGAGAGTGAATCAAATTGAGCGTAAAACGCGGAGATATTTTCTATGCCGATCTTAGTCCTGTGATAGGGAGCGAGCAGGGTGGGCTTCGACCTGTACTTATAGTCCAGAACGACATAGGTAACAAGTACAGTCCCACAGTAATTGCTGCCGCTATCACGAGCCAGATCTCAAAGACTAAGCTTCCGACTCACATAGATGTATTTGCCGACAGCTACGGACTTGCAAAAGACTCGGTCATATTGCTTGAACAGATAAGAACTCTTGATAAAAGACGTCTTAAAGAAAAAATGGGACATCTTGACGATGCGCTGATGAGTCGTGTGGACGACGCTATTTCGGTAAGCTTCGGCTTGCAGCTTGCAGGCGATAGCGTTCACGGGCAGACAGAGGCGACTGTCCAAAGCGGCGTTACGGCGTGATAAGACCTTAAATACGGGACAATAAATACATACGGGAGTGCCAATAGCACTCCCGTATTTTCTTAAAAGGGTGAGTTATACTATCAAGTGCAACAGTAAATAAAAAAGAGAAGCCCATATAAATCCATGGTATAATGTAATTACCACAAAACAAAAAACCAAGGAGGATTTATATGAGCTATAAACATCTTACCATAGAAGAGCGTTGTT
>JAZNJH010000043.1:0-11926 GCA_045577925.1 Eubacteriales bacterium
AATTTGTGCTCGGAGTGAGGGACTAAGAATTTTATCCAAATTTTTCACAACTGACGGACTACCCACAGAGAATGAATTTTATAAAGCAAACTGTTCAGACACCCTCAAGCAAGTACACAAGATGAACTTTGCGGGCACAGAATGGTGAGTTATTGAGATAATCGTTCGTTAGAGGGGGTATTGCGAAAAGGGGGAGATAAAGGGGAGTAGCCGTAAACAACAGCTGCAGATACGGGTGAAGGTTTATAATTATTGCAAGCATACCGCGTAATGCCTACGGCTGCTACCCGTCCTCTCCCCCTTTTGGCGCATCTTTGGTGACTTTCTCTGCGCGGAGAAAGTCACGCCCCCGTAAAACTAACAATTTTAATAAACAAGCGAAATACCGCAAGCCGCCCCGTAAATGCATACCGATACAATAAAAACGGGAGGAGCAAGCCCCTCCCCTACAAAAGTGCGTACGGAAAGTAACACCCACGTAAAACTAAAGATTTTATCGACAAAATATAGTACCGCAAACCGCACGACACCTCATCCGTCAGCCTTCGGCTGCCAGACCTTCAAAAGACACGCTAAGCGTGTTTTTATACTGGGGAAGGCTATATGGTCTAGCAAACCATACACAAGTGCGGAGAAAGTAACTCCCACGTATACGAACGATTTTATCAGATATAATTTAGTCCAAAAAGCCGCTTGCAGTATAAGCCCTCTCCGTCAAAACCTCCGGCTTTGCCACCTCTCCCAAAAGGAGAGGCTATTTACATCCTTGTATAACTAACGTTTTTATCAAACGAACGAACAAAGTTTCCATCAAAAAAGAGGAGCAAGCCTCTCTCCTACCAAACGCGCACTTTTCCCCATTATTTTAAGAAAATATTGACAAATGTTGAACTTTACTGTATAATCAAAAGCAGGAATAAAGAGGCTTTGCACTTAATGTTGCCCCACTCTTCTTTCCATAAATTTATACGGAGGAATCCATATGACAAAATCAAGAAAGCTTTTATCGATCTTTATGATCTTTGCGCTTCTTGTATCAGTATTTACATTTTGTGTATCTGCTGACGGAGAAGCTGCAGAAGCTGCAGGTCCGAGCCTTTACGGCACTTTCGCGTCCCTGCTTCCCCCTGTAATCGCTATTGCCCTCGCACTTATAACTAAGGAAGTTTATTCCTCGCTCTTTATCGGTATCTTAGTTGGCGGCCTTATGGCATCTGACTTCAGCCCTATCGGTATGATTGACAAATCACTTCAGTCGGGTATTATTTCTGCCGTTGAAGGTACAGCAGGAATCTTCGTGTTCCTCGTTGTTCTTGGCATAATAGTTGCTATTATGAATAAGGCAGGCGGCTCATACGCGTTCGGTAAATGGGCAGAAAAGAATATTAAGTCCAAAACAGGCGCTATGCTTGCAACCTTTGCTCTCGGAGTACTTATCTTTGTTGATGACTACTTCAACTGCCTCACCGTTGGCTCTGTTATGAGACCTGTTACAGACGTACATAAAATATCACGTGCAAAGCTTGCGTACATTATTGACGCAACTGCGGCGCCTATTTGTATGATAGCTCCTATCTCATCATGGGCAGCGGCAGTTTCAAAGTATGCAGAAGACGCGGGAGTTAACGGACTTGACCTCTTTATTCAGGCAATTCCTTATAATTTTTATTCACTTCTAACCATTGTATTTGTAATCGCTCTTTCAGTTATGAAATTTGACTACGGTTCAATGAGAATACATGAAGTAAATGCGCGTGGCGGCGACCTTTACACCTGTGGTGAAAAGAACGAGTCCGCAGAGGTAACACCGAGCGCAAAGGGAAGAATTTACGACCTTGTTATTCCGATAGTACTTCTCGTTGTAATATGTGTTGTCGGCCTGATCTACGTTGGCGGCTTCTTTGGCGTTGACGCTTGGGGCGGAACAGACTATGCAGGCGACTTTATCGGTTCGTTTGGCAACACAGACGCAACAATCGGTCTTCCGTGGGGCGGACTTATTGCACTCGTTGCTATTATAATCTACGTTATTGCAAGAAGAGTTCTCACATTCAAGGAAGCAATGTCTTGCATACCTCAGGGCTTTATAGCAATGGTTCCTGCAATTCTTATTCTTACATTCGCAACAGCACTTAAGAATATGACAGGCGAGCTTGGCGCAACAGCATTTGTTGAAGGCGTTATGGAAAACACAGCTGCAGGATTTGCTAATTTCCTTCCTGCAATAATCTTCCTCGTTGCTTGCGGACTTGCATTTGCAACAGGTACTTCATGGGGAACGTTCGGTATCCTTATCCCGATAGTAGTTGCTATCTTCCCCGTGGGCAGCGAACTTGGTACAATAGGTATCTCTGCTTGCCTTGCAGGCGCTGTATGCGGCGACCACTGCTCGCCTATTTCTGATACGACGATTATGTCCTCGGCAGGCGGTCAGTGCAACCACATCAATCACGTATCAACACAGATTCCGTATGCATTAAGCGTTGCGGGGATCTCGTTTGTAATGTTTATAATCTCCGGATTTATACAGAACGTATATATCGTGCTTCCTCTTGGAATTATACTTACAGTAGCATTCCTCTTTGTTATGAAGCAGATAATGGCAAAGAAATACGGAAAAGATAACATCTGATAAAAGTAAAAATACTCCCTCGAAAGAGGGAGCATTTTTTTAGTTTTTCTCAACTATTTTTATATTCACGGGATCAATTCCGGCCTGCTCGTAAACGATCTCCTTTATCTGAGAAAGCTCGTTTTGTAAAAGTCCGTCAGACTTTACAACAATGTTGGCGCTCGTTCCCGTCACAACGGCAATACATTCCTCAAAGCCCTTGCTTTTGATAAGAGTTTCAATATTAGCTTCAGCTTCGATATCATCAGCTATACGTGCAATATCCGAAAGAGCCGCTTCCTTGGCACTGTCGAGAGCCGCTTCATTGTTAATTACAGTTTTGAGAACCTCGATAGCTTCATCGCGGGCTTGCTCGCGGCTGAGTATGGAGGAAGCAAAATATGTATCCTCAACATACATATCTGAATCATCCTCAGAGTAGTTAACACTTTCAAAGTTTTCAACTATATTCTCAGAATCTGCAAGCACGTAATTAAGTATTACCGCAAGGCCTATAAGAAGCACTGAGCAAACAACAACAATTGTGCGCGTTCCAACCGTAACTGCAGCGCTTTTAACTTTACCGGCAGCGCTTTTTATGCGCTGTGATACCTTTTTGCTTTCAACGGGCAGAGCTGCGCTTTCATTTGTCTGACTATCAAGCTTTTCATCGTACTTTTCATAATTTTGATTTTCCATAAACGATCTCACTTTCTGCCGCATACTGCGGCTTTTTGTTTCTTACTTAGATTATATTCGCTTCTTTCTTCGTATATGACTTTATTTTATCTGTCCTGTTATATAAATTCTCGAGCTCGGAACAGAATATAGTGCGGATAGCATTTCTGTTATTTTGAGGCATACGTTTGATGACGTATTAAAATCAAATATTATAACAACTCCCTGTATAGGCTCTATAGTATTACCGCTTATGCTTACGTACGGTTTGTTTCCCGTAACGCGCTTACATAATTCTGCTATTTCTTTTTCGTATTCGCTATCGTGATTATTATTAGTTGGCATACCGTCGTAAAGGCAGAGAAGTATGCCAAACACGAGTATGCTGATTATAAGCCATATATTTTTGGTTTTGGATAGACGGTTCACCCATACCTGTATTGAAGACAGCACAGTACATACCCTCCTTTATATAACGGATACGTTACAGTCAAGTATATCGGAAAGGTAATCGCAAACGTCGCTTATAATATATTTGCTCGCACCTTGAATCTTAATGTTTACACACAAAAGTTCAATATTCTCTATATCTGTAACGTCAATAGCAATCTCAATATTTATTTTATTTTTATCAAGCGAGAATTTTTCTTTAAGTATATCCTTAGCTTTGTATGCTATGCCTCTTGCACACTCTGCAATATACATGTCGCAAAGCACGGGGGTGTCACTTTTTTTATTTCCCGACTTATCTATAGCATACACAGCACTCTCGGCAACCAGAAGATACGGTTCTTCTGACAATAGTTCTTGTGTGTCATTTTCAAATCCCGATAGCTTTGAAAATACATTTACGTCAGGCTCTGAGATAAGCGAAGCAATCGGCGAAACTATCGTAAGTGCGATTATAAGCGATATAATATATCTAATATATTTGCGAAGCGGACTTTTTTGAGATATCGGCAGAAAGTCGCTGACAAATTCGATAACTGCCGCACCTATTATTGATGAAAAAACGTAATTATTCATGTTAAGCTCCGTAAGAAACCGTGCATCTGACAAGAAGCGTCAGTGCGTATACAAACATAACTGCCATAAGAGAAACGAGCGCAATCAGAAAATTTACAAGTCCGCCTGCCTCTTTAAGAGTTTTACATTCCCGCTCACAGCCGAGCATGTCCGCAAGAGAAGCGCTAAGCGCAAGATTTATCCGTGAGAGCATGAGAGCGCTAAACAGAGGAAGCGTCATTATCACGATTACGATTATACCTATACCGCCAACGCTCGTTCGTATATATGATATGCTTCCCGAAACCGTCCTGATTGCATCACTTACAGCCGAGCCCACGATTGGAATAAAGCTTGATGCGGCAAATCTTACAGCGCGTGCCGTAAGCGAGTCGGCAGAGGCGGCAAGCGTATGCTGAAAGCTCATTATCGCTGATATAGCCGCAACGGTAAGCCCGATAAGAAGCATAAGAAGCCCTCGTAGAAAACGTCCCAGCGAGCCTGTTTTCAGATTGGGAGCGGCAGAGCTTGCAATAGTCATAACGGCTGATAAGCGAAGCACGGGAAACAGAATATACGCGTTCATGTTTTCGATAACGGTAATACATAAAAGTAATCCGGTAGAGCTGACGCTTGCGGCGTTTATATTTCCGCCTGCCGCATATGCGATAGTTATAAACGGAGTAAGCACGTTTGCAAACGAGGCCAGCGAGTTAAGATATGTATATACAAGCTTAAACAGCGATGCTACGCTTGCAAATATATAAACGCATACGCAAAGTCCGCTTATCGAAGAAAATCCTCGTGATAGTTCACCCTTGCCGCCTGCAGAATCAGAAAGTGAGTGAAAAAGAGAGGATAACAGTACCATGCCTATAAGGGATACGAGAGTTTTTGAAGAATCGCCAAGCGCCGCTTTAATGGTGTCCGCAATAAGCCCTGCAAAATAAGAAAATGAGAAAGAGTTTGAGTTATTCTCGGGCGTATCCTCAAATACGTTTTCAGGCAGCTTGTCCCGTACATCGTCAGGTATGTGATTTTCAATTTCGTAGAGATCGGCTTGTTCAAGAGCTTGAATATGTGCAGGTGTGTTAATGAAAAGAAGCAGAGATATAATAATTATTGTAAGCACACGCGTTTTCATGAAAACATACCTCTTGCTATTTTTATGAGCTCGCTGATTAAGGGAAGCGCCAGAATCAAAAGCTCTGCTTTGCCAACTATTTCGATACGTGAAGCCAAAGAACCCTCTCCTGCATCTCTGCATATATCTGATGTGATCTCAACGGCTAACGCTACCCCGAGTGCTTTGAGCAGAGTTGAAGCATAAGTGGAAAGAGGTGTACCCGATATATATTCGCCAATTAGCTTGAAAGTAGGGTATATGCTTGTACCTGCCGCCGTTAGCATACATACCCCTATCGCTGTTGCAACAAGCTTTGCAAGCTTTGGCCTGAGTTCAGAAAGTATCAGTATGACCGAAAGAGACAAAAGCGCAAGGCCGCAATACTTGATAATACTCATGATAGCCCGAAAACAGATCTGATTAGTGAAAAAAGCTCCTTAAGCTCGCTAACAAGCATAACAAGCACGACAATGATACCGGCTATTGAAACAAAGGTCGCCTGCTCATCCCGCCCCGATTTTGAAAGAATTTGACAAGCAACACTGACAACCAATCCAATTCCTGCAATTTTTAAAATGAAAGCTACATCCATATTTCTCTCCGTTTTTATAAACATACTTTATCATATGATCAAAACTGATGCGAGTATTCCGCTCATGATTCCGAGAGAACCGAGAAGCCTGGTATATAGCGGAAGAGACTCTTTAGCCTGATCTGCAAGCTTTTGACACTCGCATTTATAATAATGACACCGACGGGCTTGTTCTGCGGCAGAAAAATGAAGGGAGTCATCAGCAAACTCTGATAAAAGGCGAACGTCATCTTCTGTCAGATACATCTCATCAGCATTTGATTTCAGTGCACATGAGAAGCCGTTTTCGCGTACTTCCTGCAAAAATCCGCACGACTCCAACAACTCGTCTTTATAACAATCGAAAAACTCGTCAAGGGGAGTTGAAAACGTGTTTATCTTAAGTTCAAGGGAATCAAGCATTTTTATAATTGCCTCGAGAGCGCGTACGCGCCGCTTCAGAATAGCGGCGCACTGTGAACCAAGTGTACTTCCCGAAAGAACTATAAGCAGAATTCCTAAAAGCTTGTGCATCTGTTTTTACTCCATGGTTTTTACTTTTTGGTTATATCGTAAATATCAAACTCGTATTTGTTTTTCTCTCTCTTGATGCCGATGTATCTTTCAAACACTCCGAAGTCACGAAGCCTTGCGATCTGAGGCCTTTTGAAGAGCGCTTCAAGAGAGTCTGCATGCGCGCTTGCAATAAGCGGTACACCTGTGTTTTCTGCCGCGAGGATCGACTCGGCATCTTCCTTTAATCCGATCTCGTCGCAGAAGATAACCTGTGGGGATAGCGAGCGTACTGCAAGCTCTATTCCTTCGCCCTTTTCATACCCGAAGAGGTAATCTGTCAGCGTGTCAGCGGAAGATGTGCGAGTATATAATTCGCGGCGCGAATCAATAACGGATGCACGGAATGCATTTTGGGAACACGAAAGTCTCTTTATAAGAAAGCGGAGAATGGTAGTTTTGCCAACTCCAGGCGGTGAATAGAAAAGAGTGGGGATAATTCTTTGGTTATCAACACAAAGTTCATAAAGATTATCAGGTTCATCAAATTCACACGGAAGCCTTAGACATATAGATGAAATACTGTCAACAGAACCTCCGGCTCCTTTTGTGGGGCAAACAGTACATCTGACGCCGTTTTTTTGAGGTATGTATCCGCGTGATATCGTTTCACTGTACGCATACGGAGAGCCGTCGCAAAGAGAGAGAAGCGTGCCGCGGATCTCTGAGTCTGTACAACGAAGCGGTAATATGATATTTTTATTGTCAACAGTTAAAGAGGCAGGACGGTCTGCGCGAAGCCTTATTTCGCTTACCGGAAAGTCCGTTTTGTCTATTTCGGATCTTATTATATTTGCTGCGCGGCTTGGTAGTAAAGCGAGTATTTTTTCAAGATTTGCGTAATATGTCATGATTGTAACCGATCCTTTCCTGCCGTTATATATTTTTATGCGAAAGGATTTGAGCGTATGACACGATACTCATGTAAAGAAATGATTAAGAATTTGGTAAAGCTATTGAAAAACGGATAAATATGGTATATAATATTTAAAGTAGGGAGTATTTTCCCGAGAAACTTGTGAATTTAAAGGAGAAAGACAATGTTTTATTTGCTTGAAGCAGCTGCAGGAGCTGAAACGCCTGCTGCAGGTGTCAGCGGATTTTCAACAATTATAATGCTTGTTCTTATGCTCGTGGTATTTTATTTCTTTATGTACCGCCCGCAGAAAAAGCAGGAGAAGGAAACTGCAAATATGAGAAACAGCCTTTCTGTTGGTGATGAGATCACGACGATAGGCGGTATAATCGGTAAGATCATAAGCATTAAGGAAGAAACTATTCTTATCGAAACAAGCGGCGACAGAACGAAGATCAGGCTTCTTAAGTCTGCGGTGAGAAACGTAGACGTAAAGGCTGAAGACGCTGAATAATAATTACAAATAAAAGCTCACCAAGGCAGGTGGGCTTTTATTTATGGGCTGGCTCATAAAAACTATTCGTTCACATATATATTAAATAAAACCGAATACGAAAGGATAGTCTGTAACGATGAGTAAAAAAACAAATCCTAAGTTTACCCGAAAAGGTGAAAAGAATGAAAACGAAAGATTTATAGTATCGTCTCTTATAGGTTTTGCAGTTGGTCTAGCTTTGAGCTTCGCACTTTTGTTTATAGGCTCAGCTTTACTTCTTTTAGCTAAGGATCCGGATTCTCTTACCACCCTTTTTGCTTATCTTACAATCGCAATAAGCCTGTTTTTTTCAGGAGTTGTCAGCTCGCGCGTTTCCTGCGGCAATATTCTTGCTTCAGTATTTGCCGGGGTAATGTATACGCTTTTTTCTTTTTCGTTTCATCTGATATTTACAAAAGGCGGTGCTGACTCTGGTGTACATACGCTTTTATTCCTTGCATTTCCTCTTATTTCTCTGCTTGGCGGATATATTGCAAGGCCCAAAACTAAAAAGAAATTCAAACCGCATTAAACTTTATACAAATAAAAAACAACCTCTTTATGAGAGGTTGTTTTTTATTATTGCTTCTGCGATTATAACATCGTCGGGGTGAGTTATTTTCATTTTTGTACTGCTTGTTTCAACAAGCTTCACCTTGAATCCGAGGCGCTCCGCCATAGAATTATCGTCTGTAACAGATACTTTATCCTTTTTTGCCGCATATGCCGCCGTCATATAGATTTTCGTATCAAAGACCTGTGGTGTTGCGGCAAGATAAAGCTTGTTTCGGTCGGGAGTATCTGATACAAATCCATTTGAGTCGGCAATTTTAACGGTGTCGGTACATTTCATTGCTGCAGTTGCACATCTGTGTTTATAAGCTTCGCTGATGACGGCATCTATTTCCTCGGGTTTTGTAAGACACCGCGCAGCATCGTGAATTGCAACGTATTTCGCTTTTTTTGATATTGATTCAAAACCTTTCAGCGCAGACTCGCTTCTGGTGTTGCCCCCCACAGTAATCGCAGTGAGCTTGGAAATGCCGTATTTTGATTTGTACTGTGAGTATAGCTCGCATTCGCCATCAAGACAAACAATAATTATTTCATCAACAAGCGTGCTTTTTTCAAATGCAAGCATGGAGCGTACTACGACTTCGATCCCGTCTATGATAAGGTGTTGCTTAGGAATCTCTGCTCCAACTCTGCTGCCCGTGCCACCGGCTAATATCACAGCCGAAGTAAACTTATGCTTTTTAGTTGGAAACAACTTTGAGAACTTTTCTGCAAAACTCATATAATTTCCTCTTCTTCGCTTTTGGCTTCGCTTATAAGCTCGGTTTCAGAGTCGGTTTCATCAATAGTGCCGGCTTCAGACTCTGTTTCATCTTCAGTCGGGTCTTCAGAATATGAATCAAAGTCAGTTTCTTCAAGCTCCTCTGTTGTTTCTGACTCGTATATATACGAGTCGGATTCAAATTCCGACTCATATTCGTCTGTACTGTCGCTTTCAATATCAGTGTCGATATAAGTGTCAGTATCAATGTCACTGTCAGTATCAGATCCTTCATCATATTCGCTGTCGTACACGGTATCAGCACTTTCGGTTTCTGAATCAGACTCGGGGTCCGGCTCTGTTGGACGCAGCCATTCGGGAAGCTCGTCTTCACTGTCCGACTCGGTTTCATCGCTGTCAGAGTCGTATGTAGAATCGTCTTCGGTTTCGCTTTCACTTACAGGCGGATTCAGTATCAGGTCATACCACGCGGGCTCGGCAGGTATTTGAAGAGCACCTAATTTATTAAACGTCACATCCGGATAGTTTTCGCTTTCGCGTTCCATGTATTCTTCAAGGCAGAGTCCGCTTTCGTATATCTTCTCTGCGTGTTCAAATCCGATAAATCTGAAGTGCCACGGCTCATAGTTTATACCTGTAAGCTCTGATTTTTCGGACGGATAGCGGAGAATAAAACCGTATTTGTATGAGTTCTCAACAAGCCATTTATACGCGTCTGTATCTTCAAATCCATCATCAAGATACATATATCCGGGAGTGATGAAATCAACGGCAAGACCCGTCTGATGTTCGCTTGTTCCGGGAATTGCAATATAGCCTGCCGTAAGCTCATACGCGCGTGAAAAGCTGTATTTTCCGTATGCGTATGAACGCAGCCTGTTTTCAAAATTTGCAGTCTGACGTGAAAGTGAACGGTAAGCAGAGCAAATGAGAAGAGTAACTCCCGCGTCCTCGGCATCGTTTATCATACACTGTGCAAAATCGGCAACGCGCGAATCAAAATAATAGTTTGCTCCGTTTGACCATACGCTCTTAAACTCAAGAGAGTCCTCGTATTCGGAAGGTAAGGAGTTTGAACGGTTAATAAGAAAATATGCCCATGACGTATCGGGTATCTCCATCTGCGAAAGTGTAAGTCTCTTTTCGCCTGTACTTAGCGCGGTGCTTACCGGTTCTTCCGGCTCAAGGTCAATCTGAGGTGTTACTATTTCACTTTCCGATGCGCTTGTTTCAATACTCGAAGAATCGCTTTTGCTTTCATTTGTAATCTTGTCTCCGTTATTTGTCAGCGCACCTATTATAAGCGAAGCAATAAGAAGCATAAGAAATATGCCGGTTATCGCAATGCCTGTTTTTGATAAAAGAAAGGCGAGTATCTTTAATAAAGATCCCTTTATATTTTTTATTATATCATTTTTATTATTCATAATACAAAAAGCGGTGATATACCGCAATCCTTTTCAAGTTATACTTTACTGATTACAGTATACCACCGTCTTTAAATTTATGCAAGCGCTTTTTGCGGTTTTAATATAAAAACCGACATTTATTTACAATAGAATTACTCTTCGTAGTTATATGTTGGAACAAGCCTTTTGACAAGACTGCGAACGTCTGCAAAATCATCATACATAACCTCAACAAGCTTGTCGATAACCTCAATAAGTTCTTCCTCATCAAGTTCAAGCGGATGACCTATATGTATTCTTTCGTTTTCTGTTTGAGTAAGCCCTTCCTCAGCCATGAGAAGCTCTTCATAGAGCTTTTCGCCCGGCCTGAGACCTGTAAACTCAATTTTTATATCTCCATCGGGTACATGGCCCATAAGAGTTATCAGATTTCTTGCAAGGTCAACGATCTTGACGGGCTGCCCCATATCAAGAACGAATATTTCACCGCCGCGTGCAAATGCTCCTGCCTGTAATACGAGTGATACAGCTTCGGGTATGGTCATGAAATATCTGATAATATCAGGGTGTGTAACTGTAACAGGGCCACCGCATTCTATCTGCTTTTTGAACAGCGGAATTACACTTCCGTTTGAGCCGAGTACGTTACCGAAACGCACCGCAACAAACTCTGTTTTGCTTTTTCTTGAAAAGCTCTGCACTATCATTTCGCACATTCTTTTTGATGCACCCATGATGTTTGTGGGATTTACCGCTTTATCGGTGGAAATAAGAACAAATCGGTTAGCACCATATTTATCTGCCATCTGTGCAGTCTTGAAAGTACCGAAGACGTTGTTCTTGATTGATTCATTTGGACTGTCTTCCATGAGAGGTACATGCTTATGCGCCGCCGCATGGTAAACGATGTCGGGACGATATTTGCTGAACACACATTCCATTCGCTTTGAGTCACGGACAGAACCAATTAAAGCAAGTACGTTAGTCTGCGGGTAGTCAGTCCTGATTTCATTGAGAATATCATATGCGTTATTTTCGTAAACATCAAAAATAATGAGAAGCTTAGGTGAATTTCTTGCAATCTGTCGGCAAAGCTCACTTCCGATGGAACCGCCACCGCCGGTAACAAGAATGGTCTTTCCTTCAACGTATCCCGCGATCTCGCTGAGATCCACCTTAACACTGTCACGTCCGAGAAGATCGTCTACTTCAATGCGTCTGATCTTCTGAATGCTTACCTCACCGTTTACAAGCTGATAAATACC
>JAZNJH010000044.1:0-3563 GCA_045577925.1 Eubacteriales bacterium
GATGAATTGAAAAGGTATATTGATTACTACAATAACGAAAGAATTTCCATGAAACTAAAAGGAATGAGTCCGGTACAGTACCGAACTCATTCACAAGCAAGTTAATATTTAATTTTTGTCTAAACTTTGGGGGTCACTTCATAACGCAGCCTTTTACTTTTTATCATTGTATAGGTTTAACTTTCATTGTCAACGCAAGAAGGAGGGTAAGCAGGGCACTTGCAGTACACGCCGCAACAGAGGTAAGCCATACGCCGTTTAACTGCCATATTGGAGTAAGAATGAACAAAAATGAGATAGGAAATACAAGTGTTCCAAAGAAAGACGTAATAAGTGAGCGCAAAGGCCGCTCAAGCGCCGTGAAGTATGACGAAAAGCACATATCAACCCAACCTGTAAGATATGAGAGTGAAAACAGCTTCATACCAACGATGCTGACAGCCAAAAGCTCTGTTTCCTCAGGCTTTACAAAAATGGGAGCAACATAGTGTCCTGCAAACATCATAAAAAGCATAGATGCGCAAGAAAGTACGACTGCACCGATAATAATACGTTTGAAAATTGCCCTGACCTTGTCAATAAGCCTTGCCCCATAGCAATAACTGATTGCAGGCTGAAGAGCATCACACATACCGAATACAAGCATACCGATGATACTGTCAACATACATAATAACAGAAAATGCCGCAACCGCAGTAGTGCCGCCATATTTGAGCAAAAACAAGTTATATACAACAGACATCACGGACATTGAAATATTGCTGAAAAACTCGCTGAAACCGTTGGCAAGAATACGGAAGAAATTTGACAGACGTATACCCTTTTTAGTGTAAAAGAGATCCATTTTCTTACCGGTGAATAGCCATAAAGTTATAACAGAACCTAACGCCATAGAAATACAGCTTGTAAATGCCGCCGCCCAGACGCCCTGTCCGAGAAATGCTATTAATATAACGTCAAGTATAATGTTAAGCGCCTGAGTAGCTATACTTATCCACATACTGAGTTTTTCTTTTGAGCATACACGCAGAAAATTATCTGTAGCAAAGTAAACAAGCAAAAACGGTGAGAAAACTGCATGAACACGTATATACGTAACACCGTAATCAATCGCCTGCTGTGATGCTCCCGGAGATAGCAGATTAACAAACGGCCGGGCAAAGAAAAAGCCGAGTATTCCCATAACACACGAAATTACAAATATAACCTTAAGCGAGAGGGAAAACACACGTGATGCCTCTTCCCTGTTTTTCTCACCAAGCAATATGGAAATGCGTACCGATGCACCCGTTGCTATCATATTGGAAAAAGCAAATACCATCATAATTATAGGCATAATAAGATTGATAGCCGCAAGGGCGTCGCCGCCAATAAATCGGCCGACAAACATTCCGTCGGCTATCTGATAAAGCGCTCCGAAAGCCATCGTTATCATAGACGGCACTGCACATCGAAAAAATAATCTGGTTGGTGAAAGCTTTTCAAAAATTTCGGAATTCATATTATCTCCTATAAAAAATGCCCGATTACTACAAACGTAATAACCGAGCGCACTCGACACCTTATCTGACATGCGGCCTGCAGAATCAAAACAAACCCTACTATCCCCGAGCGCTACGGCGCTCTGTCCTCCGGTGACCTTATTTAATACTTACACTATACATAATACTAACATATAAAGCAAAAATTGTCAAGTGTAGTTGTCTGCAAATTAAACAATCAGGATAATCGCAAAAACGCCTGGAAAGCGCAAAGTCATTTTTATCGTACACACGCCCCTATATAATGAAATCAGAAACCGGATAAAGGAGGATAAAATGTATATTCTTAAAAAAGTGATTATGTCTTCTGATATTTCAATTTTGCATATCAGAAGACATATAAAATGAATTTTGATTTCTATTGATCTAAAATTCTCCCGTCCGTCGAGATAGTTACCACTCTCCACGGTATAAACTTACCGCTTGCCTGCAATGCTTGTTTTACTGCATATTCAATGCCGCCACAACAAGGTACCTCCATACGTACCACAGTAACGCTCTTAATGTCGTTATTTGCGATGATTGCAGTCAGCTTTTCGGTATAATCAACATTGTCAAGCTTTGGACAACCGATAAGCGTTATGTGATTACGAATAAACTCGTTATGAAAGTTACCGTATGCAAAAGCGCTGCAATCTGCCGCAACAAGTAATTTTGCGCCGTCAAAATAAGGGGCGTTGACGGGAACAAGCTTGATCTGCACAGGCCATTGTGAAAGTTGACTGTTAACTTGGATAGCGCTACTGTTACGGTCGCAGTTTTCTCGGTTAATTAACTTAGAATGGGTCCCCGGGCAACCGCAAGGAAGCGGCGCCTGTCTTTTCTTCGCCGCAAGAACTGCATTCTCATCATAAGCAGGGGCTTCTCTTTCTTCAAAAGTAATTGCACCCGTAGGACAAGCAGGCAGACAATCTCCAAGACCGTCGCAATAATCCTCGCGTGTCAGTTTTGCTTTTCCGTTTATCATTTCAATCGCGCCTTCGTGACAAGCGGCAGCACATGCACCGCAACCATTGCATTTTTCTTCATCAATTTTGATTATTTTTCTGATCATATAGGTTCTCCTCTCTTGAATTTACAACCTAATTATAGTATACTAATTAAAACAAGTCGGTTGTTTTTACAACGGAAAAGAGAGCTTTATGAAAAATTATATTCCAATTTTGAAAAGAACCAAGATGTTTGCCGGCTTAGTAGATGATGAAATAGCATCCATGCTTTCGTGCCTGAGGGCCAGACTTAAAACCTATAAAAAGGGCGAATATGTACTCCGTCAAGGCGAGCATTTAAATGATATTGTTGTCTTGGCAAAAGGTAATCTTCATATACAAAAGGATGATTATTGGGGAAACCGTAGCATCCTTGGTCAAATTGAAGTTAGCGAAATGTTCGGCGAAGCCTACGTTGCTCCCGAAAGCATCGCTCTGCTCAACGACGTTGTTGCTATTGAGGACAGTACGGTTATCTTCTTTGATGTAAAACGTGTTCTTACAACCTGTTCTTCCGCCTATCGTTTTCACTCAATGGTGGTACAGAATATGTTTTTTGCGATATCTGATAAAAACAGAAAACTCGTGCAAAAACTCAGTCATATGTCCAAGCGTTCCACACGAGAAAAGTTGATTTCTTATCTGTCCGAAGAAGCAAAAAAGCATAGCAGTGCAAGTTTCGCCATTCCCTTCAACCGTCAACAACTTGCAGATTTCCTGTCTGTTGATAGAAGTGCTATGTCAAATGAATTGTGCAAAATGCGTGACGAGGGACTTTTGGAGTTTGAGAAGAATCAATTCAAATTACTGTAAATACTATTTTGGGGGGTAAAAATAAAACCAGCAGTAGCGACGCCCAATGAATAGCGTTGTCTCTGCCGGTGGTCGGAATGACAGGATTTGATGCGTATTGCAAACAATCCGCACGCCTCGACCAAAGGTCTCACCACTTTTGCCTGAAAACAGTCCACCGGACTTTTTTCTTAACGGCAAAAGCCTCCCCGAGGTTCAAATCCTTCCAAAACATAAAAGG
>JAZNJH010000045.1:0-1591 GCA_045577925.1 Eubacteriales bacterium
CCATTTATTATATATTTCCGTGTAATCAACGCATTGTATTTCTGCCAGCTTTGCAAAACAGTTTTCTCTTATAACGCTATCGCCAACACCAAGCAATTTATACACATCAGACTGTCCGATAGCGTTATATAAATCCTCAAAAGTTATATCAGGATTTATCAAAGAGCCTGCGCCGTCTGCTGAATGTTCTTTCATATACCATTCACCGACTTTTGTACTCATATCAACTGTTTCGGGTATCGGCTCAAAAATATCCGGCTCCTGTTCGGGAGCAGCCTGAACAACTGTGTCATTTCTCATTATTTCAGAGGGCTTTTCGCCGGAAAGAGGTTTGATAGCTTCCACATAATCACAAGCATAATACGCATTTCTGTTAAGCTGTCTTTGCCAAGCGTTGGCTTTGGGCGACCAACGGAAACCGTTGCTTTTTAATTGCTCTCGCACTTCTGCAGAAGGCTTATCATCAAAAAGTATCTGCAATCGGTTTTCTGCTTTGTTAGCTTCAACCGTTCCGCCGTCAAACTCCCAACCCGGAAATGTTGTTAATGCCTTTTTCTCCAATTCCTCAATACGCTTTTTAACCCTGCTTATTTCTGCATTGTTATTTGTGAGAGAATAAGAAGCAAAAGGCTTATCTTCCAAGTGCCAGCTTTGCGCCATATCACTTTTTATCTTTTCCATTTCTTCCGGTGCAAGAATAGTACAGCCGTCAAGTGTCTTATGCTTTCTGTAATAAGCATTTATATCTTTCATCATTTGCTGTGCTGCCTGTAAGTGCTCCAGCTTGTCTTTGAGTTTTGCAATGGCCTGCGGATCGTCTGCACTTATGCCGCCCATGCCCGTACTCCTTATCTTATCGAGAAGCCCCTCAATATACTGCCATTCTTCCATATTTCGGTCTCTTGCTGCATTTTGTTTTATCTTTTTGCCAACGGGGAAATTTGAAGCTCCGGCTATCATAACAGACGGACAGCGCATTTCAATTTCAAAACCTTTATTTGTGTTTTCAGCGAGCTTTCGGGCGTAGGTGTCAAGAAGTCTATCAATTTTTTCGTGATATTGCTTATCTACACGCTTTTTCTGTTTGTCTGCTATTTCTACAGCCTTATCAACTTTTGCCCTGTATGCTGCCGTTTCGCTTCCCGGTACATAATCTGAAAAGCTATACATCATTTTTGCGTGCTTTGCTGCCGACTCATTTATGGTATAGTAATGTACTTTTGTGGGCTCTATATCAGGGGAAGTTTTTTTCACAATATCGCCGTGTGCGTTTATTTCATATCCCTGTACCGCTGCTGCACTTTTTGTACCCTCTGAAATTTCTCCCTTTGCTTTAATATCCGCATCTGCCAAAGTTTGCAAAGTATCTTTTACTGCGTCTTTGATTTCCTCCTGCTTTTCAGGTGGTAATTTACTCATAACCGATTCTTTTGTTTTTTCCTGTTCTTTTTCACGAACAATCAAATTTTCCTCAATTTCGTCAATAAGTTCGGCAGATGTTTTTTGAATTGTAGATAAAGAGGCTTTAAGCTCCGGCATTTCTTTATCCTTGCTCCAGCTTGCAATATATGGGAATGATGATTCTCCCGTT
>JAZNJH010000046.1:0-61484 GCA_045577925.1 Eubacteriales bacterium
GGGATAATGAGACCCATATCATTCTTTGTTCTTTCGTTGAATTCCTTTGTGAAGTTAGGGATAGCAACGCCGTATGCACCAAGAGCCGGACCTACCGGGGGAGCGGGTGTTGCCTTTCCTGCGGGCAGCTGAAGCTTGATGTAGCCCATTATTTTCTTTGCCATTTTAATACACCTCCATGTGGTAACTTAATCGGGAGTACTCAAAAATTTTACTCCCTCCCACCTTGCCTGTTTCAGGCACAATGTTTAAAGACTTTTATCAGTCTGCGAGTTTTACGCTCTTTGTTTCAAGCTCGAACGGAGTTTCGCGTCCGAACATATTTGCAAGAACCGTTACCTTTTCAAGATCAGGCGAAATTTCCTGAACTGTTCCGCGGCTTCCCTCGAGCGGTCCGTCAATAATAATGACCGCATCTCCCACCTTGAAGCTTATAGCAACCTTCGGCGTGTTTTCTTCAACACCGAGAGCCTCAACCTCTGCGTCGGTAAGCGGGATCGGCTTGGATCCGGGCCCTACAAATCCGGTAACACCGCTGATATTTCTGACTACATGCCACGTTTCATCAGACATTATCATCTTTATCAGCACGTAACTCGGGAAAATCTTGCTTTCAACCTGCTTTTCCTTGCCCCCGTCTATTTCGGTTACAATTTCAACAGGAACACGTACGTCGACGATCTTATCGCCGATGCCGCGATTTTCCACTATCTTTTCAAGGTTAGTCTTAACCTTGTTTTCGTAGCCGGAGTATGTGTGAGCAACGTACCACTTGGCTTCGCCGCTCTGATCGTAGTATTCATCAATAAATGCCATTATAGACCATACCTTTCATCATAATCCGCTATCTTTTTACTTAAATAAGTCTTCCGAGCAGAAGCAGTCCCTGCGATACGCCGAGGTCTACAAGACCTACCACAACTGCTATTGCAACAGATGCAACAACAACCGCCCACGTATTATTAAAGGTCTGCGAGGGCTTTGCCCACGAGATCTTCTTGATCTCGCTTCTGTACTCGCGGAAAAACTTGGCTATCTTCTCCCCAAAAGGAGTCTTTGCGGGTTTCTTTGTTTTTGTTTCAGCCATTTTTCTTTCCTCCCGCCTTACTTTGTTTCTTTGTGCAGAGTGTGTTTACGGCAGAATCTGCAGTACTTGTTCATCTCAAGTCTGTCAGGATCGTTTTTCTTGTTCTTCTTCGTGTCGTAATTTCTTTGCTTACACTCACTGCACGCTAAAGTGATCTTAACTCTCATGTTTTCGGCACCTCCAATTAAATTTAGGCAGCAGCGTGCGCCTTTGCCCAGTGATGTTACCTCCCTCTGAAAAGACTTTTTTACGCTTTCGGGTGTTACCGTTTATCCGTTTTTTCGCGCAAAAAAAGAACCCTCAACAGAGGTAAAATCAGTATAGCACACTTTTTTTGTTTTGTCAACAGTTTGTCCCAACTTTTCCTCTATTATATGCAATTTCCCCGTTTTCGCTTCTTCCGATACCCCAAATAGCGCGTTAATACACCAAAAATGCTTGACAAGAGTCGGATTAACATATATAATATATTATTAGTAATTATGTCAATTGTCATTTAGAAAGGCAGAAAAGTAAAATGGCTCAGGATAAAAAAATGGTAGAGCAGATCACCTCTATGGAGGAAGATTTTGCAAAGTGGTATACCGATATCGTAAAAAAGGCTGACCTTATAGACTATTCAAGCGTTAAGGGTTGTATGATATACCGCCCGTACGGATACGCTATTTGGGAAAATATTCAGAGAATCCTTGACAGTAAGTTCAAGGAAACAGGGCATCAGAACGTATATATGCCGATGTTTATTCCCGAAACCTTACTTAATAAGGAAAAGGATCACGTTGAGGGCTTCGCGCCCGAAGCAGCGTGGGTCACTCACGGCGGAAGCGAACCGCTTCAGGAAAAAATGTGCGTAAGACCCACATCAGAAACTCTTTTCTGTGAGCATTACGCTAATATCGTTCGCTCATACAGAGATCTTCCCAAGCTCTATAATCAGTGGTGCAGCGTTGTAAGATGGGAAAAGACCACCCGTCCTTTCCTTCGCAGCCGCGAATTCTTGTGGCAGGAAGGTCACACCGTTCACGCAACGGCTAAAGAGGCAGAGGAAGAAACGATCAGAATGCTTAACGTGTATGCAGACTTCTTTGAAAAGGCCCTCTGCATACCCGTTGTAAAAGGAAAGAAGACCGATAAGGAAAAATTCGCAGGCGCTAAGGCAACGTATACAGTTGAAGCGCTCATGCACGATGGCAAGGCTCTCCAGGGCGGTACGTCGCATAACTTCGGCGACGGCTTTGCAGAAGCTTTCGGCATACAGTACCTTGACCGCGACAATCAGATCAAGCACTGCCACCAGACGTCATGGGGTGTTTCCACAAGAATGATAGGCGCTATCATTATGTGCCACGGCGACAACAACGGTCTTGTACTCCCCCCTGCAGTTGCTCCCACACAGATTGTTATCGTACCGATACAGCAGCATAAGGAAGGCGTGCTTGAAAAGGCAAACGAGCTTTATAACAAGCTTAAAAACATTTTCAGAGTTGAAATTGACGACACCGACAATACTCCCGGCTGGAAGTTCGCTCAGCACGAAATGCGCGGTGTACCGCTCAGACTCGAAATCGGTCCTAAGGATATAGAAAGTAACCAGTGCGTACTCGTTCGCCGCGACAACAGAGAAAAGAGCTTCGTATCGCTCGACGAGCTTGAAGTTACAATTCCTGCTCTTCTTGATTCTGTTGCAACGTCGCTTTACAATGCGGCTCTCGAAAGACGCGAAAATATGACATACACCGAGACCGAGCTTGAAAGCTTTATCGAAACGGCTAAGAACAAGCCCGGATACATCAAGGCTATGTGGTGCGGCGAGCTCGAATGCGAGCTCAAGCTCAAGGAAGTTGCAGACGTATCATCAAGATGTATGCCCTTTGGCGGCGAGCCTGTTGGCGACAAGTGCATCTGCTGCGGCAAAGAAGCTCACAAGCTTGTATACTGGGGCAAAGCATATTAAACGGGGGAGCCCCCGCGGGCAAACAGCGCATGTGGTTTGTGCAAGTTCAATGTCTCAACCCGTACTCCATTGTCAGTGAAAATTTAAAGAGAGAAAACGAAAGTTTTCCCTCTTTTTTATTTTACTTTATATCCGGCTGTGATTTTTCTAAATCGAACTTTTCAGCAAAATCTTCTGAAGAATATCTGACAAATTCCATTACAGGAAGCTCGCCATTAAATAGGTTTTCCGGATCTTTTTTTACAGTCAGAACAAAATATCCTTCAAAATATTCAACACTTCCCGAAAGTAAAGTATTACCCTCGCGGTATATAACATTATCAACAATCGCCTCAGGCTTGAAAAACGCCATATAGCTTCCTGTGTTTTCATACTCAAAAAAATCATACTGCAAGTCGTTACAGCTCAATTTGCCCAAAAATGAATCGGATTCACTATCGTATGAAAAATACGCATACGGCTCTTCACAAACCCATATTTCATTTTCATTAAATGCCGGGCGTAGCTCATCATCTGCTACACAGCCGAAAAGAAAGCTCAAAGAAAAAAGTATAAATAAACAAAACAATAATTTTTTCACAATGCGATAAGTCTCCTTTAACATTTTCTTAAAAACCTAATCTTTTTTTGATATAGCCAACATTAATACCGGTTGAATGTCATCTTCTTTTGCATAAGCAGAAATGCTTTCAAAATCGACACTTGTCGTTTTTTTATTACTTTCATTAAATATTTCAATTTTTTTATTTTCCGTATTCCTTATTGCTACTATGTGCATACCGTCAGTAATTTCTGAGGAATTCCAGGATGCAAGCACGTATGAATCAGCATTCGGAATTTTGCCGGAAATAACATTATCAGCTGAAACAGTTTCAACATCGTATCCTCGGACTTCGAAATATCTGCCAATAGCATATATATTCGTGCCCCAGTCTCCGCCGAGTATCTGACCATCAGACTCAAAATGTGCGGCTATATTACAAATATCCTCGCGGTCGTCCATCGCTACAAGCGCATTATATGCAGCAATGACTCCACACCCATTTTTATTCATAGTATTATTGCCAAACTTTAATTTAGAAACGTTGCCCTTGCCCTGTCCGTTGATAAATCCGGTATACTCACTCATATCAATTTCTTTATTGTATTTGTAATTCTTAACCCCTCGTTCGTTTTTCGAGTTTTCAATGAGTTTCCCGTTTTCATCTATTACCTTGTCACTTACAAACAGATTTATTACTTTATCAGTTGTTTTACTTAATTTGTCATATAAATCAAGACCTTTTGAGGTTATATCATCAAGCTTTGATATGTGGGCTAAATCTTTGCTTATGCCGTTTACCATACCTTCAGCTTCATTGATTACGTAATCTTTAGTATTATTGAAAGTGTTTTTAACATTATCAGCGACAGACTTGGCAAATTCGCTCGTTGTATCCCATGTTTCTTTTGCCATGTTAACGGTTTTCGTCCAATATTCGTCCAGTATATTTGTTAAGTTCTCGCCCTTCTTTTTAGCTCCATCAACTATACTGTATAGTTTCTTTTTTGTTTCTTTTACAATATCTTCATCTATACCATCCCAAAGAAACATCTTTGCAAGAATACTGTATATTTCTTTCATTTGCGAATCAGAAAAATTCAAATTGGAATTCTTAAATAAGCTGTCTGCATATTTTATGCTTTCCGTGAATTTGAGAAAAGTCTCATAATCCACCATAGACATAGCTTCTGAAATTCCTAATATTTCTGCACATCTCCAGCCGAAAAGTGCATCCTGGTCTTTTAGTTTTCTGTTGCATCTTCTGCATCTATTTGACATTAATTTACCTCCATTTTAACATAATATAATTTTAAAGTCAAATTTATTTGTCAAACCGGTTTGCAAAAGTAGTCTATCATGATATTTTTTGTTTGTCACTAGTTTTTGCCAAATTTTCCCATAATTGATACAATTTTATCATTTATGAGATTTTTGTCTCATTTTTGGCAAAATCCCTTCTCATAAACAAAAGAGAGAAAACTTGCGTTTTCTCTCTTTTGTTTTACTTTAGATTCTTATTCGTTCATCGCAAATATGTGGGAAAACTTTGCTTCAAATTCTTCGGGGGTATATCTTACAAATTTTATCGTTTCAACATCCTCGCCAAATAAATCGTGAGGATCTTCCCTTAACGTCAGATCAAAATATCCCTCATAGAATTCAGCCATTCCGTCAAATATCAAATGTCCTTCTTCGTTAACGGTATTGTTCTCCATATCATATGCACCCGGATCAACAAATCCAATACGTTTACCCGAGCTGCTTTCCATACATACTTCATACGTCTGATCGTTAATTATAAGAATTCCGGGGAAAAGTGAAGCAACCTCATCATATCTAAAATATAAATAAGGTTCTTCGCAAACCCATATTTCATCATCATCCGCCTGCGGACGCATATCATCCTCAGGTATACACGATGTCAACGATATAACAAGCAAGGACACAATGAAAAGCAACGTAGATATTCTTGTTTTCATAACATACCTCTTTTATCAAACAACTCCCGGCGAATGTTTCGCTCGGGAAGGGACCCGAGTAAGAAACACATCAAGGACCCAGGGTAGCAGAGCGCGAAGTGCACGGGCTAAAGCCGTCGAAAACATCGAAATGTGCACAAAACAAACGCGCGCGTAAACCCATTTCCTAAAAGTTTTTGAGGGGGAGTGAGAGGGGGAACTTTTTATAAAAAGTCCCCCTCTCATCACACATAATTACTCCTTATCCTCACTCTTCACTACAGCAATACAAAGCTCTTCGAGGGCTTTTTCATCGGTAGGTGCGGGGCACATAGACATAAGCTCGGAAGCATTCTGCACTTTCGGGAAAGCGATAACGTCTCTGATATCGTCAAGTCCGAGGATGAGCATTACGAGTCTGTCAAGGCCGAATGCAAGGCCGCCGTGCGGAGGTGTACCGTACTTGAAGGCTTCAAGCAAGAAGCCGAACTTATTCTGCTGTGCTTCTTCGTCAAGGCCTAAGCACTCAAACATTTTCTTCTGTATTTCAGCGTCGTGGATACGGATCGAGCCGCCGCCGAGTTCTGTGCCGTTAAGCACGATATCGTAAGCCTTAGCGCGTACTGCGCCGCGGTCTGTATCAAGAAGCGGAATATCCTCGTCCATCGGAGCTGTGAAGGGGTGGTGCATCGCGTAATAGCGACCCTCTTCATCGTCATACTCAAAGAGCGGAAATTCTGTTACCCAGAGGAACTTGAACTCGTCTTTTTTGAGTATTCCAAGCTTCTTTGCAACTTCGCAACGAAGCGCGCCGAGTGCATCGAATACTATCTTGTCACGGTCTGCAACGATAAACACAACGTCGCCGGCTTCTACGCCAAGCTTGTTTAAAATACGCGCATTTTCTTCGTCGGTCAAGAACTTAGCATATGAGGAAGTAACCTCACCGTTGTTATTCTTATACCACGCAAGGCCCTTTGCCTTGTAGGTCTTTACAAATTCAACAAGCGCGTCGATTTCTTTTCTCGAGAACTTGTCTGCCGCGCCCTTAACATTGATAGCGCGAACACTTCCGCCCGCTTCAACAGCGCCCGAGAACACCTTAAAGCCGCAGTCACGGACTTCGTCGGAGATATTGCAAAGCTCAAAGCCAAAGCGCATATCGGGCTTGTCTGAGCCGAATCTGTCCATACATTCACGCCAAGTGAGTCTTACGAAGGGCTCTGTCATTTCGATGCCCATGTATTCTTTAAAGAGACGCTTCAGGAAGCCCTCGTGCATGTTCATTACATCGTCTTCTGTAACGAAAGACATTTCGGTATCTATCTGAGTAAACTCAGGCTGACGGTCAGCGCGGAGATCCTCGTCTCTGAAGCACTTTGCTATCTGGAAGTAACGGTCAAAGCCCGATACCATAAGTATCTGCTTGTATATCTGGGGCGACTGCGGAAGCGCATAAAATGAGCCGGGATGCACACGGCTGGGAACAAGATAGTCTCTTGCTCCCTCGGGTGTAGGCTTTACGAGCACGGGGGTTTCTATATCAAGAAATCCGTTTTCATCGTAGTAGTCGCGTACTATCTTTACAATTTTGCTTCTTTCAAGAATGTTTCTTGAAAGATCGGGACGACGAAGATCAAGGTATCTGTGCTTGAGTCTGAGCTCGCTCTTGACCTCGCTGTTTTCAACTATTTCAAAAGGAGGAGTCTGCGCCTTTGAGAGTATCTTGAACTCGTCAACGGCAACCTCTATCTCACCTGTGGGAATGTTTTTGTTTATCGCGCCCTCGCCGCGGTGGCGTACAACGCCCTTGGCGCAAAGCACGAATTCGCTTCTTGCAGAAAACGCGTCTGCAAATATAGCCTTATCGGTGTTTTCGTCAAACGCGAGCTGAACGATACCCGTTCTGTCGCGAAGGTCTATAAATATAAGGCTGCCGAGGTCTCTCTGGCGCTGTACCCAGCCCATAAGACATACTCTCTCGCCTACGTTTTTTGCGCTAAGCTCTGCGCAATAGCACGTTCTCTTGTCGCTTTTTTCAAATACTGCCATATTTTCCTCCGTTACCCGATAGCATTCAGTACATATTCTACTATGTTATCAAGCTCTATTTCAGTCTGTGTGGAATTCTTCATATCTTTAAGCTGAGCTTTTCCGCTTTCAAGCTCACTGTCGCCGATTATTACCGTGTAGAGCGCACCCTTTTTGTCTGCATACTTCATCTGCGCCTTAAGCGAGCGCGAAACAAGGTCTGTTTCGGCATATATGCCTGCTTCTCTGAACTTTTCAACAAGCTCAAACGCACGAAGGCTTGCCGCATTACCCATAGGAGCGATGTATACGCTCGGTGCATTGTCAGAGTTTATCTCCACTCCGCTTGCCTTGAGCGCAAGGATAAGTCGGGTAATACCCATTGCAAAGCCGATACCGGGAAGCTCGAGACCGCCGAGCTGCTTCATGAGTCCGTCATAACGGCCGCCTCCGCATATCGTGCTCTGCGCGCCGATACTGTCGCATATAAACTCAAATACTGTTCTTGTATAATAATCAAGTCCGCGAACGATGTGCGGGTCTATCTCATACTTTATGCCGGCGTTGTCAAGAAGAGCCTTGAGTCCGCCAAAATGCTCTTCGCATTCGGGGCAGAGATTGTCGATGGTCTTGGGCGCATCTGCCGCTAATGCCTTACATTCGGGGCACTTGCAGTCAAGTATTCTCAAGGGGTTCGTTTTGAGTCTTTCCTTGCATGTCGGACAAAGCTTGTCTTCATTATCCGAAAAATACTTAACGAGCGATTCATGGTATTTAGGTCTGCACTCGGGGCAGCCTATACTGTTAATGTGAAGCTTTGTATCCTTTATACCGAGCTCTTTTATAAATGAGTCGGCAAGAGCAATAACCGTTGCATCAGCCTGAGGTGCCGCTGCTCCGAACATCTCCGTTCCGAACTGGAAAAATTCGCGGCTTCTGCCTGCCTGCGGCTTTTCATATCTGAAGCAGTTTATAATATAGAAAAGCTTGAGCGGCATCGTATCCGAGCAACGACCGTTTTCTATAAGCGAGCGCACAACGCATGCCGTACCCTCAGGTCTGAGTGTATAGCTTCTCTCTTCCCTGTCGGTAAAGGTGTACATCTCTTTCTGCACAACGTCGGTTGTGTCACCAACACCTCTTGCGAAAAGCTCGGTAGACTCAAAGGTTGGAAATCTTATTTCGCTGTAACCGTACTTTGCCGATACCTTTCTTGCTTTCTCTTCAATATACTGCCAGACACCAACGTCTTCGGGCAATATGTCCATAGTTCCTCTTGGCTTCTGTATCATAATACGTCCTTTCTGTTATGACTTTCTTACCTTTTCGCCTCCCTGAGGGAGGTGGCACGGCAAATGCCGTGACGGAAGGAGTTTCGTCTGCTTGTACGCACGTAACGCATTCTCCTCCACCTGCTTCGCAGGAGCCCCCTCCCGGAGGGAGCCTTTGGCTTGCCATGTTAATCTTCACCGGTTCCTACCCGATTGAAAACAAAATCTTATATACTCCCCTGCTTAAAAGCTTTTGGGAGGGGGTGCGGGGGACGACCTTTTCTCAAAAGGTCTCCACCGCATAATAATCTATAATATCCTGCCTCCGCCGATAACCGTGTCGCCGTCGTAGATAACGACCGCCTGCCCTTTGGTTATCGCGCGCTGGGGTTCGTCGAATTCGATATGGAGTAGTCCGTTATCATCTTCGCTTGCCCACGCAAGCGCTTCTTTTGCGCTGTACCGTATTTTTGCGCTCACGCGCGTTTTTTTATCAAGTCTGTCCGTGGCTATCATGTTAACGTCGTCGGCAACAAGCTCCTTTTTATAAAGCATCGAATTATCGCCAAGCGAAATATCACGGCTTATGGGGTCAATAGCCGTAACGAATGCCTTTCTGCCGATAGAGATTCCAAGATGCTTACCCTGCCCTATGGTGTAATGGGTAATTCCGTTATGAGCACCGAGTACATTCCCCTCAGGGTCAATAAAATTACCGGGAATATCTTTTTTACCCGTATATTTTTCGATAAAGGCGGCGTAATCGCCGTCGGGTACGAAGCATATGTCCTGACTGTCGCGCCTGTTTGCATTTTCAAAGCCGTTTTCTGCGGCGATCTCGCGTATCTGCGCCTTTGTATACTCGCCAAGCGGAAAGGCTATCCTTGAAAGCCTGTCCTGCGTGAGCGTATAGAGCATATACGTCTGATCCTTTGTATTATCATTTGCCCGTTTAAGTAAATATCTGCCCGAGCCATTGTCATACTCTATTTTCGCATAATGTCCTGTTGCTATATTCGGGTATCCCAAAGCTGCTGATTCGCTAAGCAATGCACCGAATTTAACATGTCTGTTGCAGTCTATACACGGATTTGGCGTACCGCCCTCCATGTAGGTACAAACAAATCTGTCAAGCACGTCGCGGCGAAAATTCTCGCCGTAATTGAGCACGTGATAATCTATACCAAGTCTGTCTGCAACAGATTTTGCAAACTCTGTATCCTCGTTTGAAAGGCATGAGCTTTCAACGTCGAGTCTGGCATTATCTTTATTTATCCTGAAGGTCACGCCGCAAATATCATTACCATCGACTTTAAGCAAATATGCCGCAACAGAGCTATCAACTCCGCCGCTCATCGCAACCGCTATTTTCATTTTGCGACTTTCCTTTCATTAAACATATAATGGGCAGAGTCGCCCATTTTCACATCTATAATTATAACAATCTCTAAATCCTTTGTCAAGTGTACATGTGCAATTATAATATATTTGTATAAGAACCTTGTAGTGCCAATTTCACAACAAACGGAGACGCAATGCGCGCCCCTACAATAGAGCCGAATCGCAGAGGCGACCATCGGTCGTCCGCAAGGCGGGTAAAAACAAAAAAGAGGTCCTCCGACTTTCGTCGGAGGACCATGCTTTATTTAGATAAAAATTGTAATGCTATCAGCGATTACGGATTCTGTGCAGGAATATCGAACTGAGCGTAAAGGATTACATCTACGTTACCGATGTATGTTGCACCGGGGAGGTAAGAATCACCTGTTCCGTCAGCTGCAGTGTTCCAGCCAAGGAATGTGTAACCATTGTTGCTGGGAAGGCTATCAATAAGAACTATTGATTTACCTACTTCTTTGGTCTGCGTACCAAAGGGAGTTGTGCCTACGAAGTAAGAAACTGTGTATTTGGGAGCATCAGGATTAACAGTTGCGTTATCATCGTCGTCGCCTTCAGGTTCGCCGTCAACATCTACTAAGTCTGTGTATACAATACCGAAGAGTGTGTTCTTGGGAAGTGTTGTCCAAGCGTCGAAGCCTGTAGGTGTATTCGGAACCATAAGAACCTTAACCTTCGCACCTTCTGCGAATTTGTCTTCGAGGTACTTGATGAGTTCTCTGTTAGCCTTGTCTACTCTTTCAACATTGCCGTCATTATCTTCTTCGAAGAATCTGAACTTAACTGTGTCAGCAGCAGTGTTGTCTGTAAGACCGTATGTGTTGTTAACTCTGATGTAATCGTTACCAAAGAGGTCGATGTCAGCAGCCTTAACTTCAAATACGTCGTAGTTGAAGTAGTCAAGAGGATTGTTGTTAACATAGAGCTTCTGGTTTGCCTTAACTTCAAGATCTTCAGTCTTTACGTAGTCAGCTACGATGTTTTCACTATTGATGAGGTAAACACCGGGAACGAGCTTGCCGCCGAGTTCAGTACGAACATCCTTGCTAAGGAACATTTCCTTAACAGCAGCCTGTGACTTAACAACGTATGCCTGACCGTCATCAGTTGTATAGCTGTAGTATGTTACATCTTCTTCACCGGATTCAAGTCCGAGGCTTTCAGCATCGCCAGCATCTACATGGTCAACTTCTGTGTCAACGTATACGATGTTGTATTCGTTTCTGTTGATAGCAGATGTATAATCGCTTGTTGTAACGAGGTAAAGGATAGAAGCAACACCGTGCTTGATTCCGCTTACGCCCTGAGCTGCAACAGAATCGTTTTCTACTTCAGGATCGCCGAAACCGATCTTGTCTGCGATGAACTTAACAGTTACATCGTTGTCTACATCGAAGATTGCAGGGATGATAAGTGAGTTAGAGGGCTTAATGATTGTAACGTCTCCAGCCTGTTCGTTTACAAAGAAGATCTTTGTAGAACCGTTGATTCTGATTGTTTCATCATTCTTGCTTCCGTCACCGTCAAGGTCATTAGCTATGCCCTTAGTTGTAGAACCGCTGAATGTGATTCTGTTGTTTGCTACTGCTGTGCTGCTGATAAAGTCAGCCATATCGAGTACGGGTTCATACTCCTTAAGTACGTAGAAGCCGTCAGCGTCTACTGTGTAGGAGAACATACCGAACATATTGTTGAGAAGCTTAGAAAGCTTTGTGTAACCGAGATCAGCGATGTTGTTCTTCTTGTAAGCACCGCTCTCTGTGAGTGTGTAGATAGTGTTGGACTTAATGCTTTCGATCTGACCGTCGATGTATGCGTCAAATTCAACATATTCGCCGATTTCGAAATCTGTAAAGTCGTCAACTACGAGGAATACCTTAGCAGCTTCAGCAGCTACGCTACCGAATGTGAGAAGAGCGCCGTTGTAGAGGTAGTATTCTACTTCTTCACCAATGTAATCATCAGCTGCTGCGCAAACTTCTTCCTTTGTTACAGCACCGAGGTCAGTTTCGCCTGTGATGCTGCTATCGATGAGTTCGTTAAGATCTCTTGCATCGCCAAATGCGCTTACTACGAGATCATCATCGTCTGTATCAAGATCGTCAACGATTTCATATTCAGCATCGTCGATTTCGATTGTTGTTGTTAATACTTTATCATCCTTATCGGATTCGTAACCTGTGATCTTGCCTTCGTAAACAGCAAGAACTTCCTTAACTTCAACATAGTTTGTGAAAGGATTGTATGTGTATACGAATACGTCGCCGTTTGTAAGGCTTTCAGAGTATTCAACGTTCTTAGCCTTGATGTCTTTGTCTCCCATTATACCGCATCTTGCAACGCCGGAGCTTGTAGCTGCTTCGTAGCCTGCGATGTTGTAGAAGCTTACGAGACCGATTTCATAGTAACCGTCAAGGTCTGTATCGATGAATGTTACATCGTAGAACTTGCCGTAAAGTGCATCATTTGCCTTGTAGTCAGAAATCTTTTCCCAACCGTCTTCAGCATCTGTTGCTGTGTAGATAGCGATGTAGTTTCTAGCCTTGCTATCTTCATCAAAGTAATGAGTCTTACCGTTGATTCTGATTCTGTCGCCATTCTTGTGGTACTGGATATCAGCGTTTGTAAGCGCAACTTCGTTAGCCTTGCTTACGCCGGAAATGTACTCATAATCCTTGTATACAACGTAACCGTCTTCGTCCTTACCTGAGTAAGCAACACGGCAGTTGATGAGTTCAAGGTATGCGCCGAAGTATTCTTCGATGTTTTCTACGTCAACGCCTGCTTCTTCGAGATCCGCGAAGGGAACTTCTACTTCAGGGTTGTCTTCGAGTTCATCAAGAACTGTGATAACTACGATCTCTTCGTCTTCGCCGATTGTGTCAGCGCCGATAGACTGGAGAGGTGTTTCGCTGATGTATGCAGCTACTACGCTGTTTACATTAACGATCTGCTTGCCGCCGAATACTACGTCAGCAAGTGTGTAGTTGTTGTTGTAGTCGTCGCCGCCTACGTAAACTTCTGTGTTAAGCATGTTCCAGATAAGCTGAGCTGTTTCGCCACGTGTGAGTGCCTTTGTTACAGCGAGCTTGTCGAGGTTAGCAAGAAGACCGATTTCCTTAGCTGTCTGGTAGTAAGGAAGCCAGTAGTTAGCGCCTGTTACGTTGTACTTCTTGTTGTAAACATCCTTACCGATGTCTTCCTTTTCGTAACCGAGTGCACGAACTGCCATGATAACACCGTCTCTGAGAGTGATGTTAGCTTCAGGAGCAAATTCTGTAGCGTTAACGCCCTTGATTATGCCCTGTGTGAAGCAGTACTGGATAGCACCGAGATACTGTGTGCAGTCTGCGAAGAGGTTTTCGTCGCCTTCTGCCCATTCAGCATCGTCAACTACTGCTGTAGTTGCTCTAGCCATAAAGAGAGCCATCTGCAATCTTGTAACGTTATCTTCGGGAGCGAATTCAGTAGCGGATTTACCCTGAACAACGCTGTATTCCTGAAGAGCGTTAATTGCGTCTGCGTGTGCGTAGTCTTCTGCAACATCAGTGAAAGCTGATACAGAAACTACTGTGCTTGCAATCATAAGAACTGCAAGAACGAGTGCAAGAAACTTTTTCATTTTGTGTTTCTCCTTCTAAAAAATATTTTTGTTCGGCAATCTCAGCCATAGCCTGATTACCTTATCTACATCTTACATCAAGCCCCAATCATTTGCAATATATTTACCATTTTTGTAATCATTATGTAATATTAAACACTGTTTAATAATTCCGGTGCTTACAAAATGGTTTTTCAATACCAAATATTGCGCTCGTAAGATCTGTTTATATTTTATTATTTTGCATCCGTTTTTTCAATACATATTGCATTTTTGTAATATATTTGTAATTCTTCCTTATTTAACTAGGTTTATTACTTATGCGGCAACACATAATATATAATATAAATGTAGAAAACTTTCTTCCCTTTTACACAAGGAGATCTGTTCATGAAAAAGTGCTTATCCATTACACTGTTATTTGTATGCACAATACTTCTTTCCTCCTGCAGCGAAAACACCGCGCAGGAATACATCCTAAAGCAATTTGATGAAATGCAATCTGCACTCGGCGGCAATGTAATAATATATACGCCCGAGTCCACTGACTCAAACGACACGCTGATTTCATTGTATGGCAACCACGGCCTCCTTCCCGACGAACTGGAGATGATAGATTATGCAGTTATCTGGTATTCAGACAGATTGGAGTGCAGCGACGCGGCAATATTTCATCTGACAAACGCAACAGACGAGGCTTCGGTTATAAAGATGTGCTCTCGTCGTGCTTGCACTATCAAAGCATGCGTTGGTATTGATATGGCGATTTACTCAAACGGGCATTTCGTTTGTGCCTATACCAAAACAAGTGAAGCGCTTGAAGATATGATAAAATCAATTATAAATACCGATTGAGCCGTGCAGTACGGGCGCCACTGCATTCCGCATATACGGTTTGCGAGTCTATGTAGCCTCTCCTTTTTAAAGGGGAGGCCGCACGCAAAGCGTGACGGAACGTTTTATGATGCAAGCGGTTTATTGGATTAAATTAGGTCTGATAAAATCGTTCGTTTACGGGGGTGTAAGCTAACAATTTTATAATACATAATAAAGTCGCTATCTCTACTTGAATTTTACTAAATTTATGATATAATATATTAAAGGAAAGAAACGGAGGAAAAGCAGTGAAAAAATATATCGCTATCATAGCAGCCATATTGCTCGCATCTGCCTTTGGCGCAATAACAGCTTTTGCTTCAGATTATACGGTAATAACCGATTTTGACGAAAAGTCTTCAATAACCTGGACTCCCAAAGACGCAGTTTCAGGCATAACTGTTGTTAAAGACATTGATATTAATCAAAACCGCGGCAAAGTATTATCAGCAGAAGGGGCTCTTGAAGACGCATCAGCTATAAGATCCATTGTAGCTGAGTTTGAACGTCCGCTGGATCTGTCTGATTACAAATCTTTGTCAGTTTGCGTTTTCATAGATCCCGTTTCAATGCACGATAACAATGATTGCTTTCTAAGAATTATATTTAACAGCTCATCCGGAAAACAGCACGAAAGCATAATTGCACTTAAAGCCGGCACATGGGAAAAGGTGTGTGCAGATATATCATCATATAGCCACAGATCATCAATATCATCCATTGAGCTTGGCGTTGTACCAAACCACGTAGAGATTGCGCAGTGGGGCGGCGGTTTTATGCTCGATGAAATAGCGGCGTGCGATAAAATAGATACGTCTCTTTCAGACAGATTTTCTTTTGAAAAATATTCTGTTCGGGGAGCAAGCATGTCGTTTGCCGGCGACAAAACATATTTTGATCTTGAAGCTGATGATTCAACAGACTCGGTTATTCTCGAATTCGATGTTGCAGCTATAATCAAACCAGATTCGAACTCGCTTAGGATAGCTCTTGAAAATCGGTGTAATGCTTCGGTGATCAAAGTTTCTCTTATGCGTGCAGGCAGTACTGAAGAGGACGTTTTGATTGCCGGGCTTCCGAAATCCGAAGATTTCACAGTAATTAACATTGATGCGCGCCGTCCTTCCGACGTAGAATCGATAAGGCTTGAATTTGTTGCCGAAGAGGGCAGTATGAGGATACACGGTATCGAATTTGCAAGTGTTTACGGCAGAGATTCATACGTAACCTACGGTGAAGTTTCCAGGTGTGTTTTAAGCGATGACGCAAAAAATATAATTATTTCGGGAAAGATCCCCCGTTCAACCGTTTCTGCTTATGCAGATGCAACACTGCTTTTATACAGTCTTAACCTTAACGAAAATGCGCGTGATTATGATTATTCAAGTGCCGAGCCCATAGCAAGCCACGGAATGTCTACAAAATTCAGATTCAGCATACCTGCAGATAAATCAGAGCTAAAAAAATACGTTGTTATGATATCCGCACCGTATATGTTGTTTGTAGACACCCCGTCATACGCAGAATCAGATATCATACCCTATCAAAGCAGCTCGCTTGACGTAGGATTATATAACGCCTCTGATGATGGCATATTTGAAAGCACTGCGTCTGCCGCCGTTGTTGACGTTTACATAGACAAGATGCTTTCAAGCGATCTCAGCGGATATCTGATAAATATTGAAAACAGCAGATATTATTTTGAAAGATCCTATATTGATAGTATAGACAAAACGATAAACGCATATAAAGCTGCCGGAGCTACGATTTCTCTGCGGCTTTTAATCGGGTCGGATCAGCATTCTGATATAGTCTTTGCCAAGTCTGATTTTAACGGTGCAAATTATTTCCCCAATATAAAAACAGACGCAGGATACTCAAAAATGAGAGCGTGCGTGGAGTTCTTATCGGAAAGATATTTAAGCAAAAAAAGCAAGGCTGGAGTTAAAAGCTTTGTTATAGGAAAAGCAGTAAATGCCGGAGACGAAAATTTCTATACAGAAGCTAGCTCCATAACAGATTTCGTTGCCTCTTATGCAGAGCTGATGCGCTTTGTTTATTCTTATTCAAAGAATCGTTTGCCTGAGGTGCGCGTATACGCCTCTTTCGGCGACGTATACGAATATTCGTCTTACGAAAACGTAAGCAATCGCTTTGACACAAAGCTTTTCCTGCAAGCACTGTATACTCATATTACAGACGAAGGTATTTTCCCGTTTGGAATCTGCATTGATTCTTTTTCGGTGGATAATTCGCATAATAAGATCTTGTCTGCATCAGATATAAGCTCGCTTGATATGCTGTTTGCAACGCAGTCTTTAAAAAACGAAGATCTCCCCGTGATATTTGTCGATAACATAGTCCGCACGAATCTTTCCGATACGGACGTCGACAGCTGCGTTCTTTCCCGTCTAATTGATATGGCTGAATACGGTAAAGTAAGCAGTTATATCACAGACTGCGATAATAATTTATCATACAGCAATAGAATATCCTCTGTTATAAAAGCATTTTTGTCAAACGATACGCAAAAGCTATCGTCGCTTGGCATCAACATAGAAGAATACGATGAGCTCGTGAGCAAAGGAAAAATACATACTAAAAGCACAAGCTTTTGTGACGCTATATACTCGTTGCCGTTTAAACCAATAGGCAAATACAGTTATTTCAGCATGGATTCATACTCGAGCGTTGATAGAATGCTGCCCGTTTACGGCTCCGGGGAAGTAAAGTTTTCCCCTGCACGCTCAGGTAAAAGATATTTAACTATAAGCGCTGATGAAAGTGGCGCAGATAACACAGCGCAAGCCTTTCTTGGTGCAGTGCTATTTTTTGAAAACAGTATAAACTTTACATACACGCCGCTTATTGCATTTGACCTCTCGGTATCTGAAATCGAAAGCACAGAGAGCATACCTTTAACGCTGCGATTTACAGGCGAAAATCATATCCACGATGTTTACGCAGCTCTTGAGCACGGCGAGAGCCAAATTATATATGCCGATCTGTCAGAATACAAGGATAATCTGTTTGATTCGGTTCAGATACTTATTAAAGAAGCCTATTCGGACAGTATGATCCTGAACATCGGCAGTATCGAAGGCTTTTCGGGCATATATTCGGACACAGAGCTTTCAGAGCTCGCCGCAAGCCTGACTGAAACCGATAAAAGCCAAAGCAGACTTGATCCTGCAGTCATTTCAGGCTTCATAATCGTATTGACTGCGCTTTCAACTATTACGCTTTTATTGTATTTTAAATTAAGGAAAAACGAAAACGACGTTTAAAATCGGTATTTTCAAGAAAGAGGGGATGTAAATGAAGAAAAGAATACTTGTTGCAGGAAGCTCGAAGATGAACATGGTACTTAACGTGCGCCGTGTTCCGGGGGCAAGCGAAACTGTAAGCGAAAAAGAAAATTACGCATTTATTCCCGGCGGGCGCGGCGAAAACGTTGCAGTTGCCTTGTCAAAGCTTGGAGGAGACTGTGTTTTTTTAACAAGGCTCGGTAATGACGTGAGCGGCAACATATTAAAAAAGTTTTATTCTGACAACAAGATTGACACAAGATTTGTGAAAACAGATCCTGCTTTGCAAACAGGCCTTTGTGCCATACTCGTTGAATCAAACAACACAAGCAGAAGGGTCATGTATCCCGGGGCAAACGATAATCTTTGCGATGATGACATTGAGGAAGCTTTTATGTGCTATCCCGACGCGCTTTATGCAAACTTCGAGATTCCGTTTGACGCCGTCGTCACAGCATGCAAATACGCAAGAAAACAAGAAATACCGATATTTATCGATGCTTGCCACACGGATAACAATATAAACCTCGCGCTTCTCGGCGAAATAACCGTGCTTGCTTTAAACGAAAGCGAAACGTATAAGTATACAAAAATAATGCCTGCAAATATGGAAAGCTGCCTGCGCGCTGCCTCTGAGCTTCATAAAAAGGTGAGGGCAAAATACATAGTTATAAAGCTTGGCGAGCGCGGCTCGTTCGTATACGACGGTATACACTATAACTTGCTTTCGCCTTACGAGGTTGACGTGTCAGACAGATCATCAGCCGGTGACGCCTTTGGCGCGGCGCTTACACTTGAGTACCTGAGATGCCATGACATAACGCTTGCCCTCAGATACGCAAACGCAGCCGCTGCAATCACGGTATCAAGAAGCGGCAGCTTTGCCGCTCTGCCAGGCAATGAAGAAGTTACCGGATTTATCAAAGCAAGAGAAATTATATAAATAAGGAATATAACGTGAAAGTTTAATTTCGGTATTTTTTGTTTTATTATTTCACGTTTTAGTGTTTGTGCCGCCCGCAAGCGGCGGAATGGAGATTGTTATGGCAGATAGAATACTCGGAGTGGACCTTGGAGATGCGCGCACGGGGCTTGCAGTCAGCGACTCTCTAGGCTTTATGGCAAGTCCTGCCGGCACTATATACAGCAACTATCTTCCCCAGACTGCAAAAAAAGTTGCAGAAGCGGCAAGAGAGCATAAGGTGAAAAAAATCGTTTTGGGGCTTCCCGTTAACATGAACGGTACAGAAGGCCCGCGCGCTGAAAGGATACGCGAATTTGCCGCTCTTTTGCAAAATGAGCTTGAAGATGTTGAAATAGTATTTTTTGATGAGCGATGCTCTACCATGGCGGCTCATCAAATCCTTAATATGACAGACACGCGCGGCAAAAAAAGAAAAGAGGTCATAGACACTCTCTCGGCACAGATCATATTGCAAAATTATATGGATTCTCATAAATAAACTCTCAATTACATTTAGTGTTCCCACCGTGACGTTTACACTGCTCAAGCCTCTTCCTATGGTAGAGAAGCCACACCAAAGGTGTGACGGAGAGGGGTTTATAGAAAAAAGAGCCGTAGGGGGGGTACTCCCACCGTTTCGTACAATTTCGGTTGTTTTGGGCGGCGGGACCAAGGCCCTGCCCTACAAAATAAGCCGCATATTTGCTGGGAACACAATGTCGAATCGGGACTAAATAAGAAGCGGCAGGAATTTTCCTGCCGCCAATTTCAGGGTTTATATAAATACTCTGTTTTTGGTAATAACGACGTGGGTTTTATAAAAATCGAGTTGTTGTTTATACGCATCTCTTGTAAGATGCGCGCCGTCAGTTGATTTTGCCGGGTCAAGTGTTTTATCCTCAAGCGCGAACATATACGCGCAATCGAGAAAGAAGACTTTATAGTCAACTGCTATCTCTCTGAGCATTTCGTTAAAGCTTTCAACGCTTGAGTTTTTAAGCTTGAACGGATTCATTATCTTAGATTTTTCAAATTTTGTGGTTACGGGCATGATAAGCTGAATATATATCGGTCTATGGCCTGAAACGGATTTTATATCTGCAATCATCGTCCTGTATTTATCAGAAAATTTATCTTTTGTCCAACCAAGCTCGTTTATACCCGTTGCTATGTATATAGCATCAAACTCGTTATTTTTTCTGAGAGCTTCTTTAACCGTGAAGTTTTCCTCATCTATTTTAACGAATTTTTTGTTATCGTATTCAATTACCGAGAAACCCTCGCTGCAATAGTTTATCGGGTCAACCTCAGTATACCTGATAAGGCCGAGCATTCTCGAATCCCCTATGAACACACATCTCTCAAAATATGAAAGATCCGCAGGCTCGCCCTCTGGAACGGGCGCGGTATAGTCGTAAGGTACGTAAAGTATGCCGACTTCGGGGTCCTCAGCTATATTGTCATTAGCCCCATCATTCTGAACAGGCTGATATGTACGTGCACGGGCAGAATTTGGGCTCTGAGTATTATATAAAACGTCTTCAAACTTTGAGGATATATCAATATTTAACAAAAGAAACACGCCGGCAGATATACAGATTAATATCACCAAAAGCGAAATAAGTATACCGTGCTTCATTGTTATCCCTCCGATTAGAATTTATGTTGAAAGCAGAAAAGTTATGGAAAATTTCAGTAAATACACCGAAAACGTAATTGATGAAATAATAAAAACGGGAATCAGGAAGTCTCTCTTGCTTCACGTGTGCTGTGCTCCCTGCTCAAGCTACGTTCTTGAATATTTAAGCAGATATTTTGACATCACCGTATATTTTTATAATCCGAACATTGACAGCGAAGAGGAATATACCTGCCGTGCAAATGAAGAAGCACGCCTTATTGGCGAAATGCCTCTCGAAAACTCTGTTGATCTGGTTTTAGCCGATTACTCTCCCGAAATATTTCACCAAGCGATAAAGGGACTTGAAGGCGAGCGCGAGGGCGGAAAAAGATGCATAAAATGCTTTGAACTGCGGCTTGAAGAAACAGCAAAGCTTGCTCGTGACAAAAGCTTTGACTTCTTTACCACAACACTCTCAATAAGCCCCCTGAAAAACAGCGCTCTTTTAAATGAGATCGGCAAAAAAATGAGCGAAAAATATAACGCAAACTATCTTTACTCAGATTTCAAGAAGAAAAACGGATACAAGCGCTCCGTTGAGCTTTCAAAGGAATACAGCTTGTACCGCCAAAACTACTGCGGCTGCTCTTTTTCAAAAAAGCAGGCAGAACACGAGGGGCGCGCGTGACGTCACTTTTCGTCTTTTGAATATTCTTCGTTTTCCTCATAAAGCGCCATAAGCGCCTCTTCAAGCTCGGTCTGCTCTTCAAAAAGCTTCTGAGCAAGAATGTAATCGCTTCCGGCATCTCCAGCAAGCTCGTCCGATATACGGTCGAGCTCTTTTTCTATTCTGGCAATTTCTTCTGTAACGAAAGCCTTTCTTTTTTCAAGTTTCCGCTTCCTTGCCGCGCGCTCTTTTGCCGCAAGAAACTGCTCCTTGCCCTCGGATAGAGTTGTGGAAGAATTTTGTGCTTCGTTTTCATTTATCTGTGCACTCTTAACTGCCTTATAGCTCTGATACTGTTCGTACGTGCCGTCAAAATCCAATGGCGGTGCCATACCGAGATCGAGCATTCTCGTTGCAAGCTTTTTAACGAGATAGCGGTCGTGCGAAACGGCAATGATCGTTCCGTCAAACGCATCGAGCGCATTTTCAAGCGCATCGCGTGAGTTTATGTCAAGATGGTTTGTTGGCTCGTCGAGCACCAGAAGATTTATTTTTGACAAAATAAGCTTTGCAAGCGTAAGTCTTGCGCGCTCTCCGCCCGAGAGTTCGCCAACAAGCTTGAACACGTCTTCGCCCCTGAACATAAACAGGGCAAGCGTGTTTCTGATCTCGGTCTGCGTGAGGTTATCATAACTGTCCCACAACTCGTCGAGTACGGTTTTTGTCGGATCAAGATTCTGGTTTTCCTGATCGTAGTATGCAATTTTTATGTTGTATCCAAAATCAAAATACCCCGATGATGGCTCTTCAAAGCCCATAAGTATCTTTATAAGGGTTGATTTGCCTGAGCCGTTTGGCCCTGCTATGAACAAACGATCCGAGCGTTTAAGTTCAAAGCTTAACGAGTCAAAAAGCTTTTTGTCGCCAAAGCTTTTAGAAAGTCCCTTAACGCTGAGCACGTCGTTTGCGCTGGCAAGCGCCGCGGAAAAGCTTAGCCTGATACTGCCCGGAGCATTTTCGGGACGGTCTATTTTTTCCATGCGGTCAAGCGCTTTCATTCGGCTTTCGGCGGCTATTATGTTGCGCTCGCGGTTCCAGCGGCGCTGTTGCTCTATATACGCTTCAATTCTTGCTATTTCTTTTTGCTGATTTTTATACGCGCGCTCAAGGGCTTCACGGCGAAGCTTTTTTTCTTCAACAAATTTGGTGTAATTACCACTGTAAAGCTCAGCCTTGTGATTTTCGATCTCGAGTATGCTTGTTGTAACACGGTCGAGAAAATATCTGTCGTGCGAGATAACGAGAAGCGTTCCGCGATAATTCGAAAGCTGATTTTCAAGGCGCACGAGCGTTTCTTCGTCAAGGTGGTTGGTTGGCTCGTCGAGTATAAGTATATCGGGGTTCATTATAAGCAAACGGGTAAGCGCAAGGCGAGTCTTTTGCCCTCCCGACAGATTGGATATACGCATGTCGTGCATTTCCTCGCCAAAGCCCATGTTTATAAGATTACCCTTACAGCGCGAGCGGAATTCGTAACCGCCATGCTCTCTGAAGCGCTCTTCAAGGCTTGTGTATGAGCTGATAACGTCAGGCTGTGCATCAGCAAGCTTTGCCTGAAGCTCAGATAGCCTTTTTTCTTGGGCAAGTAATTCGGGAAATGTTAAAAGCATCTCGCCGATAAGCGTGTTATCGCTTTCAAGTGCCGCATTCTGCTCGAGAACGCCGATAGTCTTGTCACCTGAAACAAAAACGCTTCCGCTTGATGCAGAGTATTTACCCGATATAATATTTATAAGAGAGGACTTACCGGCTCCGTTAACGCCAACAATTCCCACGCGCTCACCTTCATTGATACCGAAAGTGATGCCTGAGAGAATAGTCTTATCGCCATATTCAAGCCCTATATCCTTACAACTTAATACGATCATTATTTTACCTTGGTTACATATAATTTTGAATGTATAAACACCTATATAATATTATAACATAAATTTGATAAAATTCAAGTGGAGATAATGACTTTATTGAGTTTGATAAAATTGTTTGTTGGCGGGGGGTGTTACTTTCCGTGCGCACGCATGACTTCACAAGTGAAGTCATGTAACCAAAGGTGCGTATAAGGGGAAGGCGCGGCGGGTAGCACCCCCGTAAAGCGAACGGTTTTAATAAATAAGCGAAATACCGCCAGCCGCCCCGTAAATGCATACCGATACAATAATAACGGGAGGAGCAAGCCCCTCCCCTACAAAAGTGCGCACGTAAAGTAACTCCCACGTAAACGAATGATTTTAGCATACATGATTTAGTCCAAAATCCGCACGATGCATATCTACAAGTCCGATCAATCTCACAACTCATTTACATTTTTTCAAATTTTATTTGGATCTACATAATGTTGCAGAAAGACAATAAAGAGTAAGCGAGGTGAAATTCACCTCGCTAATTAAGTTTACATATAAGTTAATACGTACGGAAAATATAAAATTCAATACGAAGAATATTTACAACAATACTCGTCCAACATATCAAAAATTTCTGAATCAACACTTTCATCAAACTTCCTGGCTATCCAACAATCTGAATTAACCAGTTTGTTATACTCGTTTACTGTAAAAATATATTTTTGAGCTAATCGTAAAACCTGCGCGGCGTTTTTATGACACATAATCATAAAAACACTTTTACAATCTGTATTTTGCAAAGATTCATTTGATCCAACCATATGTCAATTCACCTTTCATATATATGACAGTTTATCGCCCTTAATCTAAACAATAAAAGCAGCTGTTATATTTATAAGTTGCGAAAAAGATTATGTAACATATTGTTACATAGCAATCGTAACATACTGTTACAATAAAGTCAAGAGGTGATTTAATGATTGGACTAAAAATTATTCGTAAGCAACGAAATCTAAACCAGCAAAAAGTTGCCATGGACTTGAATATTTCGAGAGAAGCTTTGTCATATTACGAAAATGGAAAGCGCGAACCCTCACTTGATTTACTGATGGCTATGTCGCGATATTTTAATGTCTCAATAAACTATTTAATTTCAGGCGAAGAATTTCAAAAAAGATGAACCTGCTTTTTCCAAGAAAAAGTCGGGTTCTTTTTTGTTAAGTATAATCTTACCGCGTTTACAGAAACTAAAAGTACAAATTTGTAAATCAAGAAGTTCTATATAATAAATCATCTGCCACCATTTTCCTTACATAAAAATCCCTTGATTGCACAAAATAAAAATGTAACCAAGCAAATAAAGGAGATTTATATAAATGAAAGCAACAGGAATTGTAAGAAGAATTGACGACCTCGGACGAGTCGTTATCCCCAAGGAGATACGCCGAACGATGCGTATCCGCGAGGGCGATCCTCTCGAAATATACACCGACCGTGAAGGCGAGGTAATCTTTAAAAAATACTCACCCATTGGAGAACTCGGCGGATTCGCCGCACAGTATGCCGAAACGCTCCACAAGACCTGCGACATGGCAGTTATCATCTGCGACCGCGATGCTATAATTGCATGCGCCGGCCTTCCCAAAAAGGAATATTTTGAAAAGTCCTTCTCCGACGAGCTTGAACAGATTATCGAAAATCGCAGTTTTTACCATTATAATGACGGAAACGAGCGCATACCCGTTATCGATGACTCCGATTCATCAAACTATATCTCATGCGCCATGCCTATTCTTTCTGAGGGCGACCTTATAGGTTGCGTTGCATCTGTTGTTACAGACTCAAATTCGCGAATTGATGCAGACGTTGAATCAAAGCTTATCCAGACCGCCGCAACATTCCTCGGCAAACAGCTCGACAGCTAAGCCTTCCCCTGTCGGGGAAATGGGCCGCGATAGCGGTGGATGAGGTGCCGTGCGATTTGTAAAACTCCATTTTGCTATATATATTCGTTTGACTCCTCATCCGTCTTTTGCTTCGCAAAATCCACCTTCTCCGGCAGGAGAAGGCTAAGTTAAAGCTCTTCCACTCTTTCCTTTTTGAGTCTGTGACTATCGCGTGGTTTCTTCATACAACAAAAAATCGGCACATCTCTGTGCCGATTTTTTTATTTTTCAAGATGCTTCATAAGAATATCGCACGCTTCAATATATCCCGCAAAATGCTTGCCCTTTACAGTGGCAATACAAACGGGGGAAACGTAGGATATCTTTCTGAAATCTTCCCTTTTGTCAACGTCGGACAAATGAACCTCAACTGCGGGTATCCCCACCGCTTTTATAGCATCGGGAATTGCTATACTTGTGTGAGTATACGCGGCAGGATTTATTACTATTGCGTCGGTATTTCCATACGCCGCCTGTATCCTGTCTACGATATCACCCTCGTGATTGGATTGGTAGAACTCGCACTCTATTCCAATTTCCCCACAATACTCGCGCACCAGTTTTTCAAGGTCAGAGAGCGTCTGAGCGCCGTAAATGTCCGGCTCTCTGATACCAAGCATATTAAGATTTGGCCCGTTTATTATCAGAAGTTTCATTTTTCCTCTCCAAGTCCAAGCATATTTATTATGTCCTGTGCCGTTTCGTCTGCTCCATGAACCTTTACCCTGTAATCGCTCCACGATAAGTAGTTGTTTATGCGCTCACTGTAAAGTTTTTCTACACCGTGAGATGCCGAAAGCGGTCTGCCGTCTGTTGCAAGCTCTGAAAGCTCTCTGTCTGTAAAAACAACTGTTGAATTCTGACAGATAATATCACGGTTTTTATCCACCGTCACAATTCCTCCGCCCGTTGACACAACAAGTCCGCTTTTTTTGCAAACGTCTGCAAGGATTTCGCTTTCAGTCTCTCTGAAAGCGCCTGCTCCCTCTTTTTCTATCATCTCACCGGCGCTTATTTTGTACTTTTCTTCAAAAAGCATATCCGTATCGGCAAATTCGCGGCCGATAAGCCTTGCAAGGCTCTGACCGACAGAGGTTTTTCCGCTTCCCGGCATACCGATAAGAACTATATTTTTCATGCTTTTTTCAAGCGCGGCCTTTATCTCATACGAGCGCAACGCGTCAATTTTTTCGCCTGTAAATAGCTCGCTTGCCGCCCGCGCCTGCTCGCAAAGCATCAAAAGACCGCCCCTGCACTCTATACCAAGCCTTTCGGCCTCGAGTATAAGCGCCGTTTTTATAGGATTATATATAAGGTCAAGTACAAGTCTGCAGTTTTTGAAATTCTCAAGGCTTATCACGGCCCGCCCGTTATTCGGGTACATTCCTACGGGCGTCGTATTTACTATAACTTCGGCATCATAATGACGCGAAATATTGTTATAATTATCCTCACCCGAGCGTGAGATGACGACCGTTTTGTATCCTCTGTCTTCAAGCACGGCTTTTACCGTCTTTGACGAGCCGCCGCTACCGAGCACCAGCGCTTTTTCGCCGCGACCATGACCATCGCCAAGCAGAGCCGAAAAGCCCACGTAATCGGTGTTATCGCCATAGAAGCTGCCGTCGCTCTGCCTTATAACCGTGTTAACACTGCCGATTCGCTTTGCCCTGTCGGATATAGCGCCCAGATACTTTATAACTTCCTCTTTATAGGGTATAGTCACGTTAAAGCCCGAAAGATCGGTCGTTTTAAAAAAATCTTCAAGCTCTTTGCGGGCGATCTCATAAAGGCCGTACTCATAATCACCAAGACTTTTGTGTATCTGCGGCGAAAAGCTATGCCCGAGAACACCGCCTATGAGACCGAATTTTTTATGATTTTTCATACTATCTCATTATAGCTTCCGAGATATTTTATCTTCGTGCACATGCCTTCAATATCATTGAAAAGCTCGGCAAAAGCCTCGGAGTATACAGAGGTTTCAAGGTCAAAATAGAACATGAATTCGAAATCGCTGTCGGGCAAGGGACGGCTTTCAAGCTTTAAGAGGTTGATACCCATAGAATAAAGCCTTGAAAGCACGCTTGAAAGCGCACCCGGCTTGTGCTTTAATACCATCATTATACTCGTTCTGTCGGCGCCAGGGTATATTTCAAGATTTTTCGATATGCATATGAATCTCGTGTAGTTATTGCTCGTGTCCTGAATTGAGTCGCAAATACTTTCAAGTCCGTATATCTCAGAGCATATGTCTGAGGATATTGCCGCAACGTCACGTCTGCCGCTTTCAAGGACCATTTTTGCCGCCATGGCGGTATTCTCACAAGGTGTAACCTTTACGTTGTTTAGTCCCTTAAGGAAGTTTTCGCACTGTGCTATTGCATGCGGATGCGAATATATCTCGCGTATCTCGTCAAGCTTAACACCCTTGTTTGCAAGCAGCGAGTGGTCTACCTTGATGCGAACACTCTTAACGATATTGAAATCGTATTTCATCATAAGGTCGTAAACTTTGTTTACAGAGCCTGCAGTACTGTTTTCAAGCGGAATAACACCGTATGCACACATTCCGTTTGCGATAGACGAGAAGACTCCCTCAAAGGAATTGAAATACATAATATCCGCATTTTTGAATATTCTGTCGCATGCGCGGGAAGAATATGCTCCCTCAACACCCTGGCAGGCAACGAGCGCTCTCTGCGGAAATACCTTTGGGGTACTCTCAAGCGCTGACTTTATTTTATGCGTCAGCGCAGACTCGCCGTTTAAATTTTTGCGCTGATATGCGCGGCTGAGTTCAAAAAGAAGCGAATAAAGCGCCTCGCCGTAGGATTTGAATTCTTCTTCAAGCATACCCGATACAGATGAAAGCTTTTCTCTTTCTCTCAACGGATCGTATACAGGCAAGCCCTTTTCACGCTTACACTCTGCGATATTACGGCTTACTTCCATTCTTTCCTTAAAAAGCTTAACAAGCTCGCTGTCTATCTCATCAATTTTTACTCTGTAATCACTAAGTTCCATTTTTCCATCCTCATGCTTTCGTTTTATAGTAATCAAGAAGTGCGTCGTATATGGCTATTGCCGCCGCTGCCTCTATACATGCAAGCGCGCGAACTGCGATACACGGGTCATGCCTGCCTTTGATATTTAGTGTGCACTCCTCGCGCTTTGAAATGCTTACTGTTTTCTGTTCTTTGAATATCGACGGGGTAGGCTTCATCGCCACTCTGAATATAAGCGGCATTCCAGATGTGATTCCACCGAGTATTCCCCCGTGATTATTCGTCTCTGTAACGATTTTACCGTCTTCAATTATAAAGGGGTCGTTGTTTTCGCTTCCCCTCATTTCAGCCACCGCAAAGCCTGCCCCGAATTCTATACCCTTTACTCCGGGCACGGCAAAGACCGTCTGCGCTATCCTGTTTTCTATTCCCTCAAACATAGGCTCGCCAAGGCCAACAGGAAGTCCTGTTACAGCGCACTCGATAACTGCGCCAACCGAGTCTCCCTCTGCCGCGCACGCTTTTATAACGTCCGCCATTTTATCGTGTTGTGCTTTATCAATAACTGTAAGCTCACCTCGATACAGCGAGTCAAAATCCGCCTTCGTAACCTTTGCAGGATCGAAGCGTTTGTCCGAAACGCTGCCGATTTTCTCGTGATGCGAGCCAATATATATTCCCTTTTTTTCAAGAATGCCTGCAAATATGCCGCCTGCTATGCAAAGGGGAGCAGTCAGTCTACCCGAAAAATGTCCGCCGCCCGAAAAATCGCAGTCACCGTTATACTTTACATTTGCCGTATAATCGGCATGCCCCGGGCGGGGCTTGTCTGCAAATTCGCTGTAATCGCCGGGCTTTACATTCGTGTTTCTTATTATCGCCGCAAAGGGTGATCCGCAGAATTTGTTGTTGGCAACGCCGGATAAAACTTCAAACTCGTCAGCTTCCTTTCGCGGTGTGCCGAGAGAATTGCTCCCGGGTGCGCGACGCGCACAGAATTTGCGAAGGCTCTCTTGGTCAAAGATCTCTCCTGCAGGTATGCCGTCTATAACAACGCCGATTCCCGCCGAATGCGACTGCCCGAATATCGAAACCTTAATATTTTTTCCATATACAGAGCTCATTTTTATTTCTGCCTTTCGTATATAGTTTATCACTTACAAAGTGATCTGAAATCTTCAAAAAAGCTTGGATAGGATTTTTCACACGCCTGCGCTCCGGTTATTACAACGTCAGAATTGCAAATAGCCGATGCAACAGCAGACATCATAACTATTCGATGGTCGTTGCATCCGTCCACCTTGCCGCCCGAAAGACCGCCGCCGTGTATTATCATCGTGTCACCAATAACCTCAGCTCTTCCGCCAAGCAGGTTTATCGTTTCGCTGACACTTAAAAGGCGGTCACTTTCCTTAAGCCTCAGCCTTCCGGCTCCGCTTATAACCGTTTTCCCCTTTGCCGAAGCCGCCGCTATCGCTATTGCAGGAATGAGGTCAGGCGTATTCTGCGCGTCTATCTCAATGCCGCAAAGCTGTTCTGTTGAAGCCTTAACTGTGACAGCATCGGGAGTATATTCAAGCTTTGCGCCGAATTTTTCAAGAAGCGCACATACCGCACGGTCGCCCTGCTTTGAATTTGTATCTATATCCGAAACGGTAACCTCTGAGCCGCTCGCCGCCGCGGCGCACAGCCAGAACGCAGAGTTGGACCAGTCGCCCTCTATTTTAAGTTTCCCTGTTGAAGCGTATCTCTTTTCACCGTAAACTGTAATGCGGTTATCTGCAAACTCAGTATTTATTCCGAATTTATTAACAACGTCAAGTGTTATATCAATATATCCACGCGATTCTATGTTGTCCGTGATCTCGATAACAGCACGCCTGCCCGATATTCCAAGCGCCATTATAAGTCCGCTTATGTACTGCGAGGAAACGTTTCCGGGTATAACGAATTTATCGCCCTCAAGCTTTCCCGATACGCACACCGTATCGCTGCCTTTACCGCGCACCGTTATGCCTCTGTCTTCCGCAAGACGCCAGAAAACGTCCATAGGACGAACGGGAAGTCTGCCGCCAAGCTTAAAGCGCACACTTGCCCCACGCATGCACACACAGGGAAGAATAAATCTGTACGTAGAGCCGCTTTCCTTGCAATCGAGAAGAGCTTCTGATGGAATATCTCCAACCGGCTCAACCCAGAGCCTGTCTGCATCTCTCGTGATTTTAGCACCAAGAGAATTAAGGCAGCCTATCGTTGCTTCTATGTCATCAGAAAGCTGCTTACACAATATCTCGGTAGGCCTGTCTGCAAACGCGGCGCATATAAGCGCTCTGTGAGCGTACGATTTTGATTCTATTGCACGCACCCTGCCCGAAATCCTGCACGGCTTTATACGCACTTCCATTTTTCTCTTCCCTTTCAGATAATTATATTAAAGTCCGGCTATAAGAAGCCTTTTTACTTCTTCAAGCCCTGCCTTATAAAGGCAGGCTTCTCCGTCTTTGCCGGGTAATACGAGCGTGATATGATCTCCCTTTCGCTTTTTGTCCGAAAGCAAGGCTTCATAAAGCTTGTCTGCCGGATACTCCGTTTTTATTGGCAGACTATATTTTACAAGCAAAGCTTCAAGCTTTTTTACATAGTCTGTGTCACATTTACCGTCAAGCACACACGCTCTTACTATCATTGCCATGCCGATTGCAACCGCACTTCCGTGAGAGATTTTATAATCACTAAGTTTTTCAATCGCGTGCCCGAAGGTGTGCCCGAAATTAAGTATCTGTCTGAGCCCCTGCTCCTTTTCGTCGGAGACGACAACGTCTCTTTTTATCTCAACACACCGTGTTATGATGCTCTCTGTATCAAGATCTTCAGAGTCAATTAACATATCAAATATTTTTTCATCTTTTATAACGCCATACTTTATAACCTCGGCGCAACCGTCGCAGAAAACTTTATAATCAAGTGTTTCAAGCACATCGGGATCGCATATAACAAGCCTTGGCTGATAGAATGCACCTGCAAGATTTTTTCCTGCTTTAAGGTCAATGCCCGTTTTGCCGCCAACCGATGAATCAACAGCCGCAAGAAGCGTTGTCGGTATTTGTATAAAGCGTATCCCTCTCAGGTAAGCAGATGCTGCAAAGCCTGCAATATCGCCCGCAACACCGCCGCCAAGTGCGATTATAGCATCGCTTCGGCAAAGGTGGTTCTTTGCGAGAAACTCAAGTATATCAACAAACGTCCTTGCGTTTTTCGATTCTTCTCCGTTTTTGAAAACGAATTTTACAAGCTCATACCCTGCGCTCTCAAGCGATCTTATAAGCCTGTCTGAGTAGAGTGCATCAACCTTGTCGTCAGTTATCACAGCAAGTCTGCAATCGCCAAGCACGTCCTTTACAAGCTCTCCCGACTTATCAAGTAGCCCGTTTTCTATAACTACGTTATAGCCACCGCCGACTCCAACGTCAACTATTCTCACTTTCCGTCAACCTCCGATTTGATCCGTCTGCCCTCGTCAAGCAGCGTATAAAGTGTGTCATGATCACAGTCATTTAACGCCTTTTTGTATTTTTCAAGCTCGCTTATAAGCCTGTCCATCTCTTTTATAAGATTATCACGGTTTTCAAGGAAAAGCTCGCTCCACATGCCCGGATTTAACCACGCAACGCGCGTCATATCTCTGTAACTTCCTGCTGAAAAGCCGAAATGTTCTCTTGCCGTTTCGCTTTTAATGTATGCGTTTGAGAGAATATGAGGCATCTGAGATGTAAAAGCTATAAGCTCATCGTGCTTTTCATCGCTTGTTACCGAAAGCTTGCCAAATCCGAGAGGGGACAAAAGCTCCTTTATCTTTTCAAGAAGCTCCATATCGTCAAATCTCGGCGGTACTATCACCATGCCTGCGCCGTAAAACATACTTTCACGGCTGTTGGCAAAGCCCGAAAACTGCGTACCTGCCATAGGGTGACCGCCAACAAAGAGAAATCCATGCTCATCTGCAAGCTCAAAGCCGACCTTGCAAACCTCTCTTTTTGTTCCGCAAAAATCAATAACCGTTGCCCCTTTAGCAAAATACGGCGCCATTTTCTTCAGATACTCTATCGTCGCCAAGGGGTAAAGCGCTACTATAAGAAGCTCGCACTCGCCAAGCGTCTCTTCTGTAAGATACTCGTCAACAACACCTGTCATCTTTGCAAAATCAAGTATCGACGTATCCATGTCATAGGCGTATATCTTATGTGCGCCGTTATTCTTATATGCTCTTGCCGCAGAGCCGCCTATAAGTCCGAGTCCTACAATTCCAACGTTCATATCCTTCGCCTTTAACCTTTTATAATACTTCTCTTATCTTTGCTACCTTTTTGCATACATTTGCAAATTCTTCAGGGCGAAGCGACTGCGCTCCGTCGCAAAGAGCATGCTCAGGGTCATTATGAACCTCTATCATAAGTCCGTCTGCTCCTGCCGCCGTTGCCGCCATCGCCATAGGCAGAACCATTCTTGATATACCCGTTGCATGGCTCGGGTCAACGACTATGGGAAGATGCGTAAGCTCATGAAGCACAGGTACAGCGCTGAGATCGAGCGTGTTTCTCGTCTGTGTTTCAAAGGTTCTGATACCTCTTTCACAAAGTATAATGTTCTCGTTACCGCCCGCCATTATATACTCAACGCTCATAAGAAATTCTTTTATCGTATTTGCAAGTCCGCGCTTTAAAAGCACAGTCTTTTTCGTTCTGCCAAGCTCTTTGAGCAGATCAAAGTTCTGCATGTTGCGGGCTCCTACCTGAACGACGTCAACGTCATGGAAAACCTCAATATCATTAACGTTCATTATCTCTGTTACTATCGGCATTCCCGTTTCCTTTTTCGCTTCAAGAAGCAGATCTATTCCCTTCTCGTGAAGTCCCTGAAAATCATACGGCGACGTTCTCGGCTTATATGCTCCTCCGCGAAGCAGAGTTGCTCCCGCCTCCTTTACGCTTTTTGCAACGGCAATGATCTGCTCTCTTGATTCAACCGAGCAAGGTCCTGCTATTATCGCAAAATTGCCGCCGCCGATCTTTACACCGCAGCCGCAGTCTATTACTGCATCTTCTGTATGGAATTTTCTGTTGGCATTTTTGTAAGGTTCGCTTATTCTCTTTACGGTGTCGATTATAGACATGCTTTCAAGCAGCCCTATATCCACCTTTGTGGTATCACCAATAAGCCCGATAATAGTCTGATATTCACCAATAGAAACGTGTGTCTTTACACCCATTTTTTCAAACCAGGCACACAGATTATTCTTTTGTTCTTCGGTTGTTCCCGCTTTCAGAATTGCGATCATTATAATCCCTCCAAAAAATAAAGTCACAGACGAGGATGCTAAGCTCCGTGCGACTGTGACGTTAAAATCATTATATAAGCTTGTTTATCAAGCAAACGATTTTGCGTTTCTTAAAGCAGCACAAAGAGCTTTTACCCCAGTAAAGCTAAAGTAAAAGTAGTAAAAGTAATATTCAAAATATGTGTTGAATATCTTTTTCATTTCTGCATTCCTCAAAAAACATCGTTGGGGTTATTGTAGCATACTAAAGCGTTTTTGTCAATAAATTTACCGTCTTTTATCTTTTATCCTCAAACAAAAATCATTTTTTTGTTATTGCGCCCAAAAAACTGAAAATATTTTCGAAAAGCACTGAATGTGAAATTTTTGAAAAGGTTAAAACATATACACATATTGCTTTTTCTGTGTTTTTAGGTTATAATAAAGAAAAACCGCCAGAGCCATAACAATAAACCAGTAAAATAAGTGAGATTTTGTGATATGAGTAATGATTTCAGCCTCAAAAACACTCAACAATCCTTTGATTATAATGACATTTTATACGTAAACGTTAAAGAGAAATGGGAGCATGGAGCCTCATACTGCGAAAACTATAAGCTTTTTTTCGTAAATTCGGGAAAGCTAAGGCTCTGGTGTACACCCGGGCATATCGAAGTAAACCGGGGATGCGCGCTTATTCTTGCGCCCGGCACCCGAATACGATCGGGCTTTTCGGGTGAGGACGGCGTCGAATTTTTTGAAGCTTCATTTAACACCGACGCGCCCTTTTTCACAATATCGCCGCCTACCCCCGTTTGCAGTCAAAGTACTGCATATGAGCTGTTAAATTCTCTATATAAATCAAGATTTGAGCTTGAATACAACACTCACGCAAGAAACGCAATGCTTTACTGCGTGCTTCATCATATATATAATACTCTGTCACCTGCCACAGTCCGCGAACGCGATCTGCTGAATGATATATTTGCATATATTGAAGACAATCTCACGCGCGACTTCGATTTCGACGACCTCCAGAGTGCGCTTGGCCTTGACCGCAGCCATATAAGCCGTGTTTTTTCAAAAGCCGTTGGCAAAACGCTGAAAGCATACGTAAACGAGCGCCGTGTTGCGCTCGCCTGTGACATGCTTGCAACTTCTTCTTTCGACATAAATAAAATTGCTTCCCTCATGGGTTTTGAGGAAAGCAATCTTTTCACTAAATTTTTCACCTATCACACAGGTATTACCCCGTCTGATTACAGACGAAAGGTTTTTGGAACAAAGCCCCTTAATGGCTGAGCAGAGGCTCGGCCTTTCTTTTTTGCAGATCCGCCTCAAGTTTTTTTATAAGCGGAAGCAGTACAGCTACGTATATAAGACTCGTGAAAAGCCAGCTTATCGGGAAAACACTTATTAAGCCAAGATACGTAGGATAGATCTTAAATACCGTAAGAGTCCATACAACTCGGAAAATACAGCTTCCGAACAAGGATATGAACATTGCAACGGTTGATTTTCCCAGCCCCCTCAGAATACCGCCCATTGTATCCATAATTCCGCAAAGGAAATAGGTTGCGCCTGCTATAAGAACCCTCTCTGCGGCAACACCTATTATATATTCGTCGTTTGACATAATATCGCACAACGGATATCTGAAAAGCGCCATTATACCGCCGACAGCAAGGCCTACAACAACGGCAAGCAGATTGCTTTGCCACATAACCTTTTTAACTCTCTCCATATTTCCTGCGCCATAATTCTGGCTTGAAAATGATATAGCGGCAAGCGACATAGCGTGTATCGACTGATACGTGAAGCTTTCTATCTGAACGGCAATAGTGTTTGCCGACATAACGGCTTTACCAAGCGAGTTTATCGAGGACTGTATTACAACGTTTGCAAGGCTGAACATTCCGCTCTGAATACCCGAGGGAATACCGATCTTTAATATGTAAATAAATTCTTCTTTATATATACGTATATGTTTAAGTTCAAGTTTGCCGTATCCGTCGCTTTTCATGAGCGCGATAAAGGCAAGCACTGACGCTATAAGCTGAGACATAACCGTTGCTATCGCAACGCCGTCAACGTCCATTCCAAAGACAGTTATAAAGAAAACGTTCAGGCCTACGTTTGCAACACCGCCGATAATTAGATATATCATCGGTCTGGTTGTATCGCCAACGGCTCTGAGCACGGCTGAAGCAAAGTTATAAAGCAAAACCACCGGTGCGCCGAGCAGATATATGACCAGATATTTTTCCGCCATATCGATAACTTCAGGATCACACGCTGTCCATTCAAGAAAGGTTCTTGCAAAAAGTACGCCTACGATCGCAACAAGAATACCGCCGGCAAGACCTATGAATATCGCGGTTCCGACTGCTTTTCGGGATCTCTCGATATTTTTCTCTCCCATAAGACGGGCAACAAGCACGTTTGCGCCTATCGAAAGACCAATAAAAATACAGGTTATAAGATTTATAAGCGCAGCGTTTGAGCCAACTGCCGCAACGGCATCATCTCCGACAAGTATTCCAAGCACCGCAACGTCTGTTGCATTGAATACTACCTGAAGAACGTTGGTTATCATCAAGGGCAGTGCAAAAATAATCATCTTGCGGAGAATAGAGCCCTCGCACATATTCATCTCGTGTCTTGAAGCCATAAAGCAAATCCTCCCCGGTATATACCGTAAATTAAGCCTCTCTCCAAGCATGTGTGGTACTGTCTTTATAAAGTATAGCACAATATTTTTTTATTTCAATAGTTTTTATAAAAAACGAAAAATTTTTCGGTTTTATTTTTATCTGCACTGAGTTGAAAGATGGGGACTATCTAACTTTATTCTGTTAATGACCGCTCTGAAGAATTCAGAGTTAGACGGCTTTTTGCTCTTTGGCCCAACGGTACTTCCGAAATATCCCGCAAGAATTTGCGCATCTCCTCTTTCCCACGCGGCGCTTATGGCGCTTCGGATACTTCTCTCAACTTTGCAGGCACTAACACCGCAAGCCTTGGCAATCTCAGTATAAAGATCCTTGGTAATGTATGCAAGAAGCTCCATATCGTCAAATGCCGCCGTGAGTCCTGTATATAAATACTTGTATCCGTTCATGCTTGGCGGTATGCCTATGCTGATCAACGCCTGATTTATACATTCATCAAGCTCATTATGGGCAGACGCACCCTTTTTAATCTGCTCTTTCATATCCCGGTTTTCTGACACAAGAGATATCAGCTTAAGAAGAAACTCAACATCAAAAGGCTTCTTGATAAGATATATTGGATCGTATGTATCAGTTTTAAAAATCCGATCGCACTCTATATTGCCTGACGTAAGAATTATTTCGCAATTCATGGGATGCCTTATCGGATCGGGATTACTTTTATAAATCGCGGTGACGTCGTCCTCATTTATCATATTTACGTCAACAATAACGATGTCATAATATATTTCGCTAAGTAAACTTATAATATCCTCGTCATAATAGAGCGTGTCTATTCTTATATTTTCATATAAAGCGGCACTCTCACAAATCCGCTTGCATAAGTTTATATCTTTGTCTGCAAATAATACTCTTGTCTTTCCCATAAACCGGTTACTTCCTATTGCCGGAAAGCTCGTTATACATAGTAAAGCCGAGAATAAGCGCTCCGCCTGCTATCTGAGTAACTGTCATGGCCTCGCCAAGGATTGTTACAGATATAAAAACCGCAACGAGAGGGTCTATATAAGACAGTATTGCTACCTTCTGTCCCGGAAGGTCCTTGAGAGAGGAGAAATAGAGCACGTACGCAATACCCGTATGGACTACGCCTACAATTATCAAATTAACAAATCCAAATGAATCAACCGAACCGAGATTTATGCCGCCTTCAAGTAGCACGTACGGCAAAAGCACTACAATAGCTCCGGCAAACTGCCATATTGTACGTGAAAGCCCCGCGGTATTCTTTATATATTTATTCAGTATCATAACGGTGGCGTAAAACATAGCCGCCCCAAGTCCAAACAGTATTCCTCTCAAATCAGAGCTTCCGCCTGTACTGATGCCGGTTATAAGTACTATTCCAAGCGTTGACATAACAAAACAGAGCACCTGCTTTATTCCAAGTCTCTCCCTGAAAAGAATCGGGCAAAGCACTGTTACAATAACCGGTGCAAAATAATAGCTGAGCGTTGCTATTGAAACTGTTGTGTACTTATACGCTTCAAACAAAAGTATCCAGTTTATACCCATAGCCGCACCTGAGATAATTAAAAGCGCAAGCTCCTTTTTTACTTTGCTAAAATCGGTCTTCTGTTTTGTCACAACAAGATATGTACCAATAAGCAAAATGGCCATAAGAGCGCGGTAGAGTGCAAGCTCGCCCGATGAAACGGACACGTTTCTGACAAAAGGTGCAAGCGTTCCGAATATTATCATTGAAAGAATTAGCTTGATACGTGCAGTTTTCATAAATAAAACCTCTTTTCAAATTCCAACAAACATTTTAACACATATACAAATACTTGTCAACAAAAGAAAAATCCGCCGGTTCTGGCGGATTTTATATTATGATAGTATATTCAAGCATCTCATAATGAAGACGAGTGCCAATATCAATACACGGCGGCAAAAGAGCAAGCGCAATAAAAATATCATCCTCGGCACTTTTGCAATCCTCTCTCAGATACGCGTATTCTCCCTCGATTTTTACAATCGTGTAGTCTCTTGGCTCCATATATACCTCGCAAAATCAGCTTTTATTATATAATATCATATATTCTTGTACAGGTTAAGTAAAATTATCCAATAAACATCTGTGTCCAATACTTGCCGTTTGAAACGTATCCGACGCCGATTTTTGTAAATGAAGAGTTTAATATGTTAGCTCTGTGTCCGGATGAGTTCATCCATGCATCTACAACAGCCTGCGGTGTTGCCTGCCCCTTTGCGATGTTTTCACCGGCTGTTCTGTATGAGATGCCGAAGCTCTTCATCATCTGAAACGGTGTGCCGTATGTGGGACTTGTATGTGAAAAATAGTTATTGTTTTTCATATCCTGTGATTTGTATCTTGCGACACGTGAAAGCTCCCAGTCATATGTAAGCGCCTTTAGTCCGTTTTGTGCTCTCTTTTCGTTAACAAGACGAATTACCTCTTTTTCATAGCTTGTAACAGTGGAGTCAACAGACGGGATATTCAGCACCTGTCCGGGATATATAAGGTTTGGGTTTGCAATGTGTGTGTTTGCTCCCTTTATCTCAGAAAGTCCTACCTCGTATTTTACCGCAATCTTCCACATAGTGTCGCCTCGTACAACCGTGTGAGTCGTGTTGGCTGACGTGCCGATAACAAGCGCTGCAGAGAGTAAAAGTGCGCCCATTACTGCAAGTATAATTTTTTTCATTGTGTTTTCCTCCTTGTGTTTTATTTGTCACAATGACTCTTTTATTGTAACATATCCAAAGGGGTCAAATCAAATGTAATTGTTGGCAAGGAAAAATCTGCAGACAACAAAGTGTCTGCAGATTTTGTTTTTATATGTTTTCTTCAAATTCTTTTTCGTTTTTTCTAAATCTCGACCAGAGTATACAAGCAACGATGTTCAGCACTATACAAACAACAGTAAATACAATCAGAAGATCCATAACCACGTTCCAGTTATAAATTTCGGCTATTTTCGAAAAACCGTAGCTGTAAATTACTACTCCAAAAGAACCCATTGCGTTGATAAACCCTGCCGCCGTTCCGTTTTTACCGTACTTGGTAAAATACAGACTGCAGTGTGAAGCAAGCAAGTGGGTTGCCGTGAGAAACAGCGTTGTCACACACATTGCACCCACAGCAATTGCCAGATGAATGTTTCCTATGTATTTCATAATTATAACAAACGGAAGCGAAAGAGAAAGAAGCGCCAGATATCCGGCATATTCATTACGCAGCCATCGGGGATAAACAATTCTTATAAGCACTGTTCCAAGTATGCCCATTATAATTATTATCGTTCCCATCAGATTTCCAAAAGTAGGAGAAACGTTTGAGTATGACTCCATAAGCATCGTGGGCGCAAGAGTTTTAATTCCCTGCTCTATAGAGCAACGGAAAATCGTAAGCAGAGAAAGAAGCAAAAATCCACTAGCCGCAAAAAGCTTAAAAGTTGCTGTGAATTTTCCCCTTGACGCAGACTTTTGAACAGTCAGAGGAACTTCTTTATCCTTTTTCATGCTGGGTTCAACTTTATTATAGTAAAAATGAAGCACTATCGCAAGAATAAACAAAAGACCTGCAGAGAGAAGAAAATTATATTCCCAGTTTGTTATAAATGCCGCCGTAAGGTAGGCCAAAAAAAGCCCGAATGACGTTGCAAACGACATATAGAAGATCATCATTCTTCTGTCGCTGCGCACAAGCTGAGACGACATTATCTTGAAAACGCTCGGCCAGAGCGGAAACTGTATTATCGCATTAAACACCCAGGAAATGAGCATAACCCAGAAATTCTGATTAAGAAAAATAATCATATTGGAAATTGCTGAGCCTATAAGACCGATTTTTATCATTCTCTCGGGATTATATTTGTCTGCGAATATACCTCCCACTATCTGCAGAGGGGTATATACTACATAAAACGCCGCCGTTATGATACCCGCCTGGGACTTTGTCATAGCTCCTTCTGCAACAATGGCAGCAAGCGCCGAGCTGAAGCAGTTTTTCGTCATATAGACTATTGAATACATAATAAAGAGAAAGATAAAAAAGTGTCGGCTTATCTTTTTGTTTTCAAGATGCATATGCACCCCGTCAACACCGTTTTCGTTATGCACCTTCGTTATATTTTTCATTTCAAGCACCCGTTTATAATACCAATTATTCTTATTTTGCATTATATGAGCCAATATTGCAGACGCAATATTGGCTCGTGGCAATTATAAATTATTTAGAAAACATTTCGTTGATCTCGGTAATAGTTTCTCTTGTAAGAAGGTCGCCGCCCTCGTGGCCTACCGTACCGCTTGAAATATAAGCGCTGTAGTGGCCGGCCTTTTCAGCCTTTTCTGTGGGAAGGTATCCTTCAGTTCCGCAGCAAAGCTGTACGATGAATGTCTGCTTTGCATAGCTTCTTGCCTTGATTCTGTTACCGTAGTCAAGGAATAATTCAAAGGGGTTTGTTGCTATTGCAATATCGCCGAGACGGATTACGTGATACTCTATCGTATGTATCTCCGTGTTCTGCTGCTGACGGTATCTTGCAATAGTACCTGCATGTACGTGCATACGCGCGTTGTCTTCATAGTTGAAGACTGCCTTGTCCTTGTTCTGCTCAACGTAGTATTCAAGCTCACGTACAGCGTGATTATACTGTTCCATCGTTGCTTTACGAAGCGGGAGATCAAGGTCGATCACTCTGTGTTCAAACACAAGCTCTTCCTTAATATCTTCGATTTCTTCATAAACCGAGATGATTTCGTTTGCAATTCTCTTACCCACTCTGTTGCATCCCGAAATATCGTACATAGACGGGTCTGCCTTGCGATCAAGGAGATTCGGACGCTTAACGTTCGGGTCGTCAATGGGAGTTTCGGGATTTACCCAGCGGACAAGGTCTCTCGGGCACTGGTCTCCGCCCGCGCCGCAAAGCGCAAGAAGATAAATATCCTGCCCGAACTTTTCTCTCAGTATTGCCTTTGTTCTGCCCCAGAAGTCTGCAGAAATAAAGCTTCTCTGTTCAAGGATCTGTGCAGGACAAGCGATATTAGCAACAACACCTGTAAGCTTCTTATCCTTATCAAACGTGTAAAGAAGCTCGATACCCGAATCGTTACCGCCTTCGAGTGCAACGAAGTTTGCAGTGTTTGTGTCGCCCCACATCTGTGCGCTTCCGTCATCATAGCTTACACGGCGGCACATACCTACTGCCGCTCTTCCGAACTCGTTAGCTACAAGAGCAGGCTTACGGTTCTTCCATGCGTTATACGCTGCAAGAGCGATCTTGTCTGTGATAAGCTCCGTTCCCTCTTCGGGCGTAAGAACATTTTCATCAGGCGTTACCTTTGCGGTATACTGCTTGTCTTTAGGGAGAAATTCGTTAAGAATACCAACAGTTCCTCTCCCGCCTTTTATCGCCTGTTTGATAGAGGTATGAGTATGAGTAGCATTCATCATGATCTTTTTAGGATCAATCTCATTTGTTAAGCGTGCAAACTTTTCTCTTGCAAGCTCCATAACACTTACAGCTACGCTTGTAACGTCGCAGGATACCATGATCATCTGATCGCCGTCTGCTTCAACAGCCATAGCTGTAACTGTAATATCCGACTCTACGTATTCGGAAATTCTTTCAAAAAACTGTCCTGCAAGACTTACCTTCTTTTCAGGCACAAGGCTTTCTTCAGCCCAGCCTATAAGTATCTTTCCCATTTTAATATCTCCTTTTAGATAAATGCAAATTTTTACCTAAATCAATTATAAGGGGTGTTGTTATTAAAATCAAGATTATTTCATCGAAAAATTTTTCGAAATTATTTTCCTGTAAAACCAAGGATAGTCTTATCGTCACAAACCGTTGCCCAGTCCTTTTCAAAAGCGGCAATAGCCATATCTGTCATCGGGTGGGATATAACGGTTTTGAGTATATCTGCCGAAACAGTTACACTGTGACATCCGACAGATGCGCACTTGTGTACCTGTTCAGCAGTCTTGAAGCTTGCCGCAAGCACCTTGCAGTCAAGATTATATAGCTTAAACTGATTTACTATTTCAGCAACGACTTCAATACCGTCACCTATGATATTGTCAAGTCTGTTTACATAAGGAGCAACGAAATCGGCACCTGCCATAGCGGAAATAAGCGCCTGAGCAGGAGTGAATATCGCCGTCATCGTAACGCCTATACCGAGCTTTTTTAGCTCCATAGTTGCCTTTAAGCCCTCTTCGCTTATCGGTATCTTTACAAAGAAGTTTCCTCTGAGCTCTTTTCTGAGAAGCTCTGCCTCTGCGATGATCTTATCTGCCGTCTTCTGCGTTGTCTGAACGTGAAGCATCTTATCATCGCCGATGATTTCACGAATCTCTTTAACAAGCTCCCAGAAATCCGTGTGCTCCTTTGCGATGATAGACGGGTTTGTCGTAACACCTGCAAGAGGATAATACTCATTACAATGCTTTATGGCATCTATGTCAGCCGTATCCAGAATATAAATCATGTCTGCGGCTCCTTATCTGATTATCTGAATGCCAAGAATGTCACAGAGGTTTTCAATAACTTCCGTGTTATCTCCGTGAGAAATTATGTAGTGCTGACACATAACGTTCTGTGCAAAAGTTTCAACGTCATCAAGGAGAATTTCAAGACCGGGAAGCTGGGGGGCGGGCTGAGTCCATCCTGCTTCTTCCCACTTTCTGGGTGTAATTCCCTCGCCTGTTACCATATGCATATAGTACATACCGTCATCATATGTAAGACGGCACATAGTTACCTTGCCGGGCTTAACCTTGCTTACATTAAGGATACCTTCGGAGAGTTCACCGAATGCAGCAGGCATAACTGTTGTGCCGCCATCCGATACTTCTGCAGGAATATAGTCGGGAACGCCTGCAAGAACTCTGTCCTCGAAGAATTCGTAGAATTCAAGGTAGAATGCACACTGACCGGTGAGGTATTTAACCATAAGCTGTGTGATGTTACCGAGTGAGTCGTTTTCGGGGATTGTGCAAAGTCCCGCTTCGTCAGCAAGAAGCATAAAGATAGGTGCCGGAGGGAAACCTAAAAGCTTCTTCATACCGTCAACGTCCTTGAGCGAAATTGCATCATAGCCTCTTTCGTCGCAGATAGACTTAACTGCAAGATAGTAGCCTGCCGCCTTCTTCATACTTTCGGGGTTAGCCGGCTTTACGAAGTTCCACTTTGACATGCACTTGTCGATAACAGTCTGAATTTCAGCATCTGTAAGCTTCTGATAACGCTGTTCTATCTCAAGCATTTCAAATGTTTCGATTTCGGGTCCGATCTCTCTCTTGAGTGAAGGTCCGTCAACCTGTGTACCGTAAAGGTTCATATCACGGTAACCTGCCATACCGCTGCGTGCATGGCGAAGCTTTGCTGCCGCTGCTGCCGCATTTGCATAGTTATATACTGTCTTTGTCTTTGAAGGAAGACCTATTATGTCATATACATACTTGAATGTGTATCCAAGGTCATAGAAAGTCTTTCTGATAGCAGTTGTACCTGCCTGGTCAGCTGTCGTTACAAGGCGGTCGCCCTCAATCCAGCCGCAGAGGCCCCAGAGTACCATAGGCTTGTTGCGGAAGTGTTCTGTTACCTTAACAACCGCGTGTGTTGGAATCCAGCCAGCAATGCAAACGATAAGCACGTCAAAAGACTTGTTTTCAAGTGCTGCAATAGCCTTCTTTATGTCCTTTTCCTCATAGTCATCAGTTACGGGGTATACGCTTATAAGGTCGAGGCCTTCTTTCTTTAAGGATTCTTCTGCATCCTTACACTTTCTGATGATTATATCAGCCGGTGTATTTACTTCACCGAAGCCGACAAAAGCCGCTTTAATCATAGTTTTAACCCTTTCTTACATTAAGTATATTATCATATTTTTTAAAGTTCTCATAGACGCTTGTATAATCGTTACCGCTCGGTGTGTACTCTTTATCCGTCTGTATAAGCTCACACGCTTTTTCAACAGATTCAAAAGCGCCTGCACCAACACCTGCAAGTATCGCTGCTCCAAGACATGCCGTTTCCTTATTTTTGAGAGTAAGCAAACGCTTGCCCGTCAGATCGGCCTTCATCGAGCACCATAGAGGGCTCTTTGCGCCGCCGCCCATAACACGGATCTCGTCAACGTCAACGCCGAGATAGTCAAGATTACTCTTGAGCATACACGTTACAGATTCCATAATACTTCTTACAAAGTGCGCAGCCGTATGCTCTGCGGTAAGTCCTGTGAAGCTTCCTCTTGCATCGGGATTATATTTAGGCATCGTTGAACCGCAAAGGTACGGAAGGAAGGTTACTCCGTCTGAACCGATTGCAATCTTTTCTGCCATAACGTCAAGGTCCTTGAAAGACACGTCTTTAAGAAACGCCTCTCTGAACCACTTGAGTGCCATACCGGCTGTCGGGCTCCATGAAAGAAGCGCATAACTGCCGTCAAAGCTAAAATGGCAAGGCACAAAGCTGTCCTTGTCAAAAGCAGGTACACTATCTGTGGGAACGTATATCGCCATAGTGGTACCCGTCATTTCGCTGACAACACCCTTTTTGATAACGCCCGCGCCAATTGCTCCTGCAACCTGGTCCATAGCAGATGTTACAACCTTGATACCGTCATACTCGCCGACAAGCACGCCGCTGTCAAGAAGTGTGGGGAGCTTATCTTCGCCAACTCCGATAAAGTCGAGCATTTCGCCCCACCATGTGCTGTTATTTATATCAAAATATATAGTTGAGGACTGGAGCGTCTTTTCTGTAACAAACTTACCTGTCAGCTTATAAAGCAGATAGTCTTCAAGCAAAAAGATCTTTTTTGTCTTTGCCCATACTTCAGGCTCGTTACGCTTTACCCATAGAAGCTTACAGGCCGGCCAGGTTGCTGTAACCTCCGGCTGGCCTGTAATTTCGTATACTTTCTTGCGGCCAAAATGTTCTTCAATTATCTGCGCCTCTTCTGTTGCGCGGTTATCAAGCCAGACTATCGCGTCGCGAACGGGGTTACCCTCTTCATCCGTGAGGATGAGCGTTTCGCACTGCGTATCGATCGCAAGAGCGTCGATATCCGACTTTTCTTTAATTGTTTTAAGTGCATTCTGAAGCAGATCCCAGTATTTTTCACCCGGAAGCTCTACTATATTGCCGCTTGCGTTAACGGTATAATCCTCTGAAGAATTGGCAATCTCATTCAGTTTTTCATCAAACAGTACGGCCTTGACCGACGTTGTTCCAAAATCAATTCCCAAACATTTCATAGCTTTATCCGTTATTATCTCTCCTGCTGAAGTGTGTAGTGAACGTCAAACGCCTTTTCTTCGTCTGTGTACTTGCGGAGTGTGTTGATAACTTCGCCGTTGTTCCACTTTCTGTCTCCTACGTCCTCAGTAGTACCCATAACTGTTACGTTAACCTGTCTGCGGCGGGCGCGTACGTGGTCCCAGTCAATAAAGTAGATATGAGCGAATTCGCCGCCGTCAAGAACGCCGTCCTTGATTGTCATTGTTTCGCTTCTGCCGAAGAATACGCTGCGGAGGTGTCCGTCTGTGTTCATGCTTGTGTAGTCACCGGGCTCGTTTACGTATCTGCCGAACTGAGAGTGAATCGGTCCGGGATGACGGTACTGATGCTCTTCAGCAAAGTCGGGAATCATCTTTCTCATAATGTCGAGAAGGTCGTGCTGGAGATACTCGAGGTCAAAAGAGTCGATATCGTGCGAGCACTCCTGAACCATAACCGAGCAGGTTGTGTGGTGAGAAGCGATAGCTACTGTACCATTCTTAACGCCGGATGCCTTAACGATTTCCATGATTTCCTTTGAGATATCGTGGAAAGTGGGGATCCATCCTCTTGACTGAAGTTCGAGTTCCTTCTGAAATACCTTAAATTCCATTTTAAAAATCCTCCTGAGATTTATATGTTTTAAATTATTTACTGTTTAATCTTTCGCCGACCGCACCGCCGGGATGCACTACGGCAAACTGTTCGTTCTTAAAATCTGTTTCTTCGATAAGTGCCGTCTGAAGCACGTGGAATATTACTGCAAGAGAAGTTGACGATGTCGTACCCTGGCAGTTATACTTGTCTGTTTCACGGTTAACGTGCTGCTTGATAACAACGTCTGCACCGAGAGCTAAGGGAGACTCCATATTTTCGGTTATGGAAATAACCTTAACGCCCTTCTTCTTGCATATATCAAGAATCGGCAAAAGCTCCTTCGTCTTTCCGCCGCGTGAAGCAAATACCATTACGTCGCCCTCCTGCAAAAAGCCGGTAGCGCCGTGTACTGCTTCGGCAGGCGAGATAAATCTTGCAGGCTGGTCGATGCAGCACATAAGGTGAGCAAAGTGCTGGCAGATAATACCCGAGTGTCCGCAGCCGCAAGAGCCGATACGGGGCGCGTTCTTCAAAAGCTCAACTGCTTTTGAATACACTTCTTCGTCAAAGTGCTCCGCCATTTCCTTTATACATTCAGCCTCGATTATGTAAGCTTCTTTTGCACGGAGTAATGCTTCCTTATTCATAAAAGCTTACCTCCCGTTTACTTCGTCCCAAGCCTTACGGAGATTGTAGAGCATTTCCTCTACCATTGCATAAGGATCGTCTGCCTTTATAATACCGCTTGTTGAGCCCGTTGCCTGTGCGCCGAGCTTAATGGTATTGTAAACGTCGTTGCCGTTTGAAATACCTGCGCCCTGGAGCACCATAATGTCGGGGTTGATCTCACGTACAGTCTTTATAGTTTCAATAACGTAGTTGCTGTCGCTCGTCTGACCCGTTCCGATAAGGTCTGTCGGCTCTGCAACGATGAGGTTAGGCGCCATTTTTGCGATAGCCTTAACGTCCTCAACTGTGTTTGCGCAAACGATAGTTCCAAGACCTACCTCGTCAGCACGTGCGATAGTCTTCTCGATCTCTTCCATAGTGAGAGGCTTTTCAGCGTGGTTGAGCATAACGCCGACCGCGCCTGCCGCCTTAACGGCTTCGGGAAGCACGCTTCCGAGTCCTCTGCCGACAGGGAGATAGTCCATATGCTGAGCGAAAACGAGTATTCTTTCAGTATTATCGGCAAGAAGCTTGATGTCTGTGTACTGAGGTGTAACGATAACGTCCACGTCATACTTCATCGCGGTCTTGTCAATAACCTGAGCGAGCTTGAGCATCTTTTCTCCATAAAGGAATGCTTTGGGGCCAACCTCAAAGAAAGGCGGCTTGATTTTCAGATTTTTATACATTGTAACACACTTCCTCACTTTACAATTACTACTAAAATTATATACTACAACACTATAAAAGTCAATGACTTTCCCGATTTTTTGCACCTTTTTTCCCATACATACAAATAAAAAAGCCCAAACTTCACTTTGTTGACATAATTTTCACAAATGGTGAAGTCATTGTTACAGCAAAACGGCAGATTTCAAAAGAAAATCTGCCGTTTTATAAATGTTTATTTCTTGATATAACCGTATGAAGCAAAGAAGTCGCCGCCTGCAAGTACATGGTCACGCACCTTTTTTGCAAGAGATGAGGGACAATAGAGGTCCTTGACCTTTCTTCTAGTAGTATCCCATCTGAATACGTAGGTGATAATATCGTCTGCCTTATCTTCTCTTATTACTGTAAACATCTTTCCAAACTTGATTATATTGCTCTCTTCAGAAAGCATTTCTGTAAGCGTAGAGTCAAGAAGCCACGAATGGCAGGTAAAGCATTTGTAGTTGTATTCAGGATAGTATTTTGCGAAAAACTCTTTTGCTTTTTCAATTGATTTTTTGCACTCATCGGCAGAGAGAGGTCCTGCCGCCGGAATATGTATTTCAAGAATATCATCGCCCTCTTTAACGCCGGCGTCAGGGATATCGCACTCAGCCTTACCAAAGCAGAACTGAAGCCTTCCAAGCTTGAATAATTTCATACTCATATGCTTTGCAAGCCAGCCGAGCTCGCCAAGATAAAGTCCGCCTTTTATATCGCTCCACGTATTTGTCCAGATAACAATGTCGCTGAGCGTATCATAAAGTATTCCGGTATCAATACCCTTTTCTTCATACTTTTCTTTAAGCGCTTCGCACATGAACAGATATGAAAGCAGATTTCTCTCGCCGTCTTCCTGACTTCTGTCATAATTCTCTATTGTGATCGCATCGGAAATATGATACTTTGCAAGCGCTTTCTTGAATTTGCCGTCATATTCCTTCGGGAAATCAAGCTTGTTGTACCAGTATTCTATTACTTCATTCACCTTGTCGCTATAAGGCGTCCACGCATTTGAGTCGTCAGTTGTCGGGCTCAGGTGCTCAATATTACTTTCGCTCTTACCGAGAAATCTCATAAGATTGTTATAATACATATTCTCGCGAACAGCCTTTGATACACCGAGTTTATCCATTATTTTACGGTCAATATCAAGCCAGTGAGTTGCCCAGGACGAGCTGTAATTTTCAGCATTTGAGTCTGTACCAAAGAGAAGATTGTTACCAAAATCATAGCCAACAGTAAAGATTTTTGTCAAAAGCTCTTCTCTGTATATCTCGGGTGTGCCGGGCGTTAAGTCAAGAAACATTTCAGCCGTATCATCACGCTTTGAAAGCGCATTCATAAATTCTCCGTAAAGCGAAATGCACTCATCCACCCACGGCCACGAACAATGTCCCATAGAGAAACGAAGACCCTTTATGCCGAGAAGCGCTTCCCAGTGAAGCGGTCTGTTATACTTGGAAGCAACATCAGCCGACCAAAGTATACCTGTATGGAAGATAACCGGCTTGTTACGTGCCGCTATGTACTTAAGTACCTCTATGCTCTTTTCTTCATAAACGTAAAAGTCCTTGCAGATTATCTTAAAGCCATCAATACCGCGCTCTACCGCAGTATCTATTTTTTCAATGATGTTTTCTTCGTCAGGATGTATCCACATTATAGGGAAAAGTCTGTCCTTGTTAATGCTGCAAAAGGAAAGGACTTCGTCAAGCCGCTCTTCAAAGTCCTTGCCAACTGTCATTGATTGTTTTGGCGGCGCAGACAAAACACAGCCTCCCCATATTCCTGCTTTATCCATTTGTTCGATTATGTTACTCGGCTTATCAGTTGTAGAAAGACCGAGATGAATATGCATATCAATAATTTTCATATTCATAGCCTCTTTCGGTTTTTACTCTGTTGAAAAAGCTTTACCAAAGTCTTATTTTACGCTTGATTATTTCTCCGTCAACACGAATAAAGCTACAGCTACGTATGCTATCCATGCCTGCTTCATATAAATGTCCACCCAATTTGGCCGAAAGTACGTGAGACGGCTCTAAAATCCCTTCAAATTTATCATAAACGTATCCATCAATAACAAGCTCATTAGTATGATTTAATCTGCGATAACAAATATGATGTCCGTTCGTTTCGATCTCAAGCAAAACGCGCGCTTTGCCATGCACTTCAGCTGCATATAAAGCAGAAGTATCGCTCTCTTCTTCAATCGCATTTTGATCCAAAGTATCTGTTGAACTTGCATCTTCAGGCATATTTTTTAATTTATGCCCATAACACACGCCTGTAATAAGATAATACAGGATCCATATATGCATCAATACATCAAAAATTCCGGTAAAATCCTGTATAGATACGTATAGTCCTATCATCGCCAACGTATCTATAATAAAAAGTATCAATGAAACAATCATCCACGCAAAGTGTTTTTTGCTCAAAAACCAACACAGGAAATACATCACGATAGATACTGTTGCAATAGCAAAAAATATCGCCATCAAAGACGTTTCCACAAACATAGTTCCTAAAATCGTAGCTATGTACGGAATCGTTGCGGAAAACAAAAACATCGTGTCCGAACCTACAATAAATATCACTATATTAATAAGTGTAAATATAACCATCAGCAATAAGTTTGATCGTGCACCGTTATATTTTTGCTCAGCATATTTATATGAGCAATTGTTTTTTAAATTCATAAAAATCCCCTTTCTAAAAACGTTCGTTTGTTTTGATTAAAGTTCTTCAATCTCCGTGCGGATAGCATCGTCAAGCTTCGGTTTTTCGGCAAAGACTTTGTTCTTGTCCTCAAGCTTTAAGAATTCGTTGTAATAACGAACGCCGAACTCGCGTAGAGACGGTGCATTAAAGTGAAGATTATCAGGGTTTGCGCCAAGTCCCTCTGCCGGCACAAAGCCGATCTTCGGGTCCTTCTCTGCTATGCACGCGAGCGCCGCATTTACGTGCTTGTAGTTATCGTGTCCGTAGAACAGGGGCAGGTAGTCGCCAAGTCCGCCGAGTAAAAACGGCACGTCGTGAAGTCCGAGCTTTTCTCTGAAAGCATCGATTATCTTTGTCAGCTTCTTCTCGTAAACGGGATACAGATCGCCCGAAGAGTCCGATTCACCCTGATGCCAGAGTACTGCCGCTATTGTGGACGTACGCGAAGCAAGCTCTGCCTGATAACAGGCGTGGTCGAAAAGAAGTCCGCCAACACACCACTGGTCGAGGCTGCTGCCGCCGTCGGCGCAGGGGATAAGACCGACCTCAACGTTCTTTTCTTTTGCATACAAATCCGCAAAGCTTTCGGCAAGGTTTACACCCGAGGTCTTTCTGTCTGGGTTAACGGGCGTGTACATAGCGCGCCAGCGGCCGTTACGCAAAACGAAAAGCTTATCGTTAACAATCGGCTCAACCTCGCCCGCAAAGCCGCGTCCGCCCATATTCGACTGCCCGATAAGTAAAATTGAATGTATCATTTCTGCTTCCTATTATAAGCCGAGAAGTCTCTTGGCATTAAGTGAGAATATTTTTTCTTTTTCAGAGTCTGTTATCAGCTCGTCGAGCAGTACGCCGCCAATATACATTGCAGGATTACATGTTGTAAAGTCCGAGCCGAAAAGTATTCTGTCAACTCCCATAGAGTCGATAGCCTTTCTTACCATGCCGTGTCTGAACATACCGTATCCCGAAAGGTCAATATAGTAGTTTTCGCTCATCTTCGCTCTTTCAAGATGTCTCATAAAGCTGCCGTATTCACCGGGGTGAGCCGCAACGAATATAACGCCGGGATGCTCTTTTACCATATTATCCATCGCATCAGCGCCGTCCGAGTGAAAGCTTACGATCATATTGTGCTTTTCTGCCTCATCAAGAAGAATAGAAAACTCAGGGCATGAATAATCACTCCATGAGAAAAGATACGGGCATATCTCGCCCATAAGCTTGATGCCGAGCTTATCCATACGCTCTATTTCTTTAATAGATTCTTCAATATAAGCGGGATGAACGTGGAAACCGGGCACGTATGCGCCCTTGTAGATGTCGCGAAGCTTGAGTGCCGACTCGTTGCACGCCACTACCTTTGCCCACTCGCTTTCATACGTGCCATGTATATCAAGCACCGAGCCACAGAACGTGGTAACACCGAGATTATTATACATTTTAAGCGTGTTTTCAACGCTCATGTCGCAGAGATCAGCATATGCACATATATTTTCTTCACTTTTATAAAACGGATGCATATGGAAGTCAATTATTTCAAAATCCTTAAAATTCATACCCTTTCCCCCGTATAAATAAATTAAAAATCACATCTAAGGCAATTGTATCACACAAAAACAAAAATGACAATCCTTTTTATAAAAGAATTGTCATTTTTTATTATGTAAGCATTAAAAATATTACTCGCACTTATCTTCGTCGGTTTCTGCCGACTTTTCTTCCAAGACAGCAGGCTCTTCTGCCTCAGCAGGCACCGACGTGGCAACGTGCACTTGCTTTGCGGGGCATATGTCCTTGCACTTTAAAAGGCAGATCGGGTAAGCAAGCGGTACGATAATCGAAAGTATCAGATACTTCACCGCTTTTTTCGGCACTATAAACTCGAACATCTTAAACATGCAGATACAGTTAATTGCTTGTAAAAGAGTTGCTGCAGAAGCCATAACAAAGCAAAATATGTATATACCTATAACAAATCCGATAAATTCACTTATCGGAGGTTCAGCCATGTAAGAGGAAGATATAGCCATTGCAATCGCCATTGCAATAAAAATTGCATAGAAAATTATCACCGACGCAATCACTATAACAGCAAGCGTTAAAAGAGTAACGCGCCATTTTCTTTTTTGACCATTTTGCGCATCAAAATCATCTGTAATGCTTCCCATGATCCAGCAATTAGCAATCGGTACCCACGCAAGCCACGCATTATTTATGTCGCGCTTCTTTGCGATACCATATAAAGACAAGGATTGTAAAACGTATGAAGCAATAACAATTCCAAGTACCACTAAATACAATATCACTACTCCAAATCCGATAGCCAAAGTTGTAGTTTCTGTCATAAAGTCGCCTCCTTTTTTATCAGTATATCATAAACTTTGCAGCTTTGCAACAAAAATTCTTTATTTTTGTCCAAAATATTACAAAAGCACTGCTTGGGCAGTGCTTTTATTTTTTACTTACATATTACTAAAATTACTCAAAACTCAGGTGTTTTTCATAATGACAGAGCCAACACATTCACTTACGTGCTCGCATGCGTCAGCACATGACTCGAAGCATTCGTATATATCACGCCATGAAATCGTCGTAAGAACGTCACCGGACTCCTTGGTAAGAGCACGCATGGAAGCGAGGTAAAGCTTATCGCACTCTTCTTCTGCATCGTTAAGCTCGATGATCAACTCATGGATTTTCTTGGAACGCTTGAAGTGTTCAAAATCTTCCATAAGAGCGCAGAGCAAATCGCAGGTTCTGACAAGCTTCTTTGCAAATTCAACAACAGAAGGCTGTACGGTCTTGATATCGTAAACGTAGAACTTCTGCATGATCTCTTCGAGCGTATCGGTAACGTGATCGAGATTCTGGCTGAGCATGTCAAGATCTTCACGGTCAACGGGAGTTACAAACGCCTTAGCCAGAGCATCGTTCATCTCGTGCTTCTTGACATCAGCAGTATGCTCGATTTCGTGCATCTTATGGATCATTTCTTCAATTTGATCGGGATCATAATTCTCAAGACATTCTACAAGATATATAGCCGCCTTCTTAGAGAGTGCAGCGCACGCTGCAAAATTTTCAAAATAGAACTTATCACCTTTAGCCATTTTATAATTTCCTTTCTATCAGTTAAAGATTAACAAGAATAGTTTTGTTACCAAGAATGCAAGAAGTCCGCATCCCGGGAACGTAAGTATCCACGTAAGTACCATTTCCTTTACAACGCCGAAGTTGATAGCTGAAATGCGTTTTACTGCGCCCACACCCATGATAGATGTGGTCTTTACGTGAGTAGTAGATACGGGTAAGCCGAATACCGAGCAGAAGACAAGCGCAATCGAAGATGCGATATCCGCCGAAAATCCCTGATATTTTTCAAGCTTAACCATGTCCATACCGACAGACTTTATAATCTTCTTACCACCCATGGCAGTACCTGCGCCCATAACGATCGAGCAAAGGATCATCAGCCACGTAGGGATTGCAAACGTTGACTCAGCAGCGCCTGCCCCCTGCAGTGTAAACACACAAAGCAGGATGATACCCATAAATTTCTGACCGTCCTGCGCGCCGTGCATAAATGCCATTGCCGCAGAGCCAACGATCTGAGCGCCTTTAAAAAACGGTTCTGTTTTAGGTCGGTTCGCTTTGTAGAAAATCATCGTTACGATCTTGCATATAATCCACGCCAAACCAAAGCCTAAGGAAACAGAGATCACAATACCGTAAATAACCTTCAGCCACTGCGCCCATACGATAGCATCAAGACCGCAAAGCGCCATTGCACCACCGGTAAGGCCTGCAATCAGTGCATGGCTTTCGCTTGTAGGAATACCGAATACCCATGCAAGGGTTGCCCAGATAACTATCGCAAGCATTGCCGCGCACAGAACGATAATAACGGTACGTCCTGAGTTATCTCCGAAGTTTACCATACTCGTTATAGTAACGGCAACTTCGTTGTTAATTTTGGTCATTATAAAAACGCCCAAAAAATTAAATACTGCAGCCATAAGTATCGCCGCTTTAGGTGGCATACATCTTGTTACGACGCACGTTGCAATAGCATTCGGCGCATCCGTCCATCCGTTTACCAAAATAACACCAAGTGTCAGTGATACTGCAATAAACAACAATGGATTTGACGTCATTTGATTCCAAAAAACTAAAATTGAATCCATAGATACCTTCACTTTCTTTGTATAATTATACACCGACAAAATCATACCATAATAATAGGAAAAAAGCAAGTTATATCAGAAAAATAATCTATTTTTGTTAAAAACTAACAGATATTGAATGTAAAGTAAATGTATGTCGCGAAAAGCAAGCTTGCTGCGCCGATATTCATTTGATCTTGGAAAAGCAGCTGCAATCAAAAATTCCGCACATAAATGTGCGGAATTTTATCGATTTTACTTTTGTTACAGATGTTGCCTGATTACAGGGCTTCATCTTCATTCTCTTGTATTTCTTTTACCTTGACGTTGATTTCGTGTGTCATCATATCGTCAGCTTTTATAACCGACACGTCTATCTTGTCGAACTCAAAGAAATCTCCCTCGGCAGGTATGTTTCCGCTATTTTCGATCAACCACCCGTTGACCGTTGTTGCTTCTGTTTCTTCCGACAGATCAAGTTCAAAAAATCCCTTGAATTCGTCAATTGAGGTTGTTGAAAGCACCCGGTAAGTACTATCATCTATTTTCTTTATATTAGCGATTTCCTCATCCTGCTCATCCCAGATCTCGCCAACGAGTTCCTCTAAAATATCCTCGATCGTTACAATTCCCGAAGTAATACCATACTCGTTTACTACAATAACCATATGGTTATGCTCTTTCTGCATTTCTTCAAAAAGCAGATCAAGATGTATGCTTTCAGGAACGTACGTCGCAGGGAACATTGCCTGATCTAATGTAAAATCGGGTTCATTATGCTTTAATAAATATTCTTTTGTATGAAGCACTCCGATAACCTTGTCAACCGATTCGGAATATACAGGAATACGGGAATATCCGTCTTCCTTAATTGTATTTAATATTTCCTCTGGCGTAGACGTTGACGAAATAAATGATACCGCTTTTCTGTGCGTCATAACGTCTGCAGCGGTAAGATTGTCAAGCTTAAATACATTTTTTATGTATTCAATATCAGTTTCATCCAGCGTTCCCTCGTCAACACCCGCATCAAGCATAATTACGATATCCTCTTCCGAAACAGTTTCATCCTTTTCGTTAGGATCAATGCCGAAAAGCCTTAAAACCCCATTGGTTGATACTGTAAGCAACCATATAATCGGATTGAGTATTGTAGCCAAGGTCGAAATTGAGCCGCAGACAACCTCTGCAAGCTTTTCCTTGTGCCGCATAGCAACACGTTTCGGAACAAGTTCGCCAAGCACCAGAGTAAAGAAAGAAAGAATAAGTGTAATTATGATAACCGATACGGTATTGATAGTGCCTATGTAAGAAGGCGGAATATTAAATGAGGATATAGCGAAAGAAGATAATCGCTCCGCAAAGTTATCTGCCGCAAATGCCGAGCCCAAAAAGCCTGCCAAAGTTATTCCTATCTGGATAGTAGAGAGAAATCTTGTCGGCTGTTCGATCATTTTCAGCATTTTGAGTGCTTTTTTATCGCCATCGTCAGCTCTCGCTTTTATTTTCTTCTCGTTAAGAGAAATAACTGCGATCTCCGTTGCGGCAAAGAAAGCATTTACCAAAATCAGAATAAGTTGTAATATTAGATGTTGAATCATTTAAGTTTTTTAGACCTCCAAATTATAAATAAGCGTTTCTGTTTGTTTCATTAAGCCGATTCGATCAGCAACGAAATCTTATAAGACGTTTGTTTTCGCCTGGTCTCAGACACTTAGATAAACCTGAAAGTCTGTTGATACTTCGGGGTAACGGGTCCACTTAATCATCATCTCCTGTTCTGTATACATTCAGCGTATATTATATCATAAAAAAACAGGAAAATCAAGACTTTAACCATAAAATGTTAAATCATGAAAATTAAGAGCTTGTTTTCACGCGTATTTGCCACTCGCAAGTTACTTTTGCATTTTGGGCGAATCTGCCCTTTTCTTTTTTATTATCACGAGTACGGCAACAACTGCAATAAGCGCGGCTACGGAGCCGATACAAGCAACTATAATATAGCCTTTAGGATCTATCTTATCAAGCGGCATTGCTTTAACATCACCACATCGCTTACAAACAGCTCTCTTTAGTCCGGTTTGAGTTAACGTTGGTTTTTTTACCGTCTCGATCTCGCCATAAGAATGTCCAATTGCGGAAATATCGCGAGTTTCAAATAAATCGCAGTTACTGCAAACTTTCTTTTCCACACCGTTTTCGACGCAAGTCGGTTCTGTGTCAACACTCCATTTTGTGTAACTATGACCCTTAGGCTCGATGTTCTGAGCTTCAAAACCCTGACATAGCACGCAGGTTCTCTTTTCAACGCCCACATCATCACACGAAGCATCAATTTCGACCGTCCAAGGACCGTAGACGTGACCTGTAACGTCAAGTGTTCTTGTTTCAAGGTCGAGGCAGACAGTGCACCTTCTTTCCTCTGTGCCCGTTGATACACATGTTGAGGGCTTCGTCTGAGACCACTGCCCATACTTATGTCCCGTCGCCTCTATCTTCTCATTAACAACGGCAGTACAAACAGAGCAAATCAGATCCTTTTCGCCCGCTTCTGTGCAGGTAGCGTTTTGGGTGATGACCGCAGATTGAAAGTCGTGATCCTTGCCGCCGTAACAGGAGTTATATTTCCAAGATGCGCCGGTCAAGCTCGTGTTTTGCATGCCTATCGTTATTTTGCTGCACTCGGAAGCGCTTCCCGAATAAAAAACGCTCTCAATAGCGTTACAGTCATAAAATGCGCTGCTGTCGATTTTTGTAACACTCTTTGGAATATAAACGCTTTTAAGAGCGCTGCACCAGGAAAACGCGCTGTCGCCGATCTGCAAAAGTCCCTCAGGCATGGTTACCTGTTCCAATCTGCTCGAAACAAAAGCACCGTCTGCGATCGTCTTTGTGCCGTCTCTTACGGTACAAGAAGTAATATTCTTATTCTTTACAACGATTAGATGGTTTCCCAAATAAAAACAGCCGTCATACACCCTGCTGCTATCATTATAGGGTATTGTCATGAAAAATGCATTAAATCCGATTTTTGTTATACTATCGGGAAGCGTTATATCCAAAAGATTCCACGCCGCTTCAAAGGCACCCATGCTTATCTCTTTTACCCCGTCGGGAACGGCATAGGTCTGCTCACTCTTATCAGACGGATATCTGACAAGCACTCTCTTATCCTTTGAAAACAGCACACCGTCAACCGATGTAAAGGAGAGGTTATCCGGATCAACAAAGATATTGTTCATAGAATAGCACTCATTAAACGCCTCAACTCCGATATATGTAACCGTCTTAGGAAGAGTAATATCCACAAGTGCAGAGCAATTCGAAAAGGCATAGTTCCCTATTGTAGTCAGACCGCTAGGAATGGTAATTGAGGTAAGCGCTGTACAGTTGGAAAACGCACCGTAATCAATTACCTTTAAAGAACTTGGTAAGGTGACCTTATAAATGGCTGTACAGTCAGCAAAGGCACCGGCGGAAATCGACGTAATATCCTCATTAATTTTAACCTCGGTGATCGATTTTCCCCAAGGAGCGTTTCCATAATCGACATTCAGGCTTCCGTTTCCGCTGATATTCAAAACAGTTCCGTCAAGCGACCACTGACAGTTTCCTACCTGACCACTTGTAGCTGCGCCCGCGGATAAAGATGCTCCGATCATCAAAATGACAGCAATATACAAAATCAATAATACATAAAAAGCTTTTTTCACATCGCACCTCCGAAAAATTTGCCAAATAATTAAGAAAAACCAACTTTAAGTACGCATTTAGCTACGCAAGAAGGGGGGATTTCTTTTTTAATCAATGTGAGCGATTTCTTTTGAATTAATTATATCACACAAATGTTGATATTTCAACATATTTTCTCAGTCACAAGCCACAGATTCAAGTTCATAAGGTCGGGGGATATTAATACAAAACTACCTTAACCTGTTCCTTCTTACCTATTACATATTACTTCAAAAATCCGTACACGAATGTGATTTAGATAATAATGAAAAGTGAATAGTAATGAGTTAAAATCCGCACACTTTCGTGTACGGTTTTTTTGAGTTCACCCAACAGAATCGAACCCTTATATTTTACATGGTAGAAAACTGCTCGGTTCTTTTATCGGTACGACGATAGGTATACTCATCGTCGCCGCATCCCTGCAAAACGATCTCATCATCGGTATACCGTTTTATACACCACGTAAGTCCTTTTGTTGTCATAAGACACTTACCAAGCTCGCATTGTTCGGTAGGAATTTTTATATCCTTTGACTCATAAGAAAAATCGCAATGGAATCTACACCATTTTTCGCTATTATCTTTATAATTTCGTATTCTGAAGAACTGCCCACCGCTAAACAAACCGAGATCAAAAACAATATTGTACGATGCTCCACAATAAATATTGGTATTCTCTGCTTTTATTGAGAAAATGTACTCGGTCTTACCTGTGCACAAGAAAAAGTTAAAGTCATCATGTGTAGCATGGTAACTGTCCACCATTCTCCACAATGTAAGACATTTGGGTATTCCGGCTTCCCTTACAGTTGGCAAAGGGGTACCACTATGATCGACCGCAAAAGATTCCAAACGGCGCATTAACTTCTTCAAACTTGGGTCATAGGCTGCCCCCAATCCTGATGCCAATTCACTATTACAAATTGCCGTATGAGGATCACTGTCCTCAACGAAATATGCATATTCGGTTTTTTCATTCACCAAATCTCTTTCGCAGATTGCAACAAGCCACTTTTTATTTTCGTAGCCCTTATAAAGCTTTGCACCCAAAATATTTTTGTCTGACGAGCAATAAATCACAAGGGAGAATTTTTCGGTTTCGACAATCTCACAATTAACCCCACGGTAAACACCGCAGGTAAAATGCTCAACATCAACATCAAAGGTGATTATTCCATCCTTCAAAATAGAATCGGTACTAACCGAAAAGACTCTGCTGATGAGTACGATTTTTGCAATTTCAGGATATGTCTGATCAAGCTCCCAGCGAGAAACTGTTTGGCGAGTTGTACCAAGTTTCTCTGCAAACTCTTCTTGCGAAAGACCGTGTTCTATTCTAATTTGTTGTATTCTTTGCCCAAGTGTCATAACGATTGTCTCCCTGCCCGTTTGTTCGATATCATTATACCATATTCTGAACAAGATGTCTAACAACCTTACGCGGAATTTTGTCACGCAGAGCGTGACAGAAAAGTCGCAGGTTCGAAGCCAAAAGGTTCAAGAAATGGTACAATGTGAAAGGAGGGAGTTCTTGACCCCTAAAAACACGAAAAGCCCTTGAAATTCAAGGACTTTTGTGTTAGGGTGCAAAATTGTTGCCCCATTATGGCTCCCCCCTGTTGCGACTTCAAGACGTTGCCTGCGGCAAGTCTGCGAGGTCGAGGAATGTTGGTGGAAATCGTTTGTTTTGTGCCGACCTCGAGTTCAATTCCGATAAAGAAAAGCCACGGAAAAGGACACCGAATGGTGTCCTTTTTTCGTGTGCTCGTAGAACAAAATTGCAACCTTGATCAAGGCTAACTTAACATTCAATTTCAAGCCTTGCATCTCCGCGTTGAAATACAACAACCTTCATCCCTTCAAAACTTTTCATAATTTCGCAAGCCTCATAAAAAAGTTCTGCTTTGCTGATCCGTATTTGACATCGGCAATCGTTTGAAAGCCAAAACTCCTTGTCCGCGTACGGAGATATCAAACTATCCATACCATTTCTCAGCATATTAAAAATATTCATGTTTTTTGCTCTAACCATAACAACAATCCCCTGTTCAACACGCTCTTCTTGCAATACGTCATTAATATAAAACTTAATTTTCATATTTTTCCACAGAAATTTTCACATGGCATTCATCGGTATCCACATCAACCAAAGTTCCCATCATATCATTGTCAATCATGTTTAAAAGTTCGGCAATAGATTTGCCTTCGTCATCTGACAAATACTGTCTTAATATTTTATTTCCAAATACCGACCGCACTGCAGCAACAGGCATTTTTGTTGTCACGTTTGCGTCATTTGTTTTTACGCAAATATTCAATATTTTCTGATTTTCTCCAACATTGATCTTTGCCGCTTCTGCGCTATCTTCTGTTACATTTTTTTCCGGAATTCCATACAGATCAGTCAATGTAACACCCAGCACCTTTGATATCTCCGGAAGCAGCATAACATCCGGCATCGTCATTCCCGATTCCCATTTTGAAACGGCCTGATTGGAAACACCAAGCATTTCTCCAAGCTCTGCTTGCGTTAATTCCTTTTTCTTTCTCAATCGAGCAATATTTTCACGTATAGACATAGCAACCCCCCAAAACAATTCAAAATCGATCTTGTAGTTATATTATAATGGTAAAACTTCTAAAAGTAAAGCAATCATTTGGAGATTTAATGTTAAAACAATTCTCCATTTAGTTGGAAAGGAGAAAATTTCGAACCTTTAATCACGCCAAAGCCGTGTATGGAATCCGCAGCTTGCCTGCGGTATGGAATCAAGGCAAAGCCTTGTATGTGATTAATCCGAAGGAAAAATACACGCTATCGCGTGATTACATACGCCTGACGGCGATAACATGCACCCTACGGGTGATTACATACCAATCCTTCGGATTGGATAGAAAAAAGCAAGTCTTTCGACTTGCTTTTTTCTGGCTCCCCCTGTTGGACTTGAACCAACGACCCCCTGATTAACAGTCAGGTGCTCTAACCAACTGAGCTAAAGAGGAATACAGCTTGAATCAGGTATCGCTTCCGCTTTGCACTACACACAAACATATTCTATGTCGCTCGCTAAATATATATGCAAAAGCTTCCCCGATTCATATATCAAACACAGGAAAACATTGATTCCTCTCTGCTTTCCTGCGTCTTTATGTCGGCTTTGACCTATCTTCCCATGCTGTCGCCGGCATAGTATTTTCGGCACCCCAGAGCTTAACTTCCGTGTTCGGAATGGGAACGGGTGGACCCTCTGCGTTAAAAAAACCGACTATTGTGTCAGCGTTGACCTATCTTTCCATGCCGTCGCCAGCATAGTATTTTCGGCACCCCAGAGCTTAACTTCCGTGTTCGGAATGGGAACGGGTGGACCCTCTGCGTTAAAAACACTGACTGGTGCACCTTCGGGGACTCGAACCCCGGACCCACTGATTAAGAGTC
>JAZNJH010000047.1:0-17168 GCA_045577925.1 Eubacteriales bacterium
GCAAATAAGAAGAAGTAAAGGAGTGACAAAGTAATGGCAGCAGTAAAGAAAGTTACTAAAAGACGCCGCGACAGAAAGAATATTGAATCCTGCGCCGCTCACATTCAGTCCACTTTCAATAACACTATAATCACCATAACTGATGAACACGGTAATGCAATTTCGTGGGCATCTGCCGGCGAACTCGGATTCAAGGGTTCAAGAAAGTCCACTCCCTTTGCAGCACAGAGTGCAGCTGAAACTGCCGCAAAGGCAGCTATGGAACACGGACTCAAGAATGTTAAGGTATACGTAAAGGGCCCCGGCTCAGGACGCGAATCAGCGATCCGTGCGCTTCAGGCAGTAGGACTTAACATTACACTTATCAAGGACGTTACACCTATTCCTCACAATGGTTGCCGTCCCCCCAAGCGCAGACGCGTTTGATGATAAATATTACAAAGGAGGTGCCAACACATGGCAAGATATAACGGTCCTGTATGCAGATTGTGCCGCAGAGAAGGCACGAAATTATATCTCAAGGGCGAAAAGTGCATGACAGACAAGTGCCCTGTTGTAGTAAGACCTAACGCGGCTCCCGGCCAGCACGGTGCTGCAAGAAAGAAAATGGGCGAATACGGTATGCAGCTTCGCGAAAAGCAGAAAGCAAAGAGAATTTACGGCGTACTCGAAAAGCAGTTCAAGACATATTATACAATGGCAGACAAGAAGGAAGGAATTACAGGTGAAAACCTTTTAAGCATCCTTGAACGTCGTCTTGATAACGTTGTATTCAGAATGGGACTTGCAGAAAGCCGTAATGAAGCACGTCAGCTCGTTCGTCACGCTCACTTTACACTTAACGGCAAGAAGGTAAATATTCCTTCTATTATCGTTAGAGTTGGAGACGTTATTGCTCTTAAGAGCGCGTCTGCAGATTCTGTAAAGATCAAGGGCCTTATCGAATCTCTTGAAACAAAGGTTGCTCCCAAGTGGCTTGATGTTGACAAGAAGAACCAGACTGCAAAGGTAATCGCTCTTCCTCAGAGAGATGATATTGACTTCCCGTTCGAAGAACAGCTTATCGTCGAATTGTATTCTAAGTAATACCTGCCCCCTGAAGCAAGAAATGTTTCAGCGTATAGCTGTATAGTAAATTACAATAGGAGGGTTAATGATGATAGAAATAGAGAAGCCAAACATTACTACCGAAACTCTCAGCGAAGACGGCAAAATCGGAAGATTTGTTGTTGATCCGCTCGAAAGAGGTTATGGAATAACTTTAGGTAATTCACTTCGCAGAGTACTTCTCAGCTCGCTTCCCGGCGTTGCAGCAGTAAGCATAAAGATCCGCGGTGTAAACCACGAGATATCTACTGTTGAGGGCGTAAAGGAAGACGTTACGGAGATCGTACTAAACGTAAAGGGAATAGTTGCAAAGCTTATGGCAGGAGGCCCGAAGACTGTTGTTATAGACGTAACCGGTGCTGCTGACGTAAAGGCAGGCGACATAAAGAGTGATTCCGATATAGAAATTCTCAACCCCGATCATCATATTGCAACTGTATCTGATGGAGCAAGCTTCTATATGGAGCTCACATTCGATCACGGTCGCGGATATGTTTCACAGGACAAGAACAGACAGACTTATCCCTCATTCGTTGATGCTATTCACACAGACTCTATATTCACACCTGTCTACAAGGCAAGCTACAATGTAGAAAACACACGTGTAGGAAGCAACACCGATTACGATAAACTGACTCTCGATGTGGAAACGAACGGAACGATTTCGGCAAAGGAAGCAATTTCACTTGCCGCCAAGATTCTCAACGACCATCTCAATCTCTTCGTCGAGCTTTCAGACGAAGCGAAGAGCCTCGACACAATGGTCGAGCGTGAAGAAACAATCAAGGAAAAGGTTCTTGAGATGACCATTGAGGACCTTGACATGTCTGTAAGAAGCTTCAATTGCTTGAAGCGTGCAGGCATTGATACGGTTGAAGATCTTATTAACAGAACCGAAGAGGATATGATCAAGGTACGTAACCTTGGAAAGAAGTCTCTTGAAGAAGTAATTCAGAAGCTTCATTCTCTCGGACTTGATCTCAAAAAGGAAGAAGAATAATATCCCACAAAATCAATAGCTAAAGGAGGGAAACCTGAAATGGCAGGAACCAGAAAGCTTGGCAGACCGACCGCCCACAGAAAAGCAATGCTTAGAGGCTTGGTCACATATCTGCTTGAAAACGGACAGATAGAAACTACACTTACAAGAGCCAAGGAAGTAAGATGCATGGCTGAGAAGATGATAACACTCGGCAAGAAGAACACACTTGCTTCCCGTCGTCAGGCACTCGCATATATTACTAAGGAAAGCGTTGTTGCAAAGGTATTCAACGAGATCGCTCCCAAATACGCTCAGAGAAACGGCGGATACACAACGATCTATAAGCTTGGACAGCGCAGAGGCGATGCTGCTGAGATGGCGCTTATAAAGCTTGTTGAAGAAAAAGCTGAGGCAAAGGCTGCAGAAGCCGAAGCAAAGGCTGAATAAGGCAGTTTTCGTTTGTACGAACAACTAAAATAAAACAAAGGACTGCCATTAGGCAGTCCTTTGTGACGTTATGAGAAAGGAATTTTAGCATGGGAGTAGTTATAGGTATAGACGTAGGCGGAAGTACTACTAAAATTGTAGGTTTCAGAAACGCAGGCACTGAAATGGAGCTTATAGAGCCGATGTTTGTACGTGCTAACGATCCTGTTACCTCGCTTTACGGTGCATTCGGCAAATTTACCGATACAAATGCTCTTTCGCTTGGAGATATTGACAGGGTAATAACGACAGGAGTGGGCTCAAGCAAGATAAATAAAAACATATACGGTCTTGAGTGTATATCCGCATCGGAGTTCAACTCTATCGGTCGCGGAGGACTGTATTTGTCCGGCGCTGATGAAGCGATAGTAGTCAGCCTTGGAACGGGAACGGCTATTGTGCATGCAAAGCGTGGTGGCAACATAGAGTACCTTGGAGGTACGGGAGTTGGCGGCGGCACACTTGTTGGACTTTCTCATCTGATGCTCGGAATGGACGACATATCCCATATTGACGAGCTGGCGCAGGACGGTAATCTTGACAATATCGACTGGCGTATAAAAGACATAACTAAAAAGAATATCGTTCCCGGTATGCCTGAAAAAATGACGGCATCTAATTTCGGAAACGTGAGTGATATTGCACAGAAATGCGATATTGCACTCGGTATAATGAATCTTGTATATGAGACGATAGGAATGGTTTCGATATTTGCCGCACGTGCACACGGACTTAAAGATATTGTGCTTACGGGTAATCTTACCACGCTTTCAAAGGCAAAGAGTACGTTTGAAAATCTGAACAATATGTTCGGAGTGAATTTTATGATACCCGAGCGTGCGCAGTTTGGTACTGTTATAGGCGCGGCGTTAAAGGATATAAAATAACCTGATACGATATTTTAAAACAGCCTCCAAAGCTCATTGCTTTGGAGGCCGTTTTTTGTGAAATATTTACTCGTCTTTGATAAGATCTGAAATATATTTACCGAGTATCCGAGCGGCGTTTTTTGCCTGTGACAGCGTATTTCCGTCTGTTCCTATTTCGATAAGCAGAGAACCTTTTGTGTATTGCTCGTTATAAGATGCTCCTCTGAGCGCTATCGGTCGCATCAGATCCGGATAATCTCCCGAAATTTTGTCAGCGAGCTTTAGCGCGAGTGTAAGATTAGCTTCCCAGTCCGGAAAATCGGCGCCGCCTGCATCTGTTCCGGCAAGGAGCATTATCTGTGCAACTTCTTGCCCTTCAATTTCGCTTACAGCCCTTGCTTTTGCTCCGCTATCATACATTACTGCATCACGGTGCACATCAAAGACGTAGCGTATACTTGGATATTTTTCAAGGTATTCTTTGATAGAAGCGGCCGCGGCAGAGTATGAGTTACTATATGACGCAGCATCGTGCTGAGTAGTGCAGTGAAGTGTATTTATACCAAAACTGTTCAGCGTATCAGCAAGAGTTTTTCCGACGGCGATCATGTTTATACTCTCATCCGTACTTCTTGTTGAACCGTTTGGGTCGTAATATGTACTGTTTTCGCGCGAATAACATTCGGTTGCATGAGTATGGATTATCAGCACCAGAGGCTTGTCTGAATTTGCATTATACCCAAAATCATAACGAGATAATAACAGACGCGATGTGTCGGGTCTTTTTTTGGTCGTGTTATTCAAAGTAAGAACATCCTCTACGCTCAGATCACATGGAATTATCGGAAGCATTCCCTCTGTGTTTTCTTCTGGACCCGAAATTTCCGGGGACGTTTCGGGCATATCGGCAAGATTTGCAATGTTTACTTTTGGAGAGTCTATATTTTCATATATAATAAATGTTTTTTCATCATAGTCGTAATATTCTCCACCAAAGCATGCTTCACGCAAAAGCATATTTACACTGAAGCTTATATTTTTATCTTCAGGTATGTAGAAAGCATTGTTTGCAAGTATGTTTGCTGCATTTTGTGTTAATGTTGGGCTGTTAAATAAAAGTACTAAGACGGTTGCTGCTATAACTATGATTATTATTACTTTTATGAGAGAAAAATTTTTGATATTTACTTCTTTTCTTGTAATCATTTTATTATCCTTCCTTCAGTCTGACCATAGTTTAAGGGTAATGCCAAAAACTATGGTCGCCCGCTTAATTATATTGATATTTACTATTAAATATTCATGAAAGCGCTAAATTCACTGCTTCTGATAACAATCTTGATATCTCACTTGTTACAATATCGCTTTCTTTTGGAGTTACAAAAAATCCTCTGCCGTTTTCAAGAACTTTTGTAAGCTCGGGACTGATGTTTTCTATTCCTGCCTCTTCAAGTGCGCCATAAACGAGGGTTGACGACTCAACAACAGTGGGAACACCGAGCGCAATTACGGGACAATTAAGACTGCCGCGGTTTATAGCAAGCCGCTTGTTTCCTATTCCTGAACCCGGAGAGAGACCGGTATCGGTTATCTGAACGGTAGTGGCAAGATGAGAGAGACTTCCTGCCGCGAGGGCGTCAATGACTATTACTGCTTCGGGATTTACATTTGCGACGGCACCGCGAATAAGCTCAAGAGTTTCAATTCCTGTCTGACCTATAACACCGGGAGTTACGGCAGAAACTGATTTACCACCAAGCATTTCATAAAGCTTGGTGTCACAGTCCTTTATATGCCGTGTTACGATAATATTTTTAATCGTTTCATGACCGATTGCATCTGACGTTATATATCTGTTTCCAAGGCCAGCCACAAGTACGTTTCGCAGTTCCTCTTTTCCGGTGGTAAGCTTTAGCATCCCTTTGATCTGATCTGACAACAGCTTGGTGCATGTGTTGAATTTTTCATCAGACAAAGTCCATACTTTACCAACGTCGATCGTGATATAACGCCCTTTGGGTTTACCTATCGTTTTTTCGCCTTCTTCGTTTAAGATATCAAGCAAGGATATCTCAAAGCCGGATTCGTTTTTTTCCGTGTATGATATTCCGTGAATCTGACTTCCGCTTGTAATATCATCGCTCTTGCATTCGCGCGCAAGGTCAGTGCGCCTGTATTTTTCCGATATCATGTTTGCTACCTCCGGAAATTAAATCTTTAGTATAGTATTTGCAAAAAATAAGGGAATATATTTATATAATTGCATACGCTTAAAGAAATTGGAATTTTACTTTTTATGGAAGAAACGGTTGTTATAAATCACCAAAAAAATAATCAAAAGATTGTGCATAAGTCATAATCTTTATTTATTATTATTTTCTTGATTGATTAAGTTAAAAATCTGTGTTATAATTAACTCGTATGCTTGCACCGGGTGATATTTTACCTGTGCACACGTTATTTTGCTATGCGCCTGCGATTATGCAGGGCAGAGGAGGAACTTTTACAAATGAAAAAAACATTATCATTAATACTCGTGCTTGTTATGCTTGCATCAACACTTGCCGGCTGCGGCGGAATTGCAATTGATGCTGAAGACAAGGGCGCGCAGATAAATGCGTATGTTACGAGTGAGATAAGAGACTTTGATCCTGCGTACACAATGATAGACGACGGTACGGCAAAGATATTCAATCTTGTATATGCAGGCCTTGTTTCACTTAATGAAGACGGCAAGGTGGAATACGATCTCATGGAAGAATATGAGATAGTGTATGATGAAAGACTCGAAGAAAACAAGATGTACATAACTCTTAAAGAAACGATGTGGAGCGACGGAAGAAACCTTACGGCAGACGATGTTATTTATGCCTGGAAGCGTCTTCTCGATCCCGAGTTCGACAGCCCTGCGGCATCGCTTCTTTATGATATAAAAAATGCGCGCAGCGTTAAAAACGGTGACAGTTCTGTTGACGACCTTGGTATAGCAGCTGTTGATAACTATATTCTTGAAGTGCGCTTTGAAAAAGCTGATACCGATTACGAGTTGTTTATTGAAAGACTTGCAAGCCCTGCGCTCGTTCCTTTGCGTGAAGATGTAGTTACACGTTATGATAACTGGGCAACGTCATCGTCCACGATGGTGGCAAGCGGACCTTTCTCGGTAAAGAACCTTGAGTATAATAAGGGCTATACTCTTGAACGCAATACATATTATATGCGTAACAGAGAAAAGGATAATCTTGATAAGTATGTAAAGCCTTATAGAATTAACGTATCCTATAAGCTTGACCTTGATGAACAGCTTCAGGCGTTTGAAGACGGAACTCTCTTTTATCTCGGAGATATTCCTGTTGAGAACAGAGCTGATTACAAGAAAAAGGTTAAGACAAGCGACATCCCGTCTGTTCATACTTATGTAATCAACTCGGAAAATAAAATTTTATCCAAGCCTGAAGTACGCCGCGCACTTTCTATGGCGCTGGACCGTGAAGCAATAGCAGAGCTCGTTGTTTTTGCAAAGCCTGCAACGGGATTTGTACCTGCAATGACGACTGACAAGACGTCTAAGGACAGCTTCAGAAAGAATGGAGGAGACGTAATATCTCCGAATGCAGATATCGAGGGAGCAAAGGCTCTTCTTGAACAGGCGAAGGTAAAGGGCGGTTCGTTTACGATCTCCTACTATGAAAATGAGACTGAAAAGGCTATTGCCGAATATGCGGCTCAGGTATGGACAGAACTTGGCTTTACTGTAAAGACTAAGGAGCTCAGCAACTCCAAAAAGTTCTCGAACGCATATCGCGACGGCGATTATGATATACTTGCAATTGATTATCAGATGCTTTCAGAGGATGCATTTAATGTGTTTGCATCATATGCAACTACCTTCTCCGGAATGGGCATTGATATACAGAACGGTAATTATGATCTTGTTGAGCACGCATGCGGATATTCAAGCGAGGCGTATGATGCACTTATTGAAAGCGCATATGCGGCAGCAAACAGAAAGGAAGCGAGCACATATCTTCACCAAGCAGAAGAGTTGCTTGCAAATGATATGCCTGTAATCCCGGTGGTCTTCAATCAGGATTATTATCTGATAAACAAAAAGGTGATTTCGGGACAGGAAGCAGACTACTTTGGTGGAAAAGTATTCAGCGATCTTGTTATGAAGAACTATAAGAAGTATCTTCCTGTTGAAGAATAATTAAATCAGCACAGTTTATTCTGCCGAAAGAGGAGAGTCTCTTTCGGCAGAATTATTCATCAGAGAATATAGATGGAGGAGAATTTGTGATGTACGCACCGCTTACCGATCCAAACGATATAAAAATATTTATACTTTATCTTATGAAAAGCCTTCACAGGCCGCTTGATTTTACGACTGTCAGCGAAATATCAGTTCAGGACGGATTCGTTAATTATTTTGATTTTGCCTCATGTTTTGCAGAGCTTATAGACGGCGGAAGTATCTGCGAGAGCATTATAGACGGCAACCCCGTTTATGAGATCACTGAAAACGGAATGCTTGTTGTCAGTGAGCTTCAAAGCAGTATAATGAATATTATAAGGGAAAAAAGCCTCAGAAGTGCGCTCAGGCTATTGTCATTCAAAGAACGCGGGTCTAAGATAAGTTGCGATTACACGCAGATAGGCGAAGATAAATATATGATGAATTGCGAGATTTCGGAAAAAGAGGAAACTGTTATGAAAATCAGCCTCAACGTGGAGTCGAAGCAACTTCTCGATATGATGATGTATAATTTTGACAGTAAGCCGGAGGTAGTATATAAGGGGTTATTTGCCATACTTACGGGCGAGGTTGATTATTTGCTTGACTAGACAAAAAATATTAACAAAGTTTTTTAAAATTATTGTCTATTTTTACTCATGTTATAGTAAATGTGCCTATATTTCTACTGTGTGCGTTGTTCAAAACGATGATGAAAAAGTGAAAAATTGGAATTTTCATCACATTATGACAAAAAGTGCGAAAAAAAACTATTGACATTGTATAAATTTATGGTATAATTATCTGGTAGGGATAGTGTTGCCTTGATGGTGTACTTATGTCCATGCTTGAATGCAGATGGCGGTTGAATTGCTGATGATAGAAGAACGTAATTTGATTGAACGTGTAAAAGACAATGATGAAAGTGCTTTTCGTGAATTGTCTGAAAAGTATTCTGCGTTGACAGAGAGTATGGTTGCAAGTCACCGACGCGATTTTATGACGCGGGAGGATATCGAAGACCTTTACCAAGAGGCGCAGCTTATTTTGCTGAAGGCGGCGCGTACATATGATAAAGAGTCCGGCCTGACGTTCGGCCTGTATGCCAGAATATGTATACGCAACGGGTTTATAACTTTGGAACGCAAACGCAGACGCGATCCTAAGAGTGTTGATTTAAGCAAAGAGCTTGCCGTACCTGATACGACAAATTATATAGAAGAACTTGAAAATGCAGAATATCTTATGAAGAAGATAAGAGAAATTTTAACAAAGCGTGAGATTTCTGTATTCAGGTATCTTATACTTGACTATAAGCATAGTCAAATTGCAGATGAACTGGAGATCTCACAAAAAAGTGTGGAGAACACGGTTTATCGGATCAAAAAGAAGCTTGGAACATTGTTGTTCTGACTTATATATGCCCGAATAGCTTAAATAGAGCGTTGTAGCAGCGAAATGTGTGCCAAAGGTGACGGTTTAAGTCCGTCTAGGGCAAAATTACCAATTAAAAGCGAGGTAGACACAAATGTACCAGGATGAAGTTTTAGTTTGCAAGGAATGCGGAGCTGAATTTACTTTCACTGCTGGTGAACAGGAATTCTATGCAGAAAAGGGCTTCCAGAATAAGCCCCAGAGATGCAAAGCTTGCCGTGACGCAAAGAAGAATGCAGCTAGAGCTCCAAGAGAACTCTTTACTGCTACTTGCGCAAAGTGCGGAAATGAAGCTAAGGTTCCGTTTGAGCCCAGCAGCGACAAGCCTGTATACTGCAGCGAGTGCTATGCAGCAATCAAAGCTGAGCAGCAGTAATCTGACTGAACTTACAAAGAGGTCGGCGTAGATGCCGGCTTTTTTGTATTTATACAAATTTTTGGTTTTCCGTCATTTGGTGATAAAGTTTAATATTTAACGACAACTTATGTTTGTTTTCTCTTGCAATTTGCAAAATTTGTGATATAATTATAATAGTTATAATTGTGTAGTTTTAATACAGAGGTCATATGAAAAAAAGAAATGAACGCGCGTATGATAGAAAAAGCGAAGAACGTACGCAGATTGATGAAAACCTTGTGATAGGAAGAAACGCTGTCAGAGAGCTGTTAAAGGGCTCAAGAAGCGTTGATAAAATACTTGTTGCAAAGGGAGAGCGGGAAGGCTCGATAACAATGCTCGTTGCCCTGGCTGTCAGCGCAAAAATTCCTGTTGTTGAATGTGAAAAGCAAAAGCTTGATATGCTTGCGGGGGGCGTTGTTCACCAGGGAATTATAGCTATGGCATCGGCAAAGGAATACGTGTCGGTTGAAGACATAGTAAAGATAGCCGAGGAGCGCGCAGAGGCACCGCTCATATTGATTGCGGACGGGGTTGAAGATCCGCATAATCTTGGCGCCATAATCAGAGTGGCTGAAGGATGCGGTGCTCACGGGCTTATAATTCCAAAGAGAAGAGCGGTGGGAGTGACCTCTGTGGTGGAAAAGGCGTCAGCAGGAGCGCTTGAACACCTTGCTATTGCTAAGGTGACAAATATCGCGTCAGCAGTAGAGCAGCTCAAAAAGCTTGGAGTGTGGATATATGCTGCAGAAGCAGGAGGAACTCCGTATTATGAAGTTGATTTTTCAGGGCCGTGTGCAATAATTGTGGGAAGTGAAGGCTTTGGAGTATCAAAGCTTGTGCGAGACATCAGCGATTTCAACGTGTCTATTCCGATGTACGGTAAGGTGACATCGTTTAACGTTGCATGCGCAACCTCGGTTATAATGTGCGAGGCTGCAAAACGACATCATATAAAATAAGCTAAATTATAAAGGGAAAGGATTAGTAGAATGCCAAATAGAGAAGATGGTCTCAGCCGAGATGAACGGGATGCTATTTCTGCTGAGCTTTTGCTGAAAAAGCTCAGGGACGGACTTGAGGTGCGCCCGGGTGCTGATGAAGAAGAACCTAAAAAACAGGCGGTACATATCAGCGAAGAGGCAATAAAACTTGCGCAATCAGAAATAATCCATGTTGAACCTGAAGAATTCGGCGGAGATGATCTTGACGAGGATAAGCTCAGAGAGATTATGGAAATGCCGGCAACAGAAGAAAAATCAAATGAAGACGAAGCAGATAAGTTTGATATTCAAACAGAAAATGAGTCTGAGTCCGAGCTTGAGGAAAATAGTGAAGAAAACTTTGATGAATCTGAATTCAGCGATACTATCGTTATCGAAGCTGATGAGGATGTGATACATCAGTCCACAATAGATGACTTGCCTTGGGATGATGACGAAGCAGAACCTGAAGCCTTGGATGAGGATGCTGCAATTCTTGATGCGCTTGCAGGCATAGAGCAGGATATCACACAAGAAGAAAGAACGGCACAAGACAATGCTTCACACGATGAACTTGATAACGGTTTTCTTGCTCAGATGGCAAAGATGATAGAAGAGGACGGGGAACTTCAGCCAATAGAATTATTGGACGAAGACTCTGATTTCGACACAACATTTGCTGATAATGGTGTTTTTGAAGAATCAGAGCCCGATACTTATGGAACCGGACTTTTATCGGATAATTCGATATTGTCTGACGACGGAGCCCGTGAGTATAGCGGTCTTAACGGAAATGAAATGAATAGCACGGAAATCAGCCTGATCTCGCTGTTTGGCAAAGATGATGAGCTTGAAGAAACGTTCGGAAAAGAGCGTGCCGAGGAGCTTATCAAAGAAGGCGATGAGTTTGAAATGACTCACAGGCCAAAGAAAAAGAAGATATATGAGTTGTTTTCTGCTGACTACGAGTATACCGATCAAAAGCAAAATGACGAGATAAAGGGCAGGTACAAGAAGGCGTTCGTATCTGCTACGATAAGATTTTTTGCATGCCTTGTACTTTCGATAGCGCTGTTTTTCTTTGAAAATGCGGGAGTTTTTGGAATAAAGCTGCCCAACTTGTTTAACGTTGCGCTTTATCCTACTGTTGCCGCAATGATAGATCTTCAGCTTGTTTTGTTATGCGCGCTTATGATAATTGATAAGATTGCGCTTGGTTTTGTATCGTTGTTTAAGCGTAAGCCTGCATTTGAAGCAGTCCCTGCAATTCTGCTTGTAATGTCGGTGGTGTATACTGCCATAATAACAGTTGCACCGGGAACAAGAGGAGCAGTATTCTATAATTTTCCTGTGGCACTCACTTTCCTTTTTACATTGGTATATGAGCTGCTTAATCTCAAGCGTGAGGCAAACAGCTTTGATATAGTATCAGCTATGCAGAGAAAATATACCGTAAGAATGCTGACTGAAGAGGAAAGAGCACAGGACGCGGGACTTTTTGAGGAATATGTTCCCGAAAATTCCCCGATGTTTGCAGTAACTAAAACAGGATTTGTAGACGGCTTTTTCAGAAGAATCAATTTCAGACGCGAAAATAAATACGTACCTGCAATAATACTTATAGCCTTTGCTGAAATGCTTGTGACGGCAGCGCTTGGCATCTTTATGAAAGCGGATGTGTATACAACTGTGACAATGGCATATCTTGCCGGTATTCTCGGATTGCCGGGCACGATACTGATTGCAGGAAGTCATCCGTTTTATCATGCTGTTAATAAAGCACACCATTTGGAGGGTACAATCGTTGGAGACGGTTCTCTTGAAGAATATTCTGACGGCTCAGTGGTGTTCTTTGACGACAGGGATATATTCCCGTCAACAGGCGTTAAGATAAACAGTGTAAAGGTATACGGAGAAAACCGTATTGACGGGGTTATATATTATGCCGCGAGCGTTTTTGCCAAGATTGGCGGACCTCTTGCCGATGTTTTTGGGCTGGCAACTCTTGAAATAGGGCATAGTAACAACGTTGTTATCGAAGAAAGCGAAGATAACGGTTTGCGCTGCATCGTTGACGGTGCCGGCATATATCTTGGAAACAATGCGTACATGATATCCAAGGATTTTGAAACTCCGTACGGAGAAAGCGACGAAGCAATTGAGAATAATGAAGGCATCAGACTTATGTTCATTGCTAACGAAGAAGAGATCCTTGCAAAGTTTTACGTTCAGTATACGGTTGATTCTGAGTATGAAGAAATATTCAAGCAGCTGTATAAAGCGGGAATGTGCGTTGGTATTCGTACTTGTGACCCTAATATTGATGATGAGTTTGTGATAAGAAAGCTCAGACTCTCAAGCGATTATCCTGTAAGAGTCGTTCACGGCAAATCCGGAAAGGGATTTCTCAGAAAGAGCGAGCGTGCGGACAGCGGCGTTGTTTGCATCGGTTCTGTAAAATCACTGCTTCGTTCACTTTCGGTCTGCGATAAAATAAAGTACATAGCCAAGATACATGGAATATTTGGAATAGTAAGCACGTTGCTTGCAATTTTCGTTATTTATGCAATAGCCGCGCTCGGTAAGCTTGCGATCGGCTCGGCGTATGCTGCATTATATCAGTTGTTCTGGCTGATACCGATAATGTTTGTTACCATATTCACGGAATAAATTGGTTTTAGTGATACCGTTACGGTGACAATGACCGTAACGGTATTCTTTTGATATGAAAGGTGTTAAAATGGAAAAGAATATACCGTTTGAGAGAATACTTAAACGTGTTGAAAAGCCCGGCAGATATTCGGGCGGAGAATTCGGACAGATTATTAAAGATAAAAACAAGATAAAGGCGAGATTTGCTTTTTGCTTTCCGGATACCTATGAAATAGGAATGTCTAACCTCGGTGTCAGAATACTGTACAGTGTTCTCAATGAGCAAGAAGATATATGGTGTGAGCGTGTGTATGCACCATGGTCAGACATGGAAAAGCAGATGAGGGAGCATAATATACCTCTATATGCTACCGAGAGCGGTGATCCCGTTCGTGACTTTGATATTGTGGGCTTTACTTTGCAATACGAAATGTCGTATACGAACGTACTTTATATGCTCGAGCTTGCAGGGCTTGAACTCTATGCAAAGGACCGCGGGGAAAACGATCCGATAATTATCGGCGGAGGCCCGTGCGCATATAACGCGGAGCCTGTTGCAGACTTTTTTGACCTTTTCAGTATAGGAGAGGGCGAAGAAGCTCTTGTGGAGCTGACAAAGCTCTATATAAAATTGAAAGAAGAGGGGCGTTATACCAAGAGCGCATTTTTGCGCGAGGCGGCAAAGCTTGGCGGATTTTACGTTCCTTCGCTGTACGACGTGCAGTACAATGAGGATAATACCATTAAATCTATAAAACCTTTGTATGACGACGTTCCTGCAAAAGTAGTTAAAAGAATCATGCGAGATATGGATAAATCGTATTTTCCCGATAAATTTGTGATGCCGTATATCGAAACGGTACACGACCGTATAACGCTTGAGGTTTACAGAGGTTGTATTCGCGGATGCCGTTTCTGTCAGGCAGGCATGATATACAGACCTATACGCGAAAAATCGCCTGAAGTATTAAACTGTCAGGCTAAAAAGCTTTATGATTCTACGGGGTATGACGAGATTTCTTTGATATCGCTTAGTATAAGCGATTACTCTGAGCTTAAACCTTTGTGCGAGAAGCTCCTTGAATGGACGGACGATAATAAGGTCAGCCTGTCTTTGCCGTCGCTTCGCGCAGACAGCTTTTCAAAGGAGCTTATGGAGAAAATCTCGTCTGTAAGAACGAGCGGACTCACGTTTGCACCCGAGGCCGGAACACAAAGGCTCAGAGATGCGATAAACAAAAACGTAACCGAAGAAGATCTGATGCATGCATGTACGATCGCATTTGAGGGCGGTAAGAATCAGGTGAAGCTTTATTTTATGCTCGGCCAGCCCACGGAAACTTACGAAGACCTTGAAGGTATAGCAAAACTTGCCGAAAAGGTTGTTGATAAATTCTTTGAAATAAAGCGTGAGCAAAAGGGCAACGTGCACTTTAAGAGACCGCCTTCTGTAAGCGTGAGTGTATCTACCTTTATTCCCAAGCCGTTTACTGCATTTCAGTGGGAAGCGCAGGATGATCTTGATACAGTTTATGAAAAGCAAAAATTCCTTGAATCCAAAATGACCAATAAGTACGTGCGGTTTAATCATCACGATGCCAAGGTAAGCCGTATCGAAGCGGTGCTTGCCCGCGGAGACAGACGATTGTCAAAGGCTCTTGCTCACACAAGAAAGCTTGGTATGTGCTTCGATTCGTGGGACGAGCATTTTGATTACGATAAATGGCTTGAGTGCTTTGAGGTGGCAGGCATTGACCCTGCGTTTTATGCCAACAGACGTTTTAGTGATGATGAGATCTTGCCGTGGGATATGATAGACTGCGGTGTAACGAAAAAATTCCTTTTGAGCGAAAATAAAAAAGCTCATGAAAATATAACTACGCCCAACTGTGCGCAGAAATGCTCAGGATGCGGAGCGAATAAACTTGGAGGTGAAAGATCATGGTGCAAGCGAAATCAGTAAGACTCGGCTTCACAAAGGTTGGCAAGCTGCAGTTTATATCGCATCTTGATCTGGCGCGCACAATGTCTAGAGTAATGGTGCGGGCAGGTATTCCGATATGGTATACCGAAGGTTTTAATCCCCGCCCTAAGCTCGTGTTTTCCCTTCCGCTGTCTATCGGTACTGAAAGCGTTTGTGAATTCGTGGACTTTAAGATAGTCGAAGAAATGCCGCTTGATGAGATGGCCGAAAGGATCAAAGCACAGTTCGCCCCGGAGATGAAGGTCAACGGTGTCTGGATTCCGGAAAAAAAGTTTACAGATATTGCCTGGGCAGGGTATGAGATAAAGATTTGTACTTCGCGTGCCGGAGAAGAAGGGGTCGATAAGATAAATGAGATGATTGAAAAACCAATTGTTGTTACAAAAAGGAGTAAAAGCGGCGAAAAAGAGGTGGATATAAGCCCGCTTATCAAGAGCTGCCATGTGTCGCTTGACGGGCAAACGATAGTTATGCATGCTATGCTTTCTTGCGCAAGTGCGGATTATTTAAATCCGGAATATCTCATCAAAGCCGTTGCAAATGAGCTTTCTATCGATTTTGGTAATGTTGATAGCGAGTACTATTCAATTCTTCGCACGAGCATAAAACTAAAGGACGGTATCACCGATTTCAGATGATTAAAATATCGTTTTAAGCGATAGCCTTCCCGAAAAGCTTATGTGATCGACTGCGAGCAAAAACATCCTTTTTGCCGCAATGAATTCACTTTGGTTATTCGTTTGAGAATATACCTGGATAAGAGAAGCGGCGTTGGTTACAGCTTCGGTTTCGAGGTGCACCACGCTGATAGATACAAACGGCTCAAGCTTCTCCCAACGTTCTGCTAAATCTTTGGCATTGTCTTGCTCCAAAATCGGATCATCGCTCATTTCGCTTAATGCTTCAAGCAAAGATTTCGTGCATTTTTCAAGCGCTATTGAGTTGATGCACAAAAGTATTATTATTGTGAGAAGTATTGAAACAGATAATATGGTGCTTTTCATAAATACACTCTTTTCTTCAGGCGCGTCAGCTTTTCTCGCGCCTGATAAGTTTTTCTTCTCCGGTGTCGTCTATAGTATAAACGAACACGTCTTCTAAACTTGTACCTTTTTCTTTCAACTTCTTTTTAAGCCATTCACGAGTCTTTCCGGCGATCTTTAAATTCTGCTCGTTTATTGCCCCGTCTATTATCAGAGCGTGCGCAATACCCTTTTCCGGAACATCCATATCTATGTCGCTTGGGGATAAAGGCTGTACAGAAGTTTTTGTAATTACAGATAATTGTCCGTTCTGTTCAAGAATCGCGTATTCGACCTGATCGATAGATACGATGCTTTTTAACCTGAGCTGAGAGAATAGTTCTTCGACGGAGATGCGGTTTCTTTCGAGTTCCTTCTGATCTACCTTTCCTTTATATATTATAAAGGTAGGGCGGCCTATAAATATACGCTTGAGTTTGTTGCTCTTGGTTACTGCATATGCTCCTATAACCTCAATAGCAACAAGCGTCAGTATCGGTATGACCGAAAAGAGCAGAGGGATGCCGTCATCGGTTATAGGAAATGATGCAAGCTCGGATAACAAAAAAGTGGTAACGAGCTCGGATACTTCGAGTTGACCCACCTGGCGCTTACCCATGATTCTTATTGCGAATATAAGCGTTGCGTAAATGATCAGCGTTCTAATAAAGATGGTTGACATACGTGATCTCCAAAACTATTTAGTAAAAATGGGCAATAATACGATGGAATATAATTAGGATTTGCTCTTTTCTCACAAACATGCAAATAAAGGCGAAAAAAGATAAAAAACTTAGAAAAAAAGGTTGACAAGGGGCGAAATAGGTGATATAATAGAAGCACTCACGAAAAGTGGGGAGAAGAGAATATCACAACAAAAACTTCTTTAAAAAACTTTTAGAAAAGGTATTGACAAGGGGATATAAGATGTGATATAATGGTCAAGCTGTCGCGGAGAGCGGTAGCGTGAGACGGTCCTTGAAAATTGAACAACAGACGAGGAAGTACAAAGCGTGTG
>JAZNJH010000048.1:0-48579 GCA_045577925.1 Eubacteriales bacterium
CGGAAAGTAACACCCACGTAAAACTAAAGATTTTATCGACAAAATATAGTGCCACAAACCGCACGACACCTCATCCGTCAGCCTTCGGCTGCCAGACCTTCAAAAGACACGCTAAGCGTGTCTTTATACTGGGGAAGGCTACAAAAACAGAGGCACTCCTTTTGGAGTGCCTCATCGTTTATTTAATTAAAGACCGCGCTTAACGTATGTTGTATGGAGAATTTCGTGAGCCTTATGGCTGTTGGGCTCGCCGAAGTATTCATCATACAGCTTCTTAACTGCGCTGTTCTCATGAGACTTTCTGAGGTCCATGTTCTTATCAGCTGTGTAAAGAACGGAAGCTCTGAGTTCTCTGAGGTTCTTCGTGCTTCTTACAGTTGCATCCTGTACGGGCTGTCCGCCGCCGTTTACGCAACCGCCGGGACATGCCATGATCTCGATGAAGTCAACTTCAACTTCGCCGCTCTTAACCTTGTTAAGAAGCTCCTTAGCGTTCTTTGTTCCGCTTGCTACTGCAACGCGTACAGTCATGTCGCCAAGGTTGTATGCAGCCATCTTGATGCCTGCGATACCGCGAACGTCTTCAAATTCAAGCTTTTCAAGCTTCTTGCCGAGAATAACCTCTGCTGCTGTACGAAGAGCCGCTTCCATAACACCGCCTGTTGCGCCGAAGATAACGCCGGCACCTGAACCGATGTCGAAAGGATTATCAAACTTTTCGTCTTCAAGTCCTCTGAAGTTGATGCCTGCACGTTTGATAAGTCTTGCAAGCTCACGTGTTGTGATAGCTATATCAACGTCCGGAACACCTGCTGCATTCTGGTCGTCACGTGTTACCTCGAACTTCTTAGCTGTACAGGGAATTGCAGATACGAATACGATATCCTTAGGATCAAGACCCATCTTCTGTGCGTAATATGTCTTATAAAGCGCACCGAACATCTGCTGAGGGCTCTTGCAGCTTGAAAGGTTTTCTGTAAATTCAGGGAAGTAGTGTTCGCAGTACTTGATCCATCCGGGTGAGCAGGATGTGATAAGCGGAAGTGCTCCGCCGTTCTTTACTCTGCCTAAAAACTCTGTTGCTTCTTCCATGATCGTAAGGTCGGCTGTGAGGTTCATATCGTATACGCCGTCAAAGCCGAGGCGCTTCATAGCCGCAACCATCTTGCCTTCTACGTCTGTACCGGGCTCGTAGTCGAAGCATTCGCCGATCGTTGCACGAACTGAAGGAGCCGCGCAGATAGCAACGTGCTTTGTGGGATCTGCGATAGCATCGAGTACCTTCTGTGTGTCGTCCTTTTCATAAAGAGCGCCAACAGGACATGCTACTACGCACTGTCCGCATCCGATACAGCTTGTTTCTGCAAGCGTTCTTTCAAATGCGTGTCCGATGCATGAATCAAAGCCTCTGTTTGTTGCGCCGATAACGCCGATAGCCTGTACGTTCTTACAAGCGCCTACGCAACGGCGGCAAAGGATACATTTATTGTTATCGCGAACGATAAAGGGTGTGCTTGTATCAAGCGCATAACGCTCGCTTGCACCTCTGAAGTGTGTTTCGTCGCATCCGTATTCCTGAGAAAGCTTCTGAAGCTCGCATGTTGTGCTGCGGATACATGAAAGGCACTTCTTTTCGTGGTTGGAAAGAACAAGCTCAAGGTTTGTCTTTCTTGCAGCGAGTACCTTGGGTGTGTTTGTGAACACCTCCATACCTTCGTTAACAGGGTAAACGCAGGCTGTTACAAGTCCGCGTGCGCCTGTTACCTCAACAAGGCAGAGACGGCATGCGCCGATTTCGTTTACGTCCTTGAGATAGCAAAGTGTAGGAATATCGATTCCTGCATATCTTGCAGCTTCAAGAACAGTTGAATCCTTCGGCACAGAATATTCTCTGCCGTTAATCTTTATATTTACTGTTTCCATTTTAGCAAGCTCCTTTCTTATTCCTTAATGATAGCGCCGAACTTACATTTTTCCATACAAGCTCCGCACTTGATACACTTGGATGTATCTATAACATGGGGCTGCTTTACGCTGCCTGTGATAGCGCCAACGGGACATACGCGTGCGCACGCTGTACAACCCTTACACTTGTCCTCAATGATCTTATAGCTGAGAAGCTTCTTACATACGCCTGCAGGACACTTCTTATCCTTAACGTGTGCAATATACTCGTCACGGAAGTAACGGAGAGTTGAGAGAACAGGGTTCGGAGCTGTCTGACCAAGACCGCAGAGAGATGCGCTCTTGATGTATTCGCTGAGCTCTTCAAGACGGTCGATATCTTCCATCGTACCGTTGCCTGAAGTGATCTTTTCAAGTATTTCAAGAAGTCTCTTTGTACCAACACGGCAGGGTGTGCACTTACCGCAGGACTCGTCAACCGTGAACTCAAGGAAGAACTTTGCAAGGTCAACCATACATGTATCTTCGTCCATAACGATAAGTCCGCCCGAACCCATCATTGAACCGATTGCGATAAGGTTATCGTAGTCGATAGGAGTATCGATAAGAGAAGCAGGTATACATCCGCCGGAAGGACCGCCGGTCTGTGCTGCCTTGAACTTCTTGCCGTTCGGTACGCCGCCGCCAATGTCTTCAACAACCTCGCGAAGTGTTGTACCCATAGGAATTTCAACAAGACCTGTGTTGTGGATCTTACCGCCGAGCGCAAATACCTTTGTACCCTTGGACTTTTCTGTTCCCATGGAAGCAAGCCATTCGGGTCCGTTAAGTATGATCTGAGCGATATTAGCGTATGTTTCAACGTTATTGATAATGGTGGGCTTGCCGAAAAGTCCCTTTACTGCCGGGAACGGAGGACGGGGACGCGGCTCACCGCGGTTACCTTCGATAGATGTGAGAAGCGCTGTTTCTTCACCACATACGAAAGCACCTGCACCAAGTCTGATCTCGATATCAAAATCAAAACCTGTATCAAAAATATTCTTGCCGAGAAGTCCGTATTCGCGCGCCTGGTTGATAGCAACCTCAAGACGGTTTACCGCGATAGGATACTCAGCTCTTATGTAAATGTAACCCTGATGAGCGCCGATAGCATAACCTGCGATTGCCATTGCTTCGAGAACTGCGTGCGGGTCACCTTCAAGGATAGAACGGTCCATGAACGCTCCGGGGTCGCCCTCGTCCGCGTTACATACAACGTACTTTGTATCGTTAACCTGGTCTGCTGCGAACTGCCACTTTCTGCCTGTGGGGAATCCGCCGCCTCCGCGTCCGCGAAGTCCGCTGTCGAGAATTGTCTTTATAACGTCTGCAGGCTGCATTTCGGTAAGAACCTTACCAAGTGCTTCGTATCCGCCTGTTCCGATATATTCGTCGATGTTTTCAGGGTCGATAACACCGCAGTTTCTGAGCGCAACTCTCTTCTGCTTCTTATAGAATCTTGTGTCTGCAAGAGCAACTGTTTCGCCTTCTGCAAGCTCGTGGTCTGTTTCGTTATAAACGAGTCTTTCAACAAGTCTACCCTTTAAAAGATGCTCTTCAACGATTTCGGGAATATCTTCAGCGGTAACTCTGCTGTAAAAAGTGCCCTCGGGATATACAATCATAACCGGGCCGAGTGCGCAAAGTCCGAAGCATCCTGTCTTAACGATCTTTATTTCATCGGTAAGACCCTTTGCCGCAAGCTCCTTCTCAAGTGCGTCGCTTACAGCTATACTTCCGGAAGAAGTACATCCTGTTCCGGCACAAATAAGTACATGAGAACGTATCATTTCTTAATCCTCCGTTTTGCTATTAGTTTTCTTTAAGAGCGTATTCGCTAACGACTTTGCCGCCCTTGATGTGCTGCTCTATTATCTTTGCAACCTTTTCAGGTGTCATATGAACGTATGTCACCTTTTCTTCGCCTGCCTTGTATACCTCAACAACAGGCTCGCTCTGACAGATGCCGATGCATCCTGTCTGCGATACGGTTACTGTCTCTGAAAGACCTTCTTTGCTGACCTGTTCAACGAAAGCGTTAAGAACGGGGCGCGCACCTGCCGCGATTCCGCAGGTTGCCATTCCGACAACTATACGGATATCATTACTTCCTTCGCGCATAGATACCTTGTCCTTCATCTTTTCTCTGATGGCAGCAAGTTCTGCTAAACTTTTCATCTTTGTTTCCTCTCTTTCATTTATGTGTATTATATTGTTCACTTAAATATTGCCGTATCCACTCAAGAACCTCAGGCTCTGCAAGGCTTATTTCTTCACCAAGCACTGCTCTTAACTCTCTTGTGTCAAGGCTCACGTCGATTTCAGGCGTCTTATGCGTATACGCTATATCTATCTTTCCTGCTCCGTGTATCAGCGTACAGACAGATGATATTATATCGCCAAGCGGTATGAAATCGATGTGGTTTTTATAAAACGTAGCGCTCGTGACGGTTCCGTGATCATCAGGATACTCGGACTCGCTTTTTGATTCTATCGAAAAGCTGCCGCCCGTCATCTCGGCTTCCATTTTCAAAAAGGGGATTCCAAGCCCGACCTTTCTCGTTTTTCTCGTTGTGCAAAACGGGTCGGTTACGCTTTCTACCATTTCCTTACTCATTCCGCATCCGTCATCTCTGATGGTAAGAGTAAGTGTTTCATCACTCTCAAGAATATCTATATTTATAAGCGTTGAGCGGGCTGTTACGGAATTTTCTGCAATATCAAGTACGTTAAGCGATAATTCCTTCATTAACCTTTTACACCGCCTCTCAGATATTCAAAAAGCTTTTTTCTTACATACGCACTGCTATAAGGCTCATCATCAAGCTCTACATAGTTTTCTGCTTCGTTTATATCCCATAAGTAATGGGCGTCCGAATTTACAACACGCTTTTTATTTGCAAGCGACGGTATCTTTTTTATAAGCTTTTCTTCCTTTGCGCCGTCTTTATACTCAACGCAAACAAAGTCCGGCTCATCGGGAAGCGTTCCCAGCGTTTCGACTATTCCGTTTGCGCTTCGGTCTATATGCGCAGGATAAACGAGCGCGTTACAAGAGCATGCAAGCTCATATGCCGCCTCCAGAGACAGCGACGTTGCTATCGGAAGAAAATTTTCTTCCTCTCCAAGCACCTCATCATTTTCGTCAAGGTACATCTGCCGACCGAAAATATCAACACGGTTGGGAAAAGGTGTACGGTATTCCTTCACCTTGTCTGAAAAGGCAAGCGCGTCATCAAGAAACTCAAACAGACAAACTATATGTATGTCTTCGCTTGTTGTAAGCTCCATTCCTGCAATTCCGATAAGGCCGTTGGCTGATGCCGCTTTGAGAAAGCTTTCGCAGTTACCGCAGGTGTTGTGGTCTGTAAGTGCAACTATCTGAAGCCCCTTAAGCGCCGCCATTCCGCATATGTTTGCGGGTGTCATATCGTCGTCGCCGCACGGCGACAGGCAGGAGTGGATATGCAGGTCATAATAATATTTGTTCATTTCAGATCATACCTGAAAGCTTTACACAAAGCTCATAAGCTGAAAGCGGCGAGGAGAATACGTTTATCTCCTTTGACTTTGCGGCTTCGATAAATCCGTCGTCATACTCTGCATTCTCTGCAAGTATAACGCACGACAGATCCAGCAGCGACGCTACTGCAAGCACGTTTATATTGGACATAATCGTAACAAGCGCCTGCGAATTTTTCGCATGGCCCATTACCCAGCTCAGAAGATCCCCGGCGTAAACACCGTCTATCTCTCTTTCGCCGTCTGCAATACTCAGCACTTTAAGTTCAAGTGCTTCACATACAGCGCTTACCGTCATTTCGTATTTCCTTTCGCTGTTCTTTCAAGTATTATCGCCACTTTCTTCACCGCTTTTACTTAAAAACACGCAGTCCTCAAGCGATGAAGCGTTCTTTATAACGTCCTCGGCAAAGGCACGGCAGGTTGGCGACCCGCACGCTCCGCAGTCAAAGCCCGGAAGCTTCTTTTCAAGGCCGACTATTTCCTTCATTAAGCTCATAGCCGTTTTTCTGTCTGAATCAAGCCTTGACGCCGGCTCATATTCCGGCTGCCTGTATTCATACTTTTCGGGTATGCTCTTAACCTCATCAACCGAGGGCCTGTTTTGCATAACAGGCAGATATCTTTTAATATTCTGTATCTTAACCTTTGCAAGATACGGGTTGCCGACGTTCATTACTCCCCCCACGCAGCCCGAGCTGCATGCGTTGAGCTCTATGTAATCAAGAAACGGAAAGCTTCCCGTTTCAAGCTCGTCAAGCACCTTGATTATGTTTTCAATACCGTCTGCGGCAAGATACCGGTCGTTTAAAAGCGCCGATGCTTCTCCTCCGCTGAGGGCCCAGCTCATTCCTACCATTCCCGTTTTCGATATCGGTGCGATCTCTTCCGATTTGCCCATCGCGCCAAGCAGCTCAAAATAGATTTCGTTTACGGCAACAACAAAGTCTACATGACTCTCATAACCGTCAAAATTATTCTTAACTGCGCTTATTTTCGCAGGGCAGGGAGAGATAAACACCGTTGCGATATCTTCTCTTTTTAACCCGGGATGCTTCTCCATCGCTTCTTCGATCGCCTTTTCGGCGGCGATCTCCATAGGCGACAGTATCGGAACGAGGTTGTCGCACAGATATGGGAATCTGAGCGCTATTAGTCTTGTTACAACAGGACACGCCGAGCTGATAACCGGACGTCTTATGTCATCGCGCTTTAAATACTGCCTCGTATATTCGGTTACGAGCTCTGCCGCTCTTGCAACCTCGTATACGTGATCAAAGCCGATTTTCAAAAGTCCGTTCATTATATAGTCGGCATCATCAAGATTTTCAAACTGTCCGCACAAAGACGGTGGCGGAAGCGCAATTACAAACTTCTTGCCAAACGGCAGTTCTGCCAGCTTGTCTGCAACGGCGCGCTTTGCCTTATGGGGACATCGTCTAATACATTCGCCGCAGTCGATACAACGCTCGGAATCTATAACCGCATGCCCGTTTTTTATGCGTATCGCCTCGGTCGGACACCGCTTCAGGCAGGTTATGCAGCCTCGGCACTTATCATAGTCGAGCGCAACAGAATGCTTGTAAAAAGCCACTCAATCACCTCATATATTTACTGACATTGTAATTTTCGTTCCTTTTCCTACTTCGCTTTCTATATTGAGCTCATCCGTATATCTCTTGATATTGGGAAGTCCCATTCCGGCGCCAAAGCCGAGAGAACGGATATTATCGGGAGCCGTTGAATAGCCCTCTCTCATTGCAAGCTCAATATCGGCAATACCCGGGCCGTGGTCGGTCATAACAAGCGTTATCTTATCATCTGTGATAAAGAGGTCCGCTTCACCGCCGCCGGCATGTATGACCATGTTTATCTCAGCCTCATACATCGCTATCGACACACGTCTTATCGATTCGGAATCTATGCCTATTCGCCTGAGGATCTTTTTCACCTGCACGGAAGCCTCTCCCGCCGAGGTAAAATCATTTCCGTCTACGTCGAAGTGAAAAGTAAGCGGATTTGCGTTATCCATGGCTTACACCTCCTGAGGCATAAGTCCGCCGGAATATAGCCTTCCGCACGCCTCAAACATCCGCATCTTCGTTGCAAGAACAACTATCGATGCGTCTGTAGCAAGCTCAAGCATCTCCGGCGAGGGCATCTTGTTGCGCACAAATACAATGCAGCGCATATCCATCATCTCCGCCGTTCTTATTACCTGCGGATTAACAAGGCCCGTGAGTAATACCGCCTGATTCTTTACGTATGCAAGAACGTCGCTCATCATATCGCTTCCGCAAGCCGAATGAACCTCATGCTCAATAAGCTCTTCGCAGCATAGTACCTTCGCGTCAAGAAGTGACGCTATTTCGGACATTTTCATATGAATCTCCATGCCGGTCCTGCCGGCCGATTAAAATATCTTGTTTTTACTCAGTCTATGTACGGAGCAAGGATCTTGTCTACGTCTGCAGTTACAAGTCTTCCGTATACTTCGTCGTTTATGGTAAGTACGGGAGCAAGTCCGCATGCGCCGATGCAACGTGTTGCATCAATGCTGTATTTTCCGTCGGGGCTTGTTTCGCCAACGCCGACTCCAAGCTTTTCGGAAATCTTTTCGATAATATCGCCAGAGCCCTTAACGTAGCATGCAGTTCCGAGGCATACCGCAACTGCAACCTTGCCCTTCGGGTTAAGAACGAACTGGGAATAGAAGGTTGCTACTCCGTATACTTCGGCAAGGGATACTCCCATTGACAAAGAAATGTGCTTCTGAACCTCGATAGGGAGATATCCGTAGATATTCTGCGCGCCCTGAAGTATAGGCATGAGCGCACCCTTTTCGTCCTTGTGCTTTGCAATAAGAGCATCAAGCTGTGCTTCCTGCTCCTTAGTTCCTGCAAAAGCAACCGTGGTCAAATTCTTCTTCATTGAATCTGTTCCTCCTGATTTGATTTATGAAATATACCCCGGGGAAAAGTGTGATTGTTAAATTTTTGGCAATTCAATCGCATTTTTACCCCAAGAGTCGCATTCGCCATTTCATTATACTACATATTAAAGAAAAAATCCATAGTTTTTGCGAACTTTTTTAAAGAAAATCAAGGATTTTTTGATTTTTTTGTCATTATAATGTACTTTGTCCCTCTTTTAGACTTCAAAAACGACACCTCAGCCCGCCGACTCTCTTATAAAACTATGGATAAACATCACTTTATATTACAAATCGTAATAACTCTCATATCCGAAGGTGGCTGTTTGATATTTCTTCGGTTTTGTAGGGCAGGGGCTTGCCCCCGCCGTCTGTTTCGTAGGGCAGGGGCTTGCTCCTACCGTCTATATGGTTAAAAATTGCACGAAGCGGCGGGAGCAAGCCCCCGCCCTACGAAAATTTATACAAAAAACAAGCGCGAGAGGTGTACTTCTGACAAAAGTACACCTCTCGCATAGAAATTATTTTACAAAATCAAATTCGAAATCGTATATAGAAACGGTGTCGCCGTCCTTTACCCCTGCCGCCTCAAGTTTTTCGATGAGTCCGCTTGATTTGAGCACGCGCTGGAAGTAGGACAGACTTTCTCTGTCGTCAAAATTGATAGAGCCCATAAAGTTATAAAGCCAATCGCCCTCAACGATATATACTCCGTCTTCAAGGCGGATATCAACGCTGCGATCTCCCGTATCCACAACCTCTTCTTGTACGTATTCGGCTTCGTAATACTCGATAGGCGGCAGGCTCTCAAGCCGTTTAGCCGCGGCTTTTACAAGCGTGTCTATATTCTCACGCGTTGCAGCGGAAACGTATATAAGCTCTGCTCCAAGCTCTTCTTTTACGTATTTTTCAAACGCGTTAACATCAACAACGTCAGGATCAAGTGCGTCGCACTTGTTTGCCGCAATTATCTGCGGTCTTGACGCAAGCTTTTCGCTGTAGCCTGCAAGCTCCGCGTTTATCTTCTTTATGTCCTCAACGGGGTCACGTCCCTCGCTGCCCGATATATCTACAACGTGGATTATCAGGCGGCATCTGTCAACGTGCCTGAGAAAATCGTGGCCGAGTCCTGCGCCCTCGCTTGCACCCTCGATTAGTCCGGGAATATCGGCGCAGACAAAGCCTGCGCCCTCACCTGCACGGACCACTCCGAGCACGGGGGAGAGTGTTGTAAAATGGTAATTTGCGATCTTGGGCTTTGCCGAGGAGATCATCGAAAGAATAGATGACTTACCAACGTTCGGGAAGCCCACAAGGCCTACGTCCGCAAGCATTTTAAGCTCAAGTATTACCTCTTTTTCCTCGCCTTTGGTACCGTTTTTAGCAAAGCGCGGTATCTGCCTTGTCGGCGTTGCAAAGCGTCTGTTACCCCAGCCGCCGCGGCCACCCTTGCATATAACCGTCGGTCCGCAGTCCGACATATCCTTTATGATCTTGCCGCTTTCTGCGTCCTTTATAACCGTTCCTGCCGGAACCTTTATAATAAGGTCGTCTGCCGTTGCTCCGTGAAACTTCGACTGCATACCGTCGCCGCCGTTCTGGGCAACGAATTTTCTGTGATAACGGAAATCAAGAAGCGTGTTTTTGCCTTCGTCTATAACGAAGACTATATTGCCGCCGTTGCCGCCGTCACCGCCGTCAGGACCGCCGCGAGCAACGTACTTTTCTCTGTGAAAGGATACGCAGCCGTTGCCGCCGTCGCCTGCCTTTATATATATTTTGACGTTATCTACAAACATTTAAATGTCCCCTTCTGCTCCTTTTAGCATTTTTAAAAGTCCTGCCTCATCTATAACCGTAATGCCAAGCTCATTTGCACGGTCAAGCTTGCTTCCGGCTTCTTCACCCGCAACAACGAAATCGGTCTTCTTCGAAACCGAGCCCGATACCTTTCCGCCGTGAGCGTTTATCAGCGCCGATGCTTCAGAGCGGCTCATGGTCGGCAGAGTTCCCGTAAGAACGAATGTCTTTCCCTCAAATCTATCGTCAAGCCGCACGTTCTTATTCGTGCACACAACGCCGCTTTCTTTAAGCGAATCGACCGTCAGACGCGTTTGAGCATGCGAAAAGAAATCGACTATATATTCTGCCGTAATAAGCCCTATGTCGTCAAGCGTCGTCAGCTCTTCTGTACTTGCCTCAAAGAGCTTTTCAATATCGCCGAAATGCCCGGCTATCATAGCCGCCGTTTTTTCGCCCGTCTGCCTGATGCCGAGGGCATAAATGAGCCTTGCAAGTCCGCTTTCCTTCGATTTTTCAATAGCCGCTATAAGCTTTTTCGCGCTCGTTTCGCCCATGCGCTCAAGCCCTTCAATATCCTTTGCACGAAGCTTATATATATCGGCAGGCCCTTTTACAAGCCCTGCATCTATTATAAGCTTTACAACGGCAGGTCCCATTTTGTCTATATTCATCGCATCCTTTGATGCAAAATGGGCAAGCGTTCGCTCAAGCTGCGCGGGGCAAGCGCCGTTGGTACAGTAGTACGCCGCTCCGCCCTCGTAATTGATTATCGGCTCTCCGCATGACGGGCAGTGCGTCGGCATGTTGAAATCAATTTCGCTGCCGTCGCGCTTTTCCGTTTTTGCGCACACGATCTCGGGAATAATATCTCCCGCCTTGCGAACCACCACCGTGTCGCCTATCTTTATATTTCTCTGCCTTATAAAATCAAGGTTGTGAAGAGTTGCACGGCTGACGCTTGTGCCTGCGAGTCTTACGGGGGAGAGCACGGCATTCGGTGTAAGCACCCCCGTACGGCCGACCTGTATTACAATATCAAGAAGCTTCGTTTCCTTTTCCTCGGGCGGAAACTTATATGCTATCGCCCATTTCGGAGTATTGGTATTCTCTCCGATCTCACGCCTTGCCGCGATAGAATTGACCTTTATAACCATTCCGTCTATATCAAAGGGCAAAGAGTCGCGAAGTTTTCCTATCTCTTCAATTCTCCGGGCTATTTCTTCATAGGTATGAAGGACTCTCGTTTCGGGTATCACGTTAAAGCCGAGCTCTTTCATATATTCAAGTGTTTGGCTGTGAAGCGCAAATTCCTCGCTGCCCGCCTGATAATTGAAGACGAATATATCGAGTCCGCGCGATGCCGTCACCTTGGGATCAAGCTGCCTGAGCGAGCCTGCCGCCGCGTTTCTCGGGTTGGCAAACAAGCTCTCGCCTGATGCCTCGCGCTTTTCGTTAAGCCTATCAAATGCACGGCGCGGCATATAGACCTCGCCGCGAACCTCCGCGTACTCAACGTCGCGTGTCAGCTTCATTGGTATATTCGGTATCGTTCTGAGGTTTTCGGTTATGTTTTCGCCAACCTTACCGTCTCCGCGGGTAGCACCTCTCTCAAACACACCATTTCTGTATACAAGCGACACCGAAAGGCCGTCTATCTTGCACTCAACGCTGTACCCGTCATCCCCCGCTTCAGGTGCGGTGCGCTCTATAAACGCTTTTATCCCCTCGTAATCAAACACGTCCGAAAGACTGTTAAGCGGCACGTTATGCTCTGCTTTTTCAAAGCCCGAGAGCAGTCCGCCGCCAACCTTTTTCGTTGGCGAATCGTCCGAGTCGTATTCGGGAAACTCATTTTCAAGCGCAATAAGCTCATAGTACATGCGGTCGTATTCAAAGTCGGATATTTCGGGAGCATCAAGCTCGTGATACCTCTTTGAATGATAGCGTATAAGCTCTCTGAGCTCTTCTATTTTCGCTCTTGCCTCTTCTGGTGAAAGATTACTCATTTCGCCTTTATCCTTTCGGCTTCTTTATCGTAAAGTGCTTCAAGACGGCGCGTCATCGCCGCCGACGTAAAGCTCGTTTTATACATATTCTGCGCACCCTCGGAAAGCTTTTTCAACAGCTCTCTGTCAGCTTCTGTCTCAAGTATCGCCTGTGCTATCGCATTTGTGTTTTTCTTGGGTATAAGCTTACCGTTAACACCATCTTTTATAACAGACGGATTACCGCCGAAATCCGACGCGAGAGTCGGCACTCCAAGGCTCATCGCCTCGGCTATCGCGAGGCTCGACGCCTCTGTTCCCCACGAGCAGTTAACGTTAAGGTCTGTTATATTTATATAGGGCGCTACGTCCCGGACAAAGCCCGTAAACTTTACAGTACCGTCAAGTCCGAGGCTATGAGCAAGCGCTTTAAGCTCGCCCTCAAGCGCGCCCGTGCCTACGATGAGGAATTTTATATTATCCTTCTTTTCGCTTATAAGCTTTGCCGCGTTTATAAAATAGTCGTGCCCCTTAACGTCCTCAAGACGCGCAGACATCGTGCATATAAAATCGTCCGCATTAAAGCCAAGCTCTCTTTTAAGCGAAAGCTTTTCTTCGCCTGAAAGCTCCCTTAACTTTTCAACGCCGTTCATTATAACGGTTATCTTTTTGGGGTCAACGCCCGTGTCTGTAAGGTTATCTGCCGCCGCAGGAGCAACGGCAACCACCGCAGTCGAGAGCGTATTATTAACAAATCCGCTTATCTGCTTTCTCGGAAATTTTTTAGCACTCTCAGGAAGGTCAAAAGCGCAGTGGCGCGTGTATATACGCGAGGGCACGCCTGCAAAATACGATGCAAGCTTTGCGCTGAAGGACGAGTGCGTGTGTACAATATCGGGCTTTAAATCCTTTATTATCCTATAAAGCTCGCGTACTGCCGGCATCTCAAAGGACTTGTCCTTGCCGTATTTCATTGTTATGACCTCATACCCCGCCTTGTTTATCTCTTCTATAAGCAAGCTTCCCTCGGGAATCGCAACGTAAACGTCATATCTGGAGCGGTCGAAATTTTTAAGGTAATGGACTAAAATCCTGCCGGCTCCGCCAATATTTGTATCGGTTATTACGTTAAGCACCTTTATCATAGATCTTCCCCAACTATCTTATTTTCTTAAAATAACGTTTTTTGCCTTGGCGATAAGGTATTTCACCTCATCAACACGTGAGATAGCGCAACACACGAAATAAGCGACAGCACCGCTTATAACCCCAACAAGAAGCTTTACTAAATTACCGCTTACATATGAGCTTGCAAAATATACAAGCGCACCCATAACAAGAGCGCTGCACGCCATTTTTATAAGCGCCAGCACGTCAGAGAAGGCAAAGAGCACCTTTTCTCTGCCCAACAGCAAAACATAGTTGAAAACACAGCTTACCGCCACGGCTATTCCCGATGCAAGCGCGATACCGCCAATTCCCATATACTTTGCCAAAGCAAAGACGAGCACAAAGTTTACGCACATGGCAAAAATCGACGCGTACATCGGCACTTTGTATTCCTTGCGCGCAAAAAACGCTTTGGTAAGCACCTCATTTGCCGCGGCAAAAGCCATACCGAGCGTATAGTACCTGAGCGCCGCCGCCGTCATGGCAACGTCACTTTGCACAAACGCTCCTCTTTCGTAGATAAGCGACACAAGCGGTTCTGAAAGTATAAAAATTCCAACGGTTATCGGCATTATCACAAGCATCAGTATGCGAATTGACGAAAGCATGAGCCTGTTTGCCTCAGTCTTCTCACCGTGCGCCGCCGCCTTTGATATGTAGGGAAAGAGCAGGTTGGTGGCAACGTATGAGAAAACGCCTATGATTATCGTATAAAATCTGTTGGCATATCCGAGCGCGGTTACTGCGCGCCCCTGTTCTATGGCAGATGCAAATCTCGTGTTTATGAGGGCGCAGACAGGGCCTGTCCACGTTCCTATGAGTATCGGAAGCGCACCCTTTGCCGCTTCTTTTATGTGCGGCGAGCGAAGGCTCAGTCTGACTTTGTATCGGTATCCGAGAGAATTAAGCCTCGGAATTTGTACGAAAGCCTGCATAAACCAGCCAAAGAGCATCGAAACTCCAAGTCCGACAACGCCGAAGGTGTTATTTAGCGTAAAGAGATAGATCACCATAACGCCGTTTGAAACAAGGCTTATTATCGCGGGAATTCTGAACTCCCCAAGCGACAGGAGCACGCCCACAAATGAAAATGCAAGCCCCGTAAACACTATCATGGGAAACATTATCCGTGTCAGCCCCACGGCAAGCTCTTTTGCCGCTTGAGCGGCATCGGGTATCAGAAACTCCACAAGGGGTGCGGCAAAGAGCACCCCGAGCAGAGCTATTATGGTAGTTATAACTAAAATAAGCGTAACGTAATGATCGGCAAATTCAAAGGCTTTTTCCCTGCCGTCTTTAACGAGAAGCCCGTTGAAGATCGGTATGAACGCCGCCGTTACGACTCCGCCTATAACAAGGTCAAAAAGTAAAATCGGGAGTCTTGAAGCAGCATCAAAAGCGATTGCCGATACACTCGTTCCAAACGCGGCGGCAATAAGCATATCGCGAACAAGCCCCAGCGCCTTTGCAAGCAGAGTTGCAACGACCATAAAAAGCGCGCTTTTCATCAGCTTTTCGCCCTTTGTTTGCACAGACTCACTTCCTCTCTTACCATTTATCTCTACAATTATATAATAAAAGCAAAAGATAATCAAGTGGTTTTATCAAATTTATCTCTCCTCGTCAAAAAGAGAGCCGAATATTTCAAGTAAGCGGAATTTGATCTTCACGTCCGTGCTGTCGCTTTCGGTTATGATTCGGATTTCCTGCGGCGTAAAGCCTGCCGCAACGAACTTTTCGCCGTTTTCTTCGTATACGTAAGAAGCGGACTCTGTGTTATCGACGGTGGCGCTCGAAAGACAAAGAGTCGGGAAAAGCACGCACCACCAATTCTGTCCTTTTGCTTTGCCGATCTTTATTCTCACGCAGTCGTATACTCCTGCAGGCAGGGTTATATCCTCATACGCCTTTGTCGGAAAGCTTGCGCGTGTCAGTTCAAGCTCTGCTTTGTAATCGCAGTTGGGATCATAATCACAAATTGCCTTTTCTGCCGCATCAAGAAGCAGAGCGCGGTTTTTATCGATAAGCGCCTTTGCCGCTTCTATATTTTCCACGCCGTTGGCTTCGTAAAGCTTTTCAAGCTCGCATAAAATGCTGTTTCGCACAAAAAGCTTCATTTCCTGATCGTCTTCATTGTCCGAATTTGCGATAACGTGAAGCCTCAGTATTTTATCGTAAAGCGCTTCTTCGCCGCTTACGGGCAGAAAAGCCGAAAAGGTATATATTAAAAGCACGAACGCAAGAACGAATGAAATGTATTTTTTTAAAAAAATATCGTGTTGCATAAATTCTTCCTCTTTTTTGTGAAATAGTTTCCGATAATTCATTATTGTCCCCGATTGTTATAAAAATTCAAAAATTTCTATTGAACGGGATTTATTTGTCTGCTATACTGTTATAAGTAGATCCGACTTTTTTACGTTAACTTGAATTACACATATACAAAATAAAGAGGTCCCAAATGAAAAAATACGTAAACAGAGCGCTCTCATCGGCGCTTATTCTGATAATGCTTGTAAACCTGCTTATCCCCGTATCCGCAAGCATTGGCGAAGACGGCAAAATATGCGAAATAATGATATATGCAGACGAAGAATATTTTGAAAGCACAGATGCGGCACTTGTTGCGCTTTTTTCTGTTGTCGGCAGAGATATTGAAATTATAGACACGTTTGAGCGCGCGCTTTTCGGATTTTATGCGCGCGCAGAGCAAAAATATATTGATATAATTGATAAAAGCGAGTATTTTGACGCCCATGCGTGTGGATATTTTTCGCCGCTTGAAGCAGATGAAGTAAAATACAGCACAAGCTCGGTTTATGCTTCTGAAATGTTAGGCACAAACATCGCACATGAAACAGGGCTTACGGGCAAGGGCAGTGTGGTTGCCGTTATCGACAACGGCTTTGATATTTCGCACGAGGCTTTTGCTAAAGCACCGGCACAGGCGACTTTGAAAAAAGAGGACATAGAGGCGCTTATAAGCGATGGTGCGCTCGTCAGTGCGAGCGCCGGTGTAAGCGGGGCTGACGTATACGTCAGCGAAAAGATACCCTATGCTTTCGACTATACCACAGGCAAGGCAGACGTTTCCACGCTCGAGGGGCACGGTACGCACGTCAGCGCAGTTATAGGCGCAGACTGCAGTACTGTGACGGGCGTTGCTCCCGACTGCCAGCTTCTTCTTATGAAGGTTTTTTCATCAAGCACTGCCGATGCAAGCGAATACTTCGTTGCCGCGGCACTTGAAGATGCTGTAACACTTGGTGCCGACGTTATAAATTTAAGCCTCGGTACTTACTCGGGCTCAGTTGAGGCAAACAAAAACTCGGTTATCAGCAAAATGGCAAACAGACTTTCAAGGGCAGGAATAACCGTCGTATGCGCCGCAGGAAACGACTCTTCCTCGGCATACGACAGCACTTTTGCAGAAAAATATTCTCTGCCGTACCCTCTTGCAGATATGCCCGATTACGGAACGGTAAGCCATCCTGCAATAGTTGAGGATTTTATCGCTGTTGCCAGCGCAAAAAACACTCACGTGAGTCTTGACACGCTTATACACAAAAACGAAAGCGGCGAGATCAGACGGATAGGCTATTGTGATACGAACGTGTCGCTCGGGATAACAAAAAGCACCTTTGCAAAGCATTTTGCACCGGGAACTCTTGAATACGTTGTCATAGACGGCGTCGGCAAAACGGAAAATTATCCCGTTTCTGTTGATCTTACGGGAAAAATCGCTCTGATACAGCGCGGCGAGATAACGTTTATGGACAAGGTAAATATCGCCGCCGAAAAGGGCGCCGTTGGCGTTATAATATACGGAAACGACGACGAAAAAGAAGTATATATGGAGCTTTCGGGCTGCAGTATTCCTGCTGTTTATATCACAAAGCAGGACGGCGAATATCTTTGCGCGGCAAGCCTCAAGGAGCTTGTATTCGACCCGTCCTTATCCGACTTCGTCAGCAATCCAAATGCATATGAAATGTCTTCATTCTCTTCATGGGGCACAACTCCCGAATTGACGGCAAAGCCTGATATAACTTCGGTTGGCGAAAGCGTATATTCTGCCGTACCCGGCACGTACGCATCTCTTTCGGGCACTTCTATGGCTTCTCCCTTTATATCGGGAATGGCGGCCCTCTTTTGCGAAAAGCTTGAGGCAGAAGAGAGCAAATACATCTCCACAAAGCGGCCTGCTTTTATAAAAAACGCGCTGATGTTCTCGTCAGAACCGCTGATAAATCCAGATACAAACGCCGAGTATTCGCCGAGAAAGCAGGGCGCGGGGCTTGCCGATATTTCAAAGGCGCTAAACATCCCTTTTGTTATCACGGGAAAGAGCGGCGCATCGCCAAAGCTTGAGAAAGAGCGCGACGGATATTCTCTTGAATTTGAAGTTGAGAACCTGAGCGAGTCTGAAAAAACGATAGAGCTTGACGTAAGCCTTCTTTGCGATATTTACGGTGGTTTATCTATCGAAGAAAACGGCACTGAAAAAGACTACGTTTTCAACACCCTGTCGTCAAAACGTCTTAAAAACGTAACCCTTGAGCCTGATAAAGAGGGCTCTTTAGAATACGGAGAAAATAAGAACACTCTTCAAATCACGCTTGGTGCGAAGAAGTCGTGTTCGGCAAAAATGTTTATAGGCGTTGACAAAAACGAGCTTAACGCCGCAGCAGCCACAAACGGATACTTCATAGAAGGCTTCCTTTATGCTGACGACGGCGAGTTTGAAGGCTCTGTGCCGTTTATCGGCTTTGAGGGTGATTTCAACGCAGCTGATATATTTGACAAAACGATCTATTCAGGTGAGCTCCCGTTTTTCTCGGGTAACGCTCTTTTATCGCCCGATGATAACGATAAAATGATAACCTTGGGCAATCCCGGCGAGGGTACAAGTGCATCGGTTGCATTTGCACCTGACTTTGACTTTAATCTTGACTTATTGTATTATGCGCCGTCTCTGCTTCGTAACATAAGCTATTTCAAAGCCGACATTACAGACGAAAACGGCGCCGTCTTATATACTAACCCCGGATTTCCTCTTACCAAAGGCGGCGACAGGCGGCACAAGCCGATACTCGTCTGGGACGGCAGCGACGGTATAAACTCAGACTATATCTTCCCCGACGGAAATTACTTTCTTAAGATCAAGGCAGCCACTGCAGACTCAAAAACAACACAGCTTCTGGTAATTCCCTTTAAAATAGATACCACCGCTCCGTGCCTTACAAAAACAGACGTGTTTAATGACGGCGAAAAAACACTTATCACGATCACGGCAGAGGATGAAAGCAATATAAAAAGCATAACCCTCTATAACACCGAAAGCATGGATGAAAAGAGTAAGGGCGGGTATATGCAGACTTCTGAATATGACGGTGACAACAGCTTTACTTTTGATATTACCGCATCTGAAGACAGCGTGCTGTGGGCCGATATTACTGATTTTGCCATGAACACAAAAACGTTCAGGATAGTTTTGCCGTAAACGGAAGGTATTTATGATGAAAAACGTGTACTTAAAAATTGTATCCTTAATAGTTATAACAGCTATAACGTTGTCGTCTTTACAATCTGTGGTGCTTGCTTTAAAAGCAGAGTCGTCAGACGAGAAGATAAGCGTTATAGTCGCGCTTAAAGAGGGGACGGATATTGACCTTTTATTAAAAAGCATCAGCTCCGAAGTACCGGGCATTGAATACAAAGATACTTATTCTGTTCTTTTTCACGGTTTTTCTGCCCTCGTGCCCTCGTCGCAGTTATCTGCGCTGAGTCAGGCAGACGAAGTTGAACGCGTGTATGAAGACACAGGCTTTGAAGCGATGTCGCTTGAAGAAAATAATACAAGCATAGTATATGCTCCGGGGCTTGAGCCGGGCTATTATCCCGAGAGGGGCTCAGGTGCGGTTATTGCCGTTATTGACGACGGCTTTTACTTAAAACACGAGCTTTTTACACTCGGAAATGACGATAACACGGCTATATCACCAAGAGGTATAGAGAGTATATTGCACTTTACGAAAGCAAGCCGGCTTTATCCGAATATTAAGGTAAAAAGCGTTTATAAAAGCGAAAAGATTCCCTTTGCATTCGATTATGCAGACAGGGATACCGACGTATATTCAGGCTCCAATCACGGAACGGCAATGCTATCTCTTTCTGCCGCAAATCCCAAAAACGGCGAGGTAGTTTCAGCCGCTCCGTCGGCGCAGGTTCTCGCCATGAAGGTTTACTCGGATTCTTCCCGCGAGGCAAAGACGAGCGATATAGTAGCGGCTCTTGAGGACGCGTATATACTCGGTGCTGATTCCATATGCTTAAGCCTCGGCTCTTCTTGCGGATTTTCAGAGCGCGGACTATACGATAATCTGCTTGAAGAGGTTATAGAAACGCTCCACGCAAGAGAAGTTGCAGTCGTCTGCCCCGTCGGAAACGACTCATCTCTCGGCGCAGGCTCGGTTTTTGACAAGCACTACGGATATTTCGAGCCGCTCACGTCGCTTCCCGACAGCGGCACCGTCAGCGCTCCTGCAAGCTTTGCTCACACTCTGTCTGTTGCAAGCGCCGACACTTTTCTTGCAAGCGCATATGCTTTCAGGCTCTCTGACGGCACGTATATTCCATACAGCGACTCAAATCATTTAACCACCTCTTTTGCCGCGAAAACCTTTTACTCTATTTTTGACAATAAGACTCTTGAATACGTTGTTATAAACGGTCTTGGCAAAGAAGAGGACTTTATAATAAACGGCACACCGCTTGATCTTTCGGGGAAGATCGCGCTTATAGAGCGCGGAGAATTAAGCTTTACCGATAAAGTTAACAACGCGGCAAAGTACGGTGCCGCCGCTGTTATCATTTACGATAACTCGCAAAGCGACACCCCTGCGATCCGCACGTCAATGCAGCTTGAAGGCGCTCTTTTGCCTGCGATCCTTATATCAAAGGCTGACGGCGAAAAAATGAAAGCCGCGACTCTGAAAGAAATTTACGTAAGCTCGAAAATAAAATACGTGACCGATGCCGGTATAACCCCTTCGGTTTCGCCCTTTTCTTCAAGAGGACCTACACCAACGCTTGATATCAAGCCTGAGCTTGCCGCTTCGGGCTCTGAGGTTTCAGTTGCAAACAAAAACGGCTCATACTCTACGATCTCGGGTACTTCTGCCTCGGGTGCTTACGTTGCAGGTCTTTGTGCCGCTCTGTCAGCTACTCTTGAAGGCAGCACAGGCTACAACAAGGCAGACAGAATAAAGACAATACTTATGAATCTTGCAACGCCGATGCGCGAAAGCGAATCCGGAGAAAACAGACTGTACAGCGTTACTCTGCAGGGCGCAGGCTATCTTAAAGATGCTTTAACATCGCTTGAAGCGGATATATGCATTACGTCGCAGGGGCAGGCAAAAATACTTCTTGGAAACAAACTTGATAATGAGTTTGAGATAGCGCTTACTCTCGAAAATCTGACGGATAAAGAAAAATCGGTGCGCTTATCAGCGCTTATCGGGACAGAAAGCTATGAGTCTATACCATACTCTGAACTTTGCAGTGAAAAAGACTCGTTTTATAAAAAAAATTCTCAGATGCTTTATGAATATATCGGAAAAGATGCTTCTGACATAGTCAGCTTTACGGGTAGTTTTATAAACGAGCTTGAGAGCGCGTGCGTTACGTTTGAGGGCAAAGAAATAAGCTCTAACGCGGGCTCTGTGCTGACTCTTGCGCCAAAAGAGCGTATGGATATAAAGCTAAACGTAAAACTTGACACCGATGAGCTTGATGCACTCGCTTCTGTTTTTGAAAACGGCATGATATTGCAGGGATACGTTTTTGCAGAATGTGAAAAAACCTATTCTATTCCGCTACTCGGCTTCTACGGCGATTTTTATGCTGCAGACCCCTTTGATTCTCTGCTTGGTGAGGCAGGCGGTCTGTTTGGCGGCACGTATCTGTATACCTATCTTGCCGATGATTTTGACGATTACACAGTCATTCTGGGCTCCAATTACGATATAGAGAAAAAGCGCGGGCTTAAAAAGATAATACCCGAGCTTTGTGTAGTGTCACCCGTTGCCGAGGGGGCTGAGGGCGCGGTATTTTTAGAAGTTAGTCTTACGAGAAATCTTAAAAGCCTCAGCGCGGATATATATTCCAAAAACGGAGAATACATATCTCCGGCCGGCAGTATGACGAGCCTGAAAAAAGCATACCTCGCAGAAAACGCAAGCGAAACGAACTCCTACCGGATAGAGCTTTGGGATATCAGAGACAAGGATAATAAGAAGTTCATATACGACGACGGAAAATATACGTGCAGGGTTGTTGCAACAGACGCATCCGGCAGAGAGTTTGTCAAATATTTTGACTTCACAGTAGACAGCGAAAAGCCGAGAATTTCGTCATATTCAATGCGAATCGACAATGGCAGAAAATATCTTGATCTCACTGCTATCGACAACACGTATATAAAGGAAGTATCGGTTGTAGGGATAAACAATGCGGAAATTGAATGTATAACGGGTAATTCTCCCGACGACGAATACTTAAGCGAGCTTGGCGCGGGCGGCGAATTTTATGCAGTCTTTGACGTGACCGACCACGCTGGCCAATACGTATACGTTGAAATTGTTGACCTTGCTTTCAATAAGAGCCTTATAAGAATAAAGGTATAAAATAATGGCGGTGCATGCAAAGCACCGCCTTTGTTTATTTCGATTGGTAAACGTGCTTATTTTATAAAACACAATGCTTCTATCCGTAGGGCGGGGGTTTACTCCCGCCATTTTATACGGTTTTCGCTCATAGAAGCGGCAGGAGCAAGCCCCTGCCCTACAAAACACAGGGTTTTCCCCGCGAAAAAACAATATGTAATTGGAATTTTTATTTTACGATCATCATCACTACTGTAAGTATGATAAGAAATGCAAAATTGAATGCCGAGAAGATAAGTAAATACTTAAGCCACTTGCCGGGATTTCGCTTAGTGTATTCCCTGAAGGTTATAAGGCTTGCAAGCGATGATATCAGCGTTCCCACGCCACCTATGTTGACTCCCAAAAGAAGCTCTCTGTAATTATCCGTAAACTGAGAAAGCAGTATTGCCGAGGGAACGTTGCTTATCACCTGGCAGGAAAGTATACTGAAAAGTAATGTACTCTTTTCAAGGAGCGCGGCAAAAAGCTCTCTCACAGAGTCTATTCTCGCCATGTTTCCCGAAAAAACGAAGAATGCCGCGAACGTTCCAAACAGCGGATAGTCAACCTTTTTAAGCGCCTTTGGATTTTCGATCAGAAGAACCACCGTTATAATGACAAGTCCGATATAATAAGGGATTACTCTGAAAACCATTACGACCGAAAGCGCAAAAAGCACCATATAAAGCACAACTCGCTTATGATCAAGCGGGTTTTCCTCTATCGTTATGCTCAGCCTTTCATTTTTAAAGAAGATCACGCAGCAGAGCGTAATGATCGCCACCGAGAGAACAAACGGAAGAAGCATTATATGCATAAACTCTCCCGTGGGTATATGGAATTTCGTATAGAGATACAGATTTTGCGGATTTCCAAACGGCGTAAGCATTCCGCCAAGGTTTGCCGCTATGTTCTGAAGTATGAACAATACCGCCATGTATTTTTGCATATTCGTCGTTTTCAGAACGTAGTAGCCGAGCGGCAAAAAGGTTATCAGCGCCATGTCGTTTGCTATAAACATTGAGCCGATGAATGTTATGTAAACGAGTGCGATCGCGCATTTGCGCGCCGTGTCAAATTTCCTGACAATTTTCTGCGCAGTTGAATAGAAAAACCTCATGCTTCTGAGCGCGCAGACTACCGCAAGAACGGCAAACAGGCAGCTTAACACCTTAAAATCAAAATATCCGAGATATTCTTTGTCGGGCGGTACTATAAACATCGTTACCGCCGCGGCGATCACTGCTATTACAAACACAGTATTCTTTTTTATAAACTCAAGCGTCGCCTTCATGGCTATGACCTGTCCTTTGAATATTTTTGCACACAGTTAACCGGCCCCCGCTATCCTGCAGGGACCGGCATTTTGCTTTATATGATTATTTGATAGGATCTCCTTTGGCATCAAACAGAGGAAGGGGCGCAAGCACCGTTATATCTTCTCTCTCAATTGCATCGCCCTCGGCAAGCACCGCCATTTTTCCGACGATATTGCCGCCGACTGCTTCTACAAGCTTTTCCATAGCCGCAAGCGATTCTCCCGTGCTTATAACGTCGTCAATAATAAGCACTCTCTTGCCGCGTATAAGGTCTGCTTCCTTTTTACCGATGCAGAGCATTTGCTCCTTTTTGGTTGTTATGGACGTTACCGTTACTCTCACGATATCTTCCATATAAACCTTTTCGCCTTTTCTTGCAACAACGTATTCGTTTTCGCCCATCTGGCGCGCCATTTCGTGAATAAGCGGTATGCTTTTTGCCTCGGCTGTCAGAAGTATGTCGTGCTCGGGCGCGATTTTTGCAAGCGCACCTGCGCATGCCACGGTCAGTTCAACATCGCCAAAGAGGATAAATGCCGCGATTTTGAGCGTGTCGCTGACACCAAAAAGCTTGAGCTCTCTTTTTACTCCGGCAACGTCCAGACTGTAAAAATCCTTCATAATATGTACCAAACCTTTCATAAAAGCTACAAAAAGCAGTATATTTTTATAATTCCAAATAAATTATACACAAAACTGCCCCCGCACGCAATAGATTTGCAAAATATTTTATTATTTGAAAATTTTTTTGATTTTTTTGCCATGTTTTATGCAACAAATTATTGACATGCCGAAATTTTTTTGGTATAATTAGTCGAAAAACAGAATTTATGCGGAAACATAAAGGAGACCTCGCCGGATATGGAAAAGCGCTCTATGGATAAAATTGATCTTGAGATACTTGCTTGCCTTAAAGAAAATGCAAGAATGAAAGCGTCGGATATAAGCAAAAAGATCAATCTCTCGGTGTCAGCGGTTATCGAGCGTATCAAGAAGCTCGAAGCCAACGGTACTATTGAAAAATATACGATAACTCTCAATCAGAAGCAGCTCGGAAACGATCTTATCGCTCTTATGGAGGTAAGCCTTGAGCATCCCAAGTACTATGACGTTTTCGCGGAAATGGTACGGGATACCGAAAGCATTCAGTCCTGCTACTACCTTACGGGCGAATACGATTTTATGCTCAAGATATTCACAGATTCTTCCGACAGCCTTGAAAAGCTTCACCGTAAGATAAAAAGCGTTGCGGGGGTTCAGTCTACCCGTACGCACTTCGTTTTAAAATCGGTAAAGAGCAATTCCTCGGTAATACCCGAGCTTGATATGGAATAAAATTCACGTAAACTATTGACACAGGCCTTGCATCGTGCTATAATTTAGCCAACAAAAGTGTAAAGTTTAAGGAGAAAGCATCATGGTTAAGAATTTTGCTATGATGGATATGACAGGGATGTGCATGTATACCATGCGCATGCGTTCTTATGCCTGTTAATATTCGATGCTTTCTGTAATATAGTGCACAGATAACAGTGCTTGGTTTTCGGGAAGCAAAAAGCTTCCCGTTTTTTAATGTTTCCAAATTAAATTTTATATACATAAAGGAGAACCATCATGAAAAAGGTATTATCTTTTGTACTCGCAACAGCACTTCTTATAGTGTCCGCTCTCGTTATGTCTTCATGCGGATCAGACGCTATCACTATCGCAGTTCCCAACGACACAACAAACGAAGCCCGCGCACTTCTTCTTCTTGAAGACAACGGCATTATAACACTCAAAGAGGGTGCAGGCATCACTGCTACGATCCTCGACATTGAATCCAATCCTCACGGTATTGAGTTCAAAGAGGTTGAAGCGGCTCAGCTTCCCAACGTACTCAGAGACGTTGACTATGCTATAATCAACTCAAACTACGCTATCGCGGCAGATATGAACCCCGTTGAAGACTCTCTCGTTATAGAGGGTGCGTCTTCCGCATACAGCAACATCATTGCAGTTAAAGAAGGTAATGAGAACACAGACAAGATCAAGGCTCTCGTTGCGGCTCTTGAAAGCCGTGCTGTTGCAGACTACATAGCACAGACGTATGCCGGCGCAGTTGTAAGCGTTGTTGCAAACCCCGGCGACGGTTATGCAGCTGACGTTGACTACGCAGCTCTTGACGGTGCCGAGATCTCGGTTGCGGCTTCTCCCGCTCCTCATGCAGAGATCCTTGCAATAGCAAAGAATATTCTCGCCGAAAAGAACATCACACTCAAGATCGTTGAGTTTACAGACTACGTTCAGCCCAACAACGTTGTTGAAAGCGGAGAAATTGACGCCAACTACTTCCAGCACGTGCCTTATCTTGACGACTTCAATGCTCAGAACGGCACACACATCGTATCGGCTGCCGCTATCCACGTTGAGCCTCTCGGACTTTACGGCGGCAAGCAGACAACACTTGACGCTCTGAAATAATAAAAGTTTACCGTTGCCGCAGATCTTCTCTGCGGCAGTGGATTTTATAAGGAAGAGTTAAACCATGATCGAAATAAAGAATCTGTCCAAGAGCTTTCAGGGCTCAGACGGCGAAGTAAATGCGCTAAAAAACGTATCACTTACAATAAATGACGGTGATATTTACGGAATCATCGGAATGAGCGGTGCGGGTAAAAGCACGCTGGTTCGATGCATCAACATGCTTGAGCGCCCCACAGACGGCAAGGTGCTTATAAACGGCACGGATATCGGCGCACTCTCAAAGGGCGAGCTTTTGCGCGTGCGCCGTAAGGTAACGATGATATTCCAGGGCTTCAATCTGCTCATGCAGAGAACATGCCTTAAAAACATATACTTCCCCCTTGAGCTTGCAGGTGTTGACAAGAAAAGTGCGCGTAAACGCGCGCTTGAGCTTCTTGATATTGTCGGTCTTCCCGACAAGGCAAACGCATATCCCGCGCAGCTTTCGGGCGGTCAGCAACAGCGTATCGCAATAGCGCGTGCGCTTGCAACAGACCCTGAGATACTTCTTTGCGACGAAGCAACGAGCGCTCTTGACCCCAATACCACCCACTCGATACTTTCGCTGATACGCGAGATAAATCAGAGACTTGGTATAACGGTTATAGTTATAACCCACCAGATGAGCGTTGTGGAGGAGATATGCAACCGCGTTGCTATCCTTGACGGCGGCGTTGTTGTTGAAGAAGGCCCTGTTGCCGAGGTATTTTCAAAGCCAAAGTCAGCGGCGGCAAAAAAGCTCGTTTTTCCTGACGGTGCTGACGAAATAATCGTAGACACAGACGAAAAGAAGCTCAGAGTGGTATTCAACGGCGCATATGCAACGCGCACACCTATGATAACGCAGATGGCTCTTGACATTAACATCACCGCCAACATTTTAGCGGCATCGACAAGATGTATCGGCGACAAGGTATACGGCAATATGCTGCTCGGTGTTCCCGATAACGAAGGCGCAAAGAAAGCGATAAAGTATCTTACAAAAACAGAAGCTGTTTTCGTCGAGGAGGTAAGCGACAATGTTTGATAAAATATTCTCACAAGCCGCCTTTGACGAAGCTCTTGCGATAATCGTAAACGAATTCCCCATGGCAATATGGGAAACCTTTTACGTAACGGTGCTCTCAACGGCTTTTGCAATAATCCTCGGGCTTCCGCTCGGCGTTTTGCTTGTGGCAGGCGAAAAGAACGGTGTTCTGCCGCTTCCTGCCTGGTTTATGCAGATACTCAACGTTGTTATAAATCTGTTGCGTTCAGTTCCTTTTCTGATACTGATGATACTCGTGTTCCCGCTGTCACGCCTTATCGTCGGCACGACGGTCGGAACGGTTGCATCAATAGTTCCGCTTGTTATAGCGGCGTTCCCCTTTATCGCAAGACTTGTTGAATCAAGCCTCAGGGAAGTTAACCCCAACATAATCGAAGCGGCAGAGAGCATGGGCTCAACACCTCTTCAGATAATAACAAAGGTTATGATACCCGAAAGCATACCGTCGCTTATATCAAACGCGACTATCGCGATCACTACCATACTCGGTTACAGCGCGATGAGCGGTATAATCGGCGGCGGCGGACTTGGTAAGATAGCGATAAACTACGGCTATTACAGATACAAATACCTCGTAATGCTTATCGCAGTAATACTTCTTATTCTTATGGTACAGGTATTCCAGAGCCTTGGTACTTATCTTGCGACCAAGTGTGATAAGAGGCTTAAGAAGTAATAAAACCTTTTTACACTACTTCTCATAGATATAATTACAAACTTCGGCAGAGATATTGTTTCTCTGCCGATTTTGTAGTATAATAGATTAGGTGATGACAATGGATAAAGAAAGGAAATTTTCAAAAAGAAAGCATCCTCGTCTTGATAACTTTGATTACAGTTCTAATGGTGTATATTTTATAACGATTTGTACGCATAACAGACGATGCGTGTTGTCTCGCATCGTAGGGCGGGGGCTTGCTCCCGCCGAAATAAACAACATAGAATATACTTCATTTGGACTGATTGCACAGAATCAATTATTATTGCTTGAAAAGCGATATTCTTGCCTTTCGGTGGATAAATATGTAATTATGCCTAATCATATTCATGCAGTTTTAATTCTGAAAGGGGAAACGGCGGGAGCAAGCCCCCGCCCTACGATTATGGATATCATTTGTGCTTATAAATCATTAACAACAAGAGAATGTAAAAAGACAGGTTTTGTAGACAAATTATTTCAGAGCTCTTTTTACGATCATATTATACGAGGGCAAGAGGATTATGACAAAATTGTAAAGTACATCTGCGAAAACCCTATGCATTGGTGTTACGATGAATTATATACAGAAGAAGTGTGGTAGTTTTCTCGCCGCATTTATAAGACAAAAGCGAAGCTTAGAATAAAAGGAGTTTATTATGAAAAACAGAGCAAAGATTTTTACGGTTATTAACTATATACTTTCAAGCATTTTTTGGATATTAGGCATTCTCACTTTGTTGTTTAATATTCTGGGACTTTGGTCTGAGTGGCAGCTTGCAGGTTTTGGATTTATTTTATATCTCCCTGTTCAGATTGCTTCCATGATTCTCACCTTTATTTTTTCCCACATTGAAAACAACTCTAAAATGATATTTTTGAATTTTGTTTCATTTGCTATTTCAGCAGGTTTTATCATTCTTACAATATTCGTATCATCAACATGGTTTAGATGGTAAAATACCCCCGACACATTTTTAAAGTCTGTCGGGGGGTATTTTTTCACGATATTCTCGTCAGATACTGACAGTATACGTACACGTTCTGTATCTTTTTTGCTTCAACGCCGTCGTCGGCATATATTACCGGTTGCGTTTCTGACGGCGTTATGTAGAGTTTGAATACGATAGCGTCCTGTCCTATGCGGATATTACGTATGCGCTTGTATGCAAAATCACGTTTTCTTATCCCGAGATAATCGTACATGACCGTTTCTATCTCGCGGTTTGAAAAGCATTTGAGTATATGCTCATCGTCATAAGCGTCAAGTATATGCCCTGCATCAGAAAGCGACATATTATAGCATTTGAACGTGCCCTCGTTCAGCACGCTCATCATACTGCCGTTATCGAGAAGCAAAAGCGGAAGTTCTTTGAATTTATCCATAAAAAGCACCCTCTTTACAGCCATTATTGTTTAATACAATATATGTAAGACTGTCAAAGAGGGTGTTTTTTATTTGTAACTTGTGCTCCGCCGGCTCCCTCCGTCACGGTTTTACCGTGCCACCTCCCTCCCGGAGGGAGGCTTTGGTGAGAGAGCGCACCATTGAAAGTGCGTACTGTAACCGACAATATTATTTTACAATTTTTCTTGCTTCAAGGTAGTATCTCTTATCGTGCGCTTCTCCCATTGAAAAAGTTTTTCTCGGGAGTGAGCCGCCAACTATCACGCTCTTGAAAAGCTCGTCCTTGCCCATGCCGTCAAACAAAAATCCGATAGCCTTCTCTTTGTTTGCCAGAGCTTTTGTAGACTCAACGCCGTGAATATAATCAACGTATCCTGCATTTTCTTTAAGATAATTGTCTATAAAATTCTGAAGTGCGCCAACGGCAAGCTCCTCTTTTGAGTTCTTTATAATAACCTTTTCGCTTATTTTTTCGCCTACACATTCTATCTCAAACGAGTTTTCGCCGCCTTTGTTTTCTTCTGCATAGGCTCTCAGGGCGCTCATGACCTTATCGGTGTCACATTCAAAAATTACTCTGTATATCGGCTCAAATTCAAGCGCCGCGTCGTGAATATTCACGATTTCAACAAGCGCGTATCTTGCGCTATGATCTTTCGCACCCTCACCGAGCTTTTCTTTTATTTCGCCCCAAAGCGCCTTTGCTGTTGCAAGCGAGTGGTTACCGTCGCCAACGGCAAAGAGCATCGGCTTTTTCTCGTTTGTGTTATACTTTTTATTATACTCGTCGATATTGCAAAGCTTATCAAGCGCCTTTTCTATTTGGGCTTTTGAATATTCGTCAACAAAATAGCCCTCTACCTCGCCGCCGTTTTGCATAAGGGTAAACGAATACGCCCTCTCAAAGCTTTCCTTTTTCGCGCCAAGCGGCTCGATAACGCTCTTTTCCCTGTCGTCAATAAGCATCATTACGTGCGGAAGCTCGATTTCTGCGCCGCGCCTTATCTCAACTCTCGGCGGTATGCGCTCAAGTACAGTGCCCTCTGTTGCGCGGACAAGTGTGTCAGCGCCCTTGTTATAGTCATATTCTTCAAGGTCTATCATGCCAATAAGGCCGTGGCGTACACGTCCGTCAGCAAGCTTTCTTTCAAGATAGATCTGTGTATCGGCAAAGCTTTCAAGCACGTTTTCTGTATAGTCCTTCATCGCCATATTTATTTTCGCTATTCTCTCAGCCGTGTCGCCGTCCTCGAGATATATTTCGGGAAGGGTTACACGAAGCGCCGACGGGTTATCACCGACAATGCTTTCAACCTCGTCCCAATAATCGGGCTCACTTGTATATTGGTCGCAGGCGATAGTTGCCCACTTATTCATTTTTTCTTTGTCTTCTCTGAATTTCGGCAGAAGTATATCTGCACCATAAAAGCAATTTGCCATGTTATTATTCTCCTTATTTATTTCAATCAAAACGCGCAGCGTTTTGCACCTTACTTATTCACTCTTACCTATCACTTATTTCCTTTTATCTGTTCCCAATATGCCTTTGCCGCCTGCTCGGTGCGGTTGTCGCCATACTCATAATATGTCTTCCCAACAAGGTCGTCGGGCAGGTAGGTTTGCTTGACATAATGGTTTTTATAATCGTGCGGATATTTGTAGCCCTTGAAGAAGGGGCTTTGCAGTATCGTCGGGATCTCCTGCCCCTTGCCTGCGTTTACGTCTTCGCATGCCGCGATGATCGCGTTATGCGCTGTGTTGGATTTCGGCGCAGTTGCAAGCAGTACAGCCGCGTTTGCAAGCGACAGTCTTGCCTCGGGCATACCAAGCTCACGCGCCGTATCGCAACACGCTTTCGTCACTACTGCGGCAAGCGGATATGCAAGCCCTATATCCTCGTTTGCTATAACCAAAAGCCTTCTGCACGCGCTTATAATATCGCCGCCCTCTAAAAGTTTTGCAAGATAAAATACCGCCGCGTCGGGGTCTGAACCGCGTATCGACTTCTGGAGCGCCGAGAGAAGATCGTAATGCACGTCGCCTGCTCGGTCAAAGTTACCGATATTTCCGTTTGCAAAAAGGCTTACGGTTTCTTTGGTTATCTCGTTTTCTGCAACGTAGTATGCGTTTTCGATAATACCGATCGAGCGGCGCACGTCGCCTGCTCCGAGTGACGCTATATGTAATAACGTGTCGTCGCTTGCAGTTTTACAAGCCCCCTCTCGCTCGTTCATTATGTCAAGCGCGCGCCTTAGTCCCTTAGCACACTCGTCGGGTGAAACAGGCTTGAATTCAAAAACTGCCGAGCGCGAAATTATCGCGTTATAAACGTAAAAATAGGGATTTTCTGTTGTTGATGCTATAAGCGTTATGCGCCCGTCCTCGATAAACTCCAGCAGCGACTGCTGTTGCTTTTTATTGAAATACTGTATCTCGTCAAGGTATAAAAGTATTCCCGATGAACCAAGCATCGTTGAGGTTTCGCTTATAATCGCCTTTATATCGGCAAGAGATGCCGTCGTTGCGTTAAGCTCGCGAAGCGTCATGCCCGATTTTTCGGCGATTATCTTCGCCGCCGTGGTCTTACCCGTACCGGGCGGGCCGAAAAATATCATATTCGTGATATGCCCCGACTCGACCATTTTCCTCAGCACACCGTTTTCGCCGACGAGCTTCTGTTGTCCGATCATATTATCAAAATCGGTGGGGCGTATCAAATCCGCCATTGGTCTGACTGCCATATTATATGATCCTCTCTAAAAGTTTAATTGAGTGTACTTGCACGCGCCGCGTCAAGCTCGCCGAGAGCTTGTCTGAGCCCCGCGTTTTCTGCTTTTTCAAGCTCCGGGTCTGAGTTTATGACCTCAGACGCCGCTGCGGAAGCATTCATCATAAGGGCGGCGCTTGTATATGCGGCAAGCTTTAACTTTAATTTACCGTGCTGCCTCATTTCAGCGCTTGTTGATATGAAATCTCCCGGTCCTCTCTGCTTTAAGTCCTCTTCGGCTATTTCATATCCGTTTGTCTTATTTTTCATAACGTCAAGACGCTTTTTGCTCACTGATCCCGCCTTTGCATCCGAAACAAGCACACAATAGGACTTGTTCTTACCGCGTCCAACGCGCCCTCTTAACTGATGAAGCTGAGAAAGGCCGAATCTTTCGGCGTTTTCCACTATCATAAGCGTTGCCTCGGGAACGTTTACACCAACTTCAATTACTGTTGTTGATACGAGAATCGGAGTTTCACCGCTTGCAAACGCGCTCATAGCCGCCTCTTTTTCGCTGTTTTTCATCTTTCCGTGAATATAGCCGACTCCAAGATCCGGGAATATTTTTTCTCTTAAATGCCTTGCATATTCAAGCGTTGATTTAAGCTCGCTCTTTTCTTCTTTTTCAAGAAGACCGAAGATGTCCTCAAAGTTAAGATCTGCTTCTTCCTCGTCGGATTTAGCTTCTTCAACCGTGGGGCATACGATGTAAACACGACCGCCAGAATCAACCTGCTTGCGGATAAAGGCGTTAAGCCTCTCTCTGTACGCTTCGTCCACAACAAAGGTGTCTACCTTCTGCCGTCCGGGCGGCATTTCATCTATTTGTGATACGTCAAGGTCGCCGTACAGTATAAGCGCAAGAGTTCGCGGTATTGGTGTTGCGCTCATAACGAGCACGTGCACGCCTTTGGTTTTCTCAGAAAGCGCGGCTCTCTGCCGTACTCCGAAGCGGTGCTGCTCGTCTGTTATAACGAGCCCCGCCCGTGCAAACTCAACCTTATCGCCGATAAGCGCGTGAGTTCCTATAACGAAATCTATTTCGCCTGATTTTAAGCCGTCAAATATCTTTTTCTTTTCTGATGCCTTTGTTGCGCCGATAAGAAGCGCGCAAGTGTAGCCAAGGCGCTCAAACATAGGCGACAGATCGGCAAAATGCTGCCTTGCGAGTATCTCGGTTGGTGCCATCATAGCCGCCTGATAGCCGTTTTTTATGGCTATATAAGCTCCTGCGGCGGCGCAGACCGTCTTGCCGCTTCCAACGTCGCCCGACACAAGTCTGTTCATCGGGGTGGGCTTTGACATATCGGTCTGTATAGCCTCACAGACTTTTTTCTGCGCGCATGTTAGCTCGTACGGCAGGCTTTTCAGAAATTCTCCAAGCTCCGTATCCGCCATAACGGGTGCGTTTTTCTCTTTTTGTGCTTTTTTTGTATACGAAAGCTTTACCGCTAAGAGAAACAATTCTTCAAAGGCAAGCCTGTCAGATGCAATACGAAGCGCCTCTTCGCTCTCGGGAAAATGTATGTTTTTTATAGCAAACTCTCTTGTTGAAAGCTTGTATTTTTTGCGGATATGCGCGGGAACAGGGTCTTTCTCTGCCTCGCGTATTTCGCTAACTCCGTCGGTATATTCACCGTAAAGCCCGTCAAGCGCGTATCTCACACAAGTTCTTAAAATCTTCTGGGTCAGCCCCGTGGCAAGCGGGTATACGGGCAGGATCGGCAAAAGCTTTGCACCCTCGTAACAGGGCTCGCTTTCGGGCGAAGAAAGAGCAAGTCCGCTCTTTGTCCTCGTCAGCTTTCCGTAAAAGCGGTGAACAGAGCCGCGCGGATAGCTTTTATCGGCATAGGTGCGGTTATAAAATATTATCTCACAGCTTGCGCTTTCATCAAAGGCTTTGAATTTTGTAAGCGACAGATTTTCTCTTATCTTCACACTTTTTGGGTCTGTGCCGACCGTTAGTATAAGCGACACAGGTGTATCAAGAGGCGCATCGGCAAGAGAATATGTATTGCCTCTGTTCTGGTATGCACGGGGGAAATGGTCTATAAGAGCGCCTATATCGGCAATGCCGAGTGAAGCAAAGCTTTTCTTTCGCACGGTGCTTATCCCGGGTATGCTTTCTATATCCGTTGTGCTTGAAAAAACTTCTCTCTTCTTCATCTCGTTCCCCCTCTCTCTTTGTTATTTCAGTTCGTTTAAAAGCCTCTTGCAAAGATCTTCTTTGTTGTCACTTTGTTTGGTAAACACGTATTTTATATCATGATTATCCCTCTCGCAAAGAAGCCCTGCTGCTTCTATTCTGCGCTTTGCCTCTCTTGCCGTACCAGCCGCACCGTCAAGAATGACAACATTATCTCCGAGAAATTTCGAGAGTGCTTTCTTTACAAACGGGTAATGAGTACAGCCGAGAACCACGGCATCTATCTTTTTATCGCTAATCGGCGCGAAGATATCGCGAACATATGCGTCCACTACCTCGCCGTCGGTCTGCCCCGACTCGATTATTTCCATAAGCCCCGGGCATGCAAGCGGTATTATCTCCTCGTCGCTTGCAAATCTGTTCATCAGATTTTTGAATTTTTCTTCTTTAAGCGTCAGCGGTGTTGCCATAACGACTACTGTCGGATGCTCACATACGAGTGCCGCCGGCTTTATTGCAGGCTCAATTCCGACTATCGGAAGGCTCGGGTACATCTCCCTCATCACGCGCACCGCCGCGCTCGTTGCGGTATTACACGCAACGACTATCGCTTTCGCTCCCTTGCCAAGCAAGGTCTCTGTGTTTTCAAGCATTATAGAGAGGACCTCGTCGCGCGTTTTTACTCCGTAGGGCGCGTTCTTTGAGTCGGCAAAATATATGTAGCTCTCACGCGGCATAATGCGCAAAAGCTCGGACAAGACCGATATTCCCCCGACTCCCGAATCGATCACGGCAATCGGAGCGCTTTTCTTATCTTTACACATAATAACCTCACTATATTGCAAATTCTCCGCTTTTTATTTTGTCTGCAAGTTCTTTCATGTTATCAAAAACAGGGTGTCCCGTTTCTTCAAGCTTTTTTCTCGAATGATGCGCGCAAACGAGCGCAATATCGATGCCAAGCTCACTTGCAACCTCTGCATCGTGCGTTGTGTCGCCTATCATGAGATACTCTCTTTTATCGCGGTTTTCAAAATACGCTTTTGCTATGTCAAGCTTACTGTGTGCATATACGTTGTCAAGCGCGAGTATCTCACCAAAATAACCTGAAAGCCCGAGCTCCAAGAGCTTTTCTTCAAGCATTTCTCTCTGTGACGCCGAAAGTATCATCTGCTCAAGACCGAGCTTGTCAAAATAGGTGATAAGCTCTATGACACCCTGTGTTGTCTTTATTGTGGGCGAAAGTCTTTTATAATTTTCTACCCACTCGTGCGCTATCTTCTCATACGGCTCTTTATCAAAATCAAAGCCGAGCGCGCTGTAATATTTAATTATCGGGAAGGTGAACTTCTCCCTGTACTCTTCAACAGAGTCTATTGTTTTAAGTCCCCTTGCCTGAAGCAGGGGATTTACTGAATCTATCCCGACTCCAACGTCGTCGATTATCGTTCCGTTGAAATCCCAGACAATATATTTATATCTCATACTACTTATTTCCTTGCTATACGGCGGATATTGCCTGTAGGCTCTTTTTCCTCTTTGTACGCATCAATGACCCATTTAACGTCATCTGTGCTCTCGTCGGTAAAAATAAAGTGCCCACAGTTGATATTTGCGCGCTCAAGCTCGCTTTTCTTGTCTGCCATATATGTTACACGGCTGTTATAAATTGTGTTCCTGTGCGCATAAGTTTTGTAAACGGGAAATTTTTCGCCCATTCTGTCTACAATCTCACCCCTGCCCGCAGAGCATTTGTTGCAGTCAGAAACGTCCTTAATAACGCATTTTTCAAGAAGCATCATCGGTATGCGGCCGTAAACTACCGTGTTTTCTGATGCTTTGGGCAAAAGGTCTGCGATCTTGGCTAAAGTAAGCTCCGGCGAGGGAATTATATCTTCAAAACCAAGCTCGAGAAGCTTATTAACAGTATATACATTCGTTGCATTGAGTCTGAAATCACCATGACATATAAACCCGTATTCGCGCGCAAGCGAAAGGTGACCGATATTTGCAACAAGCGCGTGTACAGCTCCCTCTTTTTTTGCCTTTTCAAGCATGATCTTTATCTTGGAAACTTCCTTGTCAAAGATAACGGGCGGAAGTATCACTCCGTTTGCCGCGCCCTTCTCATATGCTTCGAGGGGCAGATATATTATACCGAAATATCCGCTTGCCGCATCAGGTATTTGCCCGTTGCTTAAAAATCTTGCGCTTTTTTTCGGAGTATACTCACCTGCGCCTGTAATTTCAGATATTTTCTTATCATTATGCCTGCGCTTTGGCTTAAGCGCCGCCTCAAGAGCCGCCACCGCGTCGCGCCTTAGCGCATTTATCTTCGACACGGGCATGATTACGCCACCGTCAAGCTCGATTTCGGCTTCATTACAAGCAAAATCGGTAGCACCGAATTTAAGAAGATTTTTTCTTACAGACTCCTCTGTCAGCGGCGCGTTTATCGCCCTCTCGGGCACGTCTGCATATGCCGTCACACTTACGGTATTATCACCGTCTGCAAGCGAAAGAGTCAGGCTTGCAGGCTCGCCAAGCTTTATTTTTGCAAAAAGCGAAAGAGAGCGCTTTTGCTTTTTTATGTCAATATCATACTTTAGCGCGCTCATAGCCTTATCGGCATCGGTGCGCACGCCAAGCATTGATAAGTTTATCTTATTTTTAAAATATCCGTCTGTAAATCCGCTTCTTGAAAAGAGCGCGGCAAGCTCCTTTATTTCTTCGGGATATGCGTTTCTTCTCTCGTCAATGAGCCGCCTGTATATTGACGTTGTGCCGTACACGTACTCAGGCGATTTCATTCTGCCCTCTATTTTAAGAGAGGCTGCTCCAAGAGCCAAAACGTCCTCAAAGCACGTTGCAAGGCAGTTATCCTTGAGGCTCAGGGAATACGCGCCCGAATAGGGCAGACGGCAGGGCTGTGCGCACTCGCCGCGGTTTCCGCTTCTGGCACCAACGAGCGAGCTGAACAAACACTGCCCCGAGTGCGACACGCATAGCGCTCCGTGTATGAACATTTCTGTTTCGACGGGCGAATTTTTGCAGATTTCGGCAAGAGATTCACGGTCAAGCTCTCTTGCAACTACTACACGGCCAAAGCCGAGGCTTGCTAAAGCTTTTGCACCCTCTGTATTGTGAACAGACATCTGCGTGCTTGCGTGAAGCTCGATATCGGGAAATATCCGTCTGATTTCACACGCAAGTCCGAGATCGGCAACAATCAGCGCGTCTGCACCTGCGTTATATAAAAATTCTATTTCGTCAAGAGCAGACTTTATCTCTCTGTCGTATATGAGCGTATTGAAGGTAATATTCGAGCGAACGCCGAAATTGCGGCATTTTTCTATCGCTCTTTTAATATTCTCACGGTCAAAATTCTGAGCGTTCATTCGCGCATTAAAGGCAGATGCGCCGAAATATACCGCATCTGCACCGCCTGCTATTGCCGCATCAAGCGCCTCCATGCTGCCCGCAGGAGCGAGAAGCTCGGGCTTTTTGTAAATAATCTTGCTCATTTCACCGTTATGCTCCGTCTTTTTTCGTATTTGCTCTTGAAATATTTATAAATATAAAGTATAATTATACTGTTATAGTGTTTGTTCTTATATTTATCTTATCTATGACTTATTATAAACCATCGCTTCATTAAAGTCAACACAAACTTTAGGCGCAGCCTGCGCCGTGCGAAAGGATATAAAGCATGAAAACAGAAGTTAAAATAAAGAAAATGCGAGAGTCTGCAACCATTCCCGAGTATGCAACAAGCGGTTCTGCCGCGCTTGATCTCAGATGCGCCGCAGACGAGAGCATCGTTATCCCTGCGCGCTCCAGAGCAGCTATACCAACGGGCATTGCCGTTGCGGTAGAGGACTCGTCGGTAGTATCTATCGTATGCGCAAGAAGCGGGCTTGCAACCAAGCACGGTATCGCGCTTGCCAACGGTATCGGCGTTATCGACAGCGATTACAGGGGCGAGATAATCGTATCTCTTATAAATAATTCCGACGTTGATTTCACGATTGAGCCGGGCGACCGCGTGGCTCAGCTTATGTTCATGCCCGTTCTTACGGCAAATCTTATAGAATGCGCACAGCTTGACAAGACCGAGCGCGGTGCGGGCGGATTCGGCTCAACGGGAGTTAAATAATGGCAAAGCTTATACTTGCTTCTGCCTCGGCGCGCCGCCGCGAGATCCTTTCGCATATCGGCCTTGACTTTACTGCCATCACCGCAGACGTTGACGAAACAAAAGGTCTTCCCGATACTCCCGACAAGATCGTTGAAGAATTATCGCTTCGCAAGGCAAAAGCGATACTTTCGCACCCCGATTACACTGAGGGCGACATAATTATCGGCTCCGACACAATAGTATATTATAACGAAAGCATACTGACAAAGCCGACCGACAGGGACGATGCCACGCGTATGCTAAAGGAGCTTTCGGGCTCATATCATCAGGTTTATTCGGGACTATGCGTTACAAACGGCAAGAAGGTTGTATGCACGCACGCGATGACAAACGTGAAGATGAGAGAGATAAGCGATCGCGAGATCTCAGCTTACGTAAATTCGCTCGAGCCGCTTGATAAGGCGGGCGCTTACGGCATACAGGACCTTGGGGGAATCTTCGTTGAAAGGATCGAGGGAGATTACTACAACGTTGTAGGCCTTCCGCTTGAAAGGTTATGTGTCATTCTCGATCGTGATTTCGGCTATAACGTCCTTGAAAAGAGGATAAGCGCCAAATGAAAAAGCTATCAAAAAAGCAAAAGAAAATAAATATAAATGAAGCAGCCAAAATACTTGAGGGGATATATCCCGATGCCGAGTGCGCGCTGAAATACGGCGGAGAGCCATGGAAGCTTCTTATAATGGGCAGGCTTTCGGCGCAGTGCACAGACGCGAGAGTCAACATCGTTTGCGAAGAGTTGTTTCGGGTATTCCCGACGCTTGAATCTGTTGCTTATGCAAAGGTTGAGGACATTGCAAAAATCGTGCGCCCGTGCGGACTTTATAACACAAAGGCGCAGAATATAAAGGATGCATGCCTGATGCTCGTTGAAAAATATGGCTCAGAGCTTCCGTGTACAATGGAGGAGCTGTTAAGCTTACCCGGAGTTGGCAGAAAGATCGCAAATCTGCTTCTTGGCGACATCTTCGGTATTCCCGGCATCGTTGCAGATACTCATTGTATACGCATCTGCGGCAGACTTGGTATGTACGATGAAGCTCTGAAGGATCCAACGAAGGTTGAAAGGATACTTTCAGAGCTTGCAGAACCTGAGTCGCAAACGGATTTCTGCCACAGAATAGTGCAGTTTGGCAGAGATATATGCACGGCAAGATCCCCGAAGTGCGACGCGTGTCCGCTTTCTCACATCTGCTTAAAAAACACTAACAAGGAGTGATAGTTATCAAGATCGCAACTGCGGAAATACTATGCGTCGGCACAGAGCTTCTGATCGGCGACATCGTTAACACAAACGCCGCTTACATATCAAAGGCGCTTGCCGAAATGGGCATCAGCCAATATCATCAGAGCGTTGTTGGCGACAACGTTAACAGGCTTACAGAAGCGCTCGAAGAAGCGCTTTCGCGTTCAGATGTCGTTATAACGAGCGGCGGCCTTGGCCCGACGTACGACGACCTCACAAAAGAGACGGCGGCAAAGCTTATGGGCCGCGAGATGCACACAGATGCAGAGTCGCTTGAAGCAATAAAGACTTATTTTGAAAAAACGGGGCGTGTTATGACGCCAAACAATGAAAAGCAGGCGCTTGTACCCGATGGCTCCGTTGTTTTCAAGAACCCCAACGGCACGGCTCCCGGTATTGCTATCGAGGATTTTGAGAGGGGAAAGATCATAATCATGCTCCCCGGCCCTCCGAGAGAGCTTGAGCCGATGTTCAGAGATGCAGTTAAGCCCTACCTTCTCAAATTTACAGACAAGGTCATGCTCAGCCGCAACATCAACATTTTCGGGCTTGGCGAATCAAGCGTTGAAAATATTCTCAAAGATCTTATGAAGGAGTCAACCAATCCCACGGTAGCGCCATACGTTAACACGGGCGAGGTAAGGCTCCGGGTTACGGCAAGCGCTCCCACGTACGAGGAATGCGAAAAGCTTTGTAAGGATATGATCGAAAGGATACAGTCAAGTGAGGTCGGCAGGTATATATACGGGCTTGATGCAGGCTCGCTTGAAAACGCGCTTTTATCAAAGCTGTCAGAAAAGAAGCTTACCTTTGCAACTGCGGAAAGCTGCACGGGCGGTCTTATATCCAAAAGAATAACCGATCTTGCAGGCTCGTCGGCGGTATATCTCGGAAGCATAATTTCTTATGCAAACGAGGTAAAAGAAAGGTTGCTCGGTGTCAGCGCAAACACGCTGAAGGCTTACGGGGCGGTGTCCGAGGAAACGGCGATCGAAATGGCAAGAGGCGCAAGAGAGCAACTTGGCGCAGACATAGCCGTCAGCACAACAGGTATTGCAGGGCCGGGCGGCGGCACGGACGAAAAGCCTGTCGGACTTGTTTACGTTGCAATCTCGTCAAAGCGCGGCGAGAGGGTTAAAAAATTAAACATAGCGCCGGGCAGAAGCGTTCGCGATTACGTACGCTATCTTGCGGCAAGCAACGCGCTTTATCTTGCTCTTGAAGAAGCAAGCAAGTTATAAAATATTTTCCACAGGAAAGGAATTTAATAAAATGACATCTCTTGAACTAAAAAAGAAGTTAGCCGAAAACGGCTTTGAGGAAATTTTCACCGTTTTATACGGAAAAGAAAATCTCTCAAAGGCAAACGAGCGCTATGCGCGCGCAATTGATGAATTTGAAACGGAGTTTGGCGCAGGCCGCGAGCTTGAACTGTTTTCAGTTGCAGGAAGAAGTGAGATCTCGGGCAATCACACAGACCATAACTACGGTAAGGTCATCGCCGCGTCGATCGACCTTGATATAATCGCTGTTGCTTCAAAGAGAGACGACATGCATATAAACATTAAGAGCGAGGGCTTCCCGATAGACAAGGTTGACGTGTCTGATCCAAATCCCTGCGAAAAGGACTTTTTCAAGTCGGGCGCGATAATCTCGGGCATGGCGCGCGGTTTTCTGAATAACGGATACAAGATCGGCGGTTATGATGCTTATACGACATCAAACGTTTTCAAGGGCAGCGGACTTTCTTCGAGCGCCGCTTTTGAAGACATGGTTGGAAATATACTCAACTATTTCTATAACGACGGCAAGGTTGAAAACCCCGAAATTGCAAAGATAGCGCAGTATGCCGAAAACGTTTTCTTCGGCAAGCCCTGCGGTCTTATGGACCAGACGGCATGCGCCGTTGGCGGATTCGTTGCCATCGACTTTAAAGATCCGAAAAATCCTATCATCGAAAAGCTTGATTTCGACCTTACGGGCGCAGGATACTCGCTTTGCATCGTAAACACGGGCGGAAACCATGCCGATCTCAACGACGATTACGCTTCCGTTCCTTCAGAAATGAAGGCTGTTGCGGCTCATTTTGGTAAGAGCGTGCTCCGCGAGCTTGACGAGGGCGAGCTTATCGCAGGCATTGGCGCGCTTCGCGAAAAGGTTGGCGACCGTGCTATAATGCGTGCTCTTCACTTTATGGAAGAAAACAAGCGCGTTACATATCAGACAGAAGCGCTCAGAAAAAATGACCTTGCAACCTTCTTCAAGGGCGTTCACGAATCGGGCTCTTCGAGCTTTAAGTATCTTCAGAACGTATATACGACCAAGAACGTATCCGAGCAGGGGCTTTCTCTCGCTCTCTGCCTTGCAGAAAAGGCGCTTGCAGGCAAGGATGCGGCATGGCGCGTACACGGCGGCGGCTTTGCAGGAACTATTCAGGCGTTTATCAGAAACGAAGATATACCCGCTTTCAGAGAAATGCTTGACTTGGCTTTCGGCAAGGGCGCAACGACTGTATTAAAGGTCCGCCCCTATGGCGCTATAAAGATCTCCTGATGAAAGACAGAGCAAAAATAAACTCGTATAAGCTTATACTTTTAATCGTCCTTTGCGTAGCATTTGCCGCAGTATATTTTGCTGTGCTCGAGCTCGAAGAGGCACGCGGATACACAAGCAGTATGATCATGCAGGTATATGCGTACGGCGACGCTGTTTTGCTTGTACTCTTCGTCATACTAAACGGCGGTTTTTCCAAAGAAGCGCCGACTGTTGACATGATAGATGAGAGTGTTGGCAAAGAAAAGGCAGAAAAGACCGTGGCTCTTATCTCACGCACAAGAAAGCTTGCAAAGCCCCTGATGTTTGTGATAATCCCCGTTACGTTCACGCTTTTTGCCGACGTTATATTACTTTTCTGGGGCGATATGATAGGCAGCGCTCTTGACTCTCTGGGGTCGCTTCTCGGGTTTTAAATCTTCCCGCTCACAATTGTGTTACCGCTTTGATCACACCCGATTTTAGCAGGGCAGGGGCTTGTTTTCGCCGCCAAAACAGCCTGAATCGCAGAAAACGGCGGAAGTAAACCCCCGCCCTGCGGCAAAAATCAACATCGCTTTACAACGGAAACACAATTTCAAATTTGGGCTTAAATTTCTCATGCGAGGATAAAATATGTCGGATATTATCGCATATACTCTTTTTTCGGGCTCTAAGGGTAATTCTGCCCTTATTGCCACGAAAAGCACGCAGATACTCATAGATGCAGGCGTAAGCGCACGCGCACTTGAGGCCTCGCTGAACTCGCTCGGCACGTCGCTTGCGAATATAAGCGATATTTTCATAACGCACGATCACAGCGACCACACCAGAGGCCTTGAGACCATCTGCAAAAAATACGACGTCAGAGTTCATATGACAAAGGGCTCGGCAGAGGTTATCCTCCCGGGCGCACTTTCGCACGAAATGCATGAAAAGACGGAAATACATGAGCTTATATACAGCTACACGGCAGGAGATATAAACGTGTCTTCCTTCAAAACCCCGCACGACAGCCGTGCAAGCGTCGGTTATATTATTAAAGCGGGCGGACATACAATCGGGTATGCAACGGATATCGGGCACGTGACTGACACTATAAGAGAAAATCTAAGCCTTGCAGACTCGCTTATAATTGAAGCAAACCATGACGTGTCAATGCTGAAAGACGGGCCGTATCCCGAATTTTTAAAAGCCCGCATACTTTCAAGATACGGTCATCTTTCAAACGAAGACTGTGCATCTCTTTGCGCCGGGCTTTGCGAGGGCAAGGCAAAAAGAATACTGCTTGCGCACCTTTCAGAACAGAACAACATTCCCGAGGAAGCGTTTTTTTGCGTATATTCGGCACTTGGCAACATAGAAGCACGCGGTATCACGCTTGCCGTTGCAGAAGCCCACACGCCTACAAGGCTTATATAGAGGTTATGATATGACAGTTAACATAATATTCGTCGGCAACCTTAAAGAGAGCTTTTTTGAAGAGGCTGTCCGCGAATACGAAAAAAGGCTCGGCGCGTACTGCAGGGTAAACAATATTTACATCAAGGAGCAGCGCATGAGTGAAAAGCCGTCAGAGGCTGAAATCGCCGCCACGCTTAAAAAGGAAGGCGAGCAGATACTCGCCGCGCTTCCTGCGCGCTCATACAAGATCGCGCTCTGCGTTGAAGGCAAGCAGTTAACGAGCGAGGGCTTTGCCGATGTCTTTGAGTCGGCAACCAACAACGGTTATAATGAGATAAGCTTTATTATCGGCAGCTCGTGCGGACTCTCCCCTGAGGTGAAAGCCGCGTGCGATAAGCGCTTGTCAGTTTCAATGATGACCTTCCCGCACAGGCTGATGCGCGTTATTCTGCTTGAACAGATATACCGTGCCCAGAATATTCTGGGCGGCGGAAAATACCACAAATAAAGAGGATAACGTGAAAGTATAATCTGCAGTATGTTTTGCTTTATTATTTCACGTTTTACTGTTTGTGCCGCCTGCAAGCGGCGGAATGGAGATTTTTATGAAAGAAATACTGCTTTTAAAATACGGTGAGCTCGTGCTCAAGGGCGCTAACAAGAGCGTTTTTGAAAACGCGATGGTCCGTGATATAAAAAGAAAAGTGGCAGACTGCGGTAATTTTTCGGTAAGCCGCTGTCAGAGCACGGTTTTCGTTGAGCCGTGCGACGAGTTTGCAGACATTGACGGAGCACTTGAAGCCTGCAAAAAGGTTTTCGGTATCGTTTCCATCTGCCGTGCCGCCGTTTGCGACAAGGATATGGACTCGATACTCAGAACTGTCAGAGAATATATCCCCGGGTATCTCACGGGCTGCAGGACCTTCAAGGCCGATGCCAAAAGAAGCGACAAGAAGTTTCCCCTCAAATCTCCGCAGATAGCGGCAGAGGTTGGCGGCGCTGTTCTTTCAAGCGTTCGCGGCATTAAAGTTGACGTTAAAAACCCCGACATTGTAGTTATGGTCGAGATCCGTGAAACGTCAGCATACGTTCACGCGGGCAAAATACGCGGCGCGGGCGGTATGCCTCAGGGCTCGTCGGGCAGAGGACTTCTGCTTCTTTCGGGCGGTATCGACAGCCCCGTTGCAGGCTACATGATGGCAAAGAGAGGCGTTGAGATAGAGGCGCTTCACTTTGAAAGCTTCCCGTACACGAGCGAGCGGGCACGCGAAAAGGTTTTTGAGCTTGCGCGTATACTTTCGGGCTATACCTCGGGCATCAAGGTTCACGTTATCTCGCTGACAAAGATACAGGAAGAACTCAAAAACAACTGCGAAGAGGATTATTTCACTCTGCTTCTGCGCAGATTCATGATGCATTTAGCACAAAGGGTTGCAGAATTATACAACTGCAAGGCAATAATAACGGGCGAAAGCCTTGCGCAGGTGGCAAGCCAGACGATGCAGGCGATAGCCGTTACCGATGCGGCTGTTGACATGCCCGTATTCCGCCCTGCTATCGGTCTTGACAAGGAAGAGATAATCCGCATAGCGCGCGATATCGGCACGTTTGAAACGTCGATTCTTCCCTTTGAGGACTGCTGTACCGTATTCACTCCGCGTCATCCGCGCACAAAGCCCGAGCTTGAAAAGGTTATGGCTCAGGAAAATCGCGTTGATTTTATGGCTCTCGCAGACGAGGCGTTTGAGTCAATGTATACGGTTGAAATCAAGCCCTGAGTGAAGAATTTGTTTTATTATATAATTTAGTTATAGTAATGCTATTGACAAAACGGGTAAATTTAGTTACAATTATAGTATGTGTAAGTATAAAATGAGGATAATATAAATTTTGACTGTCACATAAATACTATAACAATCCAAGGAGGTGTAAAGAAGTGGAATTTAATACTTTAACAGCAATCGCAGCCATCGTTGCCGTTATCGTAGGTCTGGGGCTCGGCTTTTTAGGCGGCGTCATATACCGCAAAAAGGTTGCCGAGGCTGAAATCGGCTCTGCCGAGGAACAGGCCAAGAGAATCGTTGACGACGGCTTTAAAGAAGCGGAAACGCTGAAAAAAGAAGCTCTTCTTGAAGCGAAAGAGGAAATTCTCAAGCAGAGAAATGAATCCGAACGCGAAATAAAAGAGCGCAGAAGCGAGCTTTCAAAGCAGGAATCCCGCGTTGCAAAGAGAGAAGAAACTCTGGAGCGCAAGATCGAAAGCCTTGAAGAAAAGGAAGAGATCCTTTCTGCAAAGATAAAGGACGCTGACGACAAGGCAGAAGAGCTTGAAAAGCTCAAACAAGAAGAGCTTAAAACTCTCGAAAAGATCTCAGGACTTACCGCAGAGCAGGCTAAGGCAGAGATCATCGCAAGGCTTGACGACGAGATCAGGCACGAAAAGGCTATGCGCCTTGCAGAATATGAACAGCAGTTCAAGGACGAAGCTGATGAAAAGGCAAAGAACATTCTTGCTCTTTCTATTCAGAGATGTGCCGCAGATCTTGTTACCGAAGCAACGGTATCGGTTGTTGCTCTCCCGAGCGACGAGATGAAGGGCCGCATAATCGGCCGCGAAGGACGTAATATCCACACTATTGAAGCTATGACGGGCGTTGACCTTATAATTGACGACACGCCTGAAGCAATCACTCTTTCAAGCTTTGACCCGATAAGACGTGAGGTTGCAAGAATAGCGCTTGAAAAGCTTATCGGAGACGGACGTATCCATCCGGCAAGAATTGAGGAAACAGTTGAACGTGCGCGCCGCGAGGTTGATGCAGTCATTAAGCAGGCAGGAGAACAGGCTACCTACGAAACGGGTATTCACGGGCTGTCCCCCGAGCTTATCAAGCTTCTCGGTCGTCTTAAATACCGTACGAGCTACGGTCAGAACGTACTTAATCACTCTATTGAGGTGTCCATTCTTTCGGGCATCATAGCAGACGAGCTTGGTATAGACAGCATGCCTGCAAAGAGAGCCGGACTTCTGCATGATATCGGTAAGGCTCTTACCCAGGAAATCGAGGGCTCTCACGTACAGCTTGGTGTTGATATCGCCAAGAAATACAAGGAGCATCAGGAAATTATCCACGCAATTGAAGCTCACCACGGCGACGTTGAGCCGACAACAATTACGGCGATCATCGTTCAGGCAGCTGACGCAATTTCAGCCGCACGCCCAGGAGCACGCCGCGAGGACCTTGAAAACTACATCAAGCGCTTACAGAAGCTTGAAGAGATCACCAACAGCTTCAGCGGTGTTGAAAAATCATTTGCTATTCAGGCAGGCCGCGAGATCCGCATAGCCGTTAAGCCTGAAGAGGTTAACGACGATCAGATGATAGTTATCGCAAGAGAGATCGTTAACAAAATCGAAAGCGAACTGCAATATCCCGGTCAGATAAAAGTGCATCTGATCCGCGAAAGCCGTGCGATAGATTACGCGAAGTAATACGGCAGGGATTAAAGATATATATAGCTTAAATGCAGATAACCGTCCGGACTTTTGGACGTAAGTATATATCAAAATTTATGGGGGAGGCGTATTTTGCGCCTCCCCCGTATAATAATATTATATTATTTATCCTACACGGAGGATATCATGAATCTTCGTTTTCTGTCTCTTTTTGTAAAAAACATCGACGATAAAAACCCGAAAACAAGGCAAGCGATAGGAAAAGCCGCCGGAATCATCGGTATTTTATCAAACGTTATCCTTTTTATAATAAAGCTTATCGTCGGCATAGCATGTTCAAGCATCGCGATAACGGCAGATGCTATCAACAATATATCGGATGCAGGAAGCGCCGTGATCTCTCTTATCGGCTTCAAGCTATCTGAAAAGCCGGCTGATGACGAGCACCCATATGGGCATGCGCGCATTGAATACCTTGCGGGATTCATCGTTTCGCTTATAATAACCGTGCTCGGCGTACAGTTTTTCAAGGATTCGATAATTTCGATAGTAGATAAGGCAAGCTCGACATACAGCCTTGCGGCTATAATAATTTTAGTTGTTTCTATTTTTATAAAGCTATGGCAGGCAAGCTTTTATAAATCGGTTGGCAGGCATATAGACTCAAGCTCGCTTATCGCAACGGCGGCAGACAGCAGAAACGACGTTATATCAACCTCTGCCGTTCTTGTTGGTGCGCTTATATCGAAATTTTTTGATATATCGCTCGACGGTTATCTCGGTGTTATTATAGCGGTATTTATCGTGTATTCGGGAATAAGGCTTATTATGGAAACTGCGGACCCGATACTTGGAAGTGCGCCCGACAATGAGCTTGTTTGTGAGATCAGCGAAAAGATATTGTCGTATGATGGCATTCTCGGTATCCATGACCTTATCATACACAATTACGGTGAGGGCAGGCGCTTTGCGTCTGTTCACTGCGAGGTTGATGCAAATGAGGATATTTTAAAAAGTCATGATATTATTGACAATATTGAATTTGATTTTCTCAGAAACAAGGGAATACAGCTTGTAATACACATGGACCCTGTTGTAACGGATGACGAAAGAGTAAATGCGCTCAAGAAAGCTGTAAGCGAGATTATTGCAAATTTGTCAAGCGAGATACACGAGCCTATATCGATGCATGATTTCAGGGTGGTTTTCGGTCAGACGCACTCGAATTTGCTTTTTGACATATTGATAAACGCTTCATGCAAGGTAGACTGCAAAACTATCTGCGAGAAGATCGAGGGCGAGATAAAGAAGTTATCAAGCGATTACAATGCGGTAATAAACGTTGACAGAAATTATACGACCGTTAATGCGAAGTAGTTTTTTGAAGCTAAAGCTTGTCTAATAAAATCGTTTGTTTAACGGGGGTGTTACTTTCCGTGCGCACGGAAAGTAACCAAAGGCGCGTATAAGGGGAAGGCGGTTTGCCTTTCCCTGTCTTTTTCAATTCGCGTGAAGATTTCCTTAACTTCATTATCCGCACCCGTATCGTTTTCTTTATAACACCGACGGAGGCAAATCCGCTGATTCTCCCCCTTATATATCCCCCTCTTAACTGTTGTGTAGTCTTCATATTTGTTTAATTTGTGCTCGGAGTGAGGGACTAAGAATTTTATCCAAATTTTTCACAACTGACGGACTACCCACAGAGAATGAATTTTATAAAGCAAACTGTTCAGACACCCTCAAGCAAGTACACAAGATGAACTTTGCGGGCACAGA
>JAZNJH010000049.1:0-1583 GCA_045577925.1 Eubacteriales bacterium
TTAACGAAATATTCCGATTCTTTTGTGTTTGGCGTGCAAGCATCTGATCCGATACCCAAATACATAACACTCATAGATTTATTAGCATTAGCTTGAATACGCTTATCTAACTCGGCTTTCGTTCTGTCCTTGCTTAATCCATAACCATTTTTTGAAAAAGTTCCGCCGTCGGTTAAGACCACCAAATACTTTTTGTCAGTTTGAATTTTTTGCAAGCCTTGAACGGCACAATCGATACTTTCAATTGGCGTTCCACCGGCATCCTTAGTAAGAATCTCACGTATAGTTGATGCTTGAGCCGCATCTGTTATTTGAAGCGGGTTTTGCATCGTGAATTCCTTGTCACCTACCGTTATTGGGTGCATTGGATAAATCTGTAACGTATCGCCTGCATTTAGCATGGAAGCAAATACTTCCATTGCATAAGTGGCACGACACCACGCTTGGTCGCCAGCATCATACATCGAGCCGGAATTGTCAAAAACAATGGCTATTCCTCTTGAACTGTCTGTTTTAGCTGCATAAACCGTAGTTGTTCCAACTAGCACACAAGTAAACAGTAGGATGATCGTGAGAAACAAACTTATAATTCTTTTCATAAAGCACCCTCTCTGTTTAACCCCTCAATTTATCTGAGACGGTTATTCTTTGACAAACTCAGTTCCATCAATAAAGATTGAACTACCTTTTTTCTCAAAAGACTTTTCCCAATCATAACTAAGGTTCAAAAGACTATAGGTAATGGTGATCGTGCCATCTTCAATAAGGTATTCGCCCTCGACGTCAATGCCGAAAGCAGAAACCTCTACCTTGTTGTCATCTTTGAATGTGAAACTCTGCTTGACAAGTCCCTCGTCGTTGGTATATGTACCACTTAATTTTGTTGTGCAAGCCGTCAACATACATACAAGTGAGACAGTCAACAACAGCAATGATACGATTCTTCTGCAACTTTTTTTCATAAATAGATCCCTCCATGAAATTACAACATAATCCTCATTATGTTGCATTAGTACATATAAAAATGGATTTTAAATCCAATTATAATGATTTATTATATCACATAAATATCCCAACTGCAAGATTTTTGCAGAATAAAGTATGATTAACACGAAAATTGTCAAAAAATATGCAACACAAATAAGCCTTTTCAATTATTGGTGAGAAAAGGCTTAGTTTTCTACGCCCGTTTTCAATTGAATACGTTCGCAAATATATTGGGGACGCATTTTTATTTTTTGAAAATTACAACATAATGAGGATTATGTCGTAGCCGCCGTTTTGGTGGCTTTTTTTATATTATCAACCGCATATTCTCCATGCGCTGACGGTGTTCGTTACCGGTAGTGACAATATAAATTCGCGTTGTGTTAATATTGCTATGACCAAGAATATCAGCAAGCTTGGCAATATCCTTTTCGATACCGTAAAAGGTACGTGCAAACAGATGGCGCAGATTATGGGGAAATACTTTTTGCGGATTTACTCCTGCTTGCTCGCAAAGGTTTTTCATTTCACGCCAAATGTTCGTACGGCTCATTGGCTTACCATTACGAGTTATGAATATTGCTCCCGACGTAATT
>JAZNJH010000050.1:0-47208 GCA_045577925.1 Eubacteriales bacterium
CTTTATATCCCAACTTGTGTTCACGCATATCCATTATAACAGATATTTTGAATTCTGACGAGTATTTTCTTTGATTTTGTCCTTTTTTTGCCATAAAAATATGCACCTCCAAAAGTGTCTAACTTTTGGGGTGCATATCATAGGCGGTCTTTTCATTTTTATTAGTGAACGATGCAACGCTCTGTGTCTTTATCAAAGATGTGGATTCTCGATACGTCGAGAGCTACCTGGATCTTGTCGCCTGCTCTTGTTGTGGAACGTGCAGATACACGAGCTACCATGCTTACTTCTTCGCCGCATGTGAGGTAAAGGAAGATTTCGTTACCCATAAGCTCTGTTACGTCTACGTCTGTTTCAATTACGCTGTCTGCAAGGCTTGAGAGGTACATAGGCTCATCGTGGATACACTCGGGACGGATACCTGCAACAACTTCCTTGCCGATATATTCCTTGAGTGCTTCGTTGTTTGCCTTTTCTGCAGGAAGCTTGATTGCGTTTTCGCCGAATACAAGGTATACGTCGTCAGCACGCTTTTCAAGCTTGCAGTTGATGAAGTTCATCTGAGGTGTTCCGATAAATCCTGCAACGAAGATATTGCAAGGTGTATCGTAAAGAGCCTGAGGTGAATCTACCTGCTGGATAAGACCGTCCTTCATAACTACGATTCTCGTAGCCATTGTCATAGCCTCTACCTGGTCGTGTGTAACGTAGATAAAGGTTGTTCCGAGTCTCTTGTGGATCTTTGTAAGCTCTGTTCTCATCGCTGCACGAAGCTTAGCGTCCAGGTTTGAAAGCGGTTCGTCAAGAAGGAATACCTTCGGGTTACGTACTATCGCACGTCCGAGCGCAACTCTCTGCTTCTGACCGCCCGACAAAGCCTTCGGCTTTCTGTCGAGAAGGTGTGTAATATCAAGTATACGTGCTGCTTCTTCAACTCTGCGCTTGATGTCTTCCTTGGGAGTCTTGCGAAGCTTAAGACCGAATGCCATGTTGTCAAATACGCTCATGTGAGGATACAGAGCATAGTTCTGGAACACCATCGCGATGTCGCGGTCCTTAGGTGCTACATCGTTAACGAGCTTATCGCCGATGAAGAGCTCACCTTCTGTGATTTCTTCAAGACCTGCGATCATACGAAGTGTTGTGGACTTACCGCATCCGGAAGGTCCTACGAAAATTATAAATTCTTTATCCTTGATGTCGAGGCAGAAGTCGGATACAGCCGTTACTCCGCCGGGATACTTCTTGTAAATGTGTTTGAGTGACAAGCTTGCCATTTATGTATTCCTCCTGTAAATCGCGGTTTCCCGCATATGTTACTCTTTTACATAGAATATTGTACCAAAATCCACACAAAAATGGAAGTGTCATTATTACGAATTTGAGGATATCTTTTTGTGCATTTTGCTACATTTTTCATAACTTTTTAGTCCGGGCGTCAATAAGCACCCGGACCATATTCTAATTTATTAGATTTTGTTTTTTCATTGTAAGCGCTATACGCTTTTTATTAACGTCAACGCTTTTCACTGTAACGGTTACAATATCGCCAACCGAGAGCACCTGAGACGGATGCTTGATAAACTTATCCGAGATCTCCGAAACGTGTACAAGACCGTCCTGATGAACGCCGATATCAATAAACGCGCCGAAATCTATAACGTTTCTGACAGTTCCGGTAAGCTTCATGCCCGGTTTTAAGTCGCTCATGTCCATAACATCATCGCGAAGTACAGGTGATGGCAGGCTGTCACGAACGTCGCGGCCCGGCTTTTCAAGCTCGCTTATTATGTCAACGAGTGTAGGCTCGCCGATACCAAGCGCATCTGCCGTTTCTTTGATCCCCTTGGTACTTACTTTATTTCTGATATCTGCAAGCTTGTTTTCACGAACGTCACTTAGCGTGTAGTCAAACATTTCAAGCAGCCTCAGCGCGGCTTCGTAAGACTCAGGGTGTACTCCCGTATTATCAAGGATCTCCTTTGATGAGGGTACGCGCAAAAATCCTGCGCACTGTTCATAAGCCTTAGCACCTATTCTCGGCACCTTCAATATCTCTTTTCGGGATTTGAACTCACCGTTCTCTTCCCTGTATTTTACAATATTTTTTGCGCTTGTTGCGTTTATGCCTGCGATATACGACAGAAGCGAATGTGACGCCGTATTAACGTCAACGCCAACGCTGTTAACACAGTCTTCCACTACTCCCGTTAAGGACTCATCAAGTCTTGCAGGCTTCATATCATGCTGATACTGACCGACACCTATTGATTTGGGATCTATCTTAACAAGCTCAGCAAGGGGATCCTGCAGGCGGCGTGCTATTGATACAGCGCTTCGCTGAGTAACGTCAAAATCGGGAAATTCGTCTGCCGCAAGAGCTGAAGCTGAATAAACTGATGCTCCTGCTTCACTTACCATGGCATAATGAAGGTCACCGCCGACTTCCTTTATTACGTTTGCTATAAAGATCTCGCTCTCTTTTGATGCAGTGCCGTTGCCTATTGCAATAAGCTCGACTTTCCATTTAGAGATAAGCCCTTTTACTATTTTTGCGCTTTCCTCTATTCTCTCCTGCGGCTTTGTCGGGTATATTACTGCCGTGTCAAGCACCTTGCCGGTCTTATCCACAACTGCAAGCTTGCAGCCCGTTCTGTAACCGGGGTCAAGGCCGAGCACGCACTTGCCCTTTACCGGCGGCTGCATAAGAAGATGCTTTAAGTTATCCGAGAAGAGCTTTATCGCTCCCTCGCCCGCACGGTCAAAGAGCATCGAACGTATTTCGTTTTCTATTGACGGCTTGATAAGTCTGTCGTAGCTATCTATTATAGCGGCTCTGACATGACCCGAAGCAGGGCTTGTCTGTGAGGTCATTGCAGCATAAATAAGATAGCTTATAACAGCATCCTCCGCCATTTCAACAGACACTTTTAGGAATTCTTCCTTTTCGCCTCGGTTAAGCGCAAGTATTCTGTGGTCGGCAATACTTTTAACGCCCTCGCTGTAATCGTAATACATCGAGTATACCGAATCCTCATCCTTTGCCGCCTTCGATTTTATTACGCCGAAATCATACGTCATCTCTCGTATTTCTTTTCTGTATTCGGCGTTATCGGAAATATCTTCCGCAATAATATCACGTGCTCCGGCATAAGCGTCAGACAATGTTTCAACTCCCTTTTCGGGATCGATAAGAGAATTTGCTATCTCATCAAGAGAGGGTGCATATCCCTCACTCATAAGCATAAGCGCCTCTGCCAGAGGAGAAAGTCCTCTTTCGCGGGCAACAGATGCACGCGTACGTCTTTTCGGCTTGAACGGGCGGTATATATCTTCGATCTCGGCAAGTATCTGTGCGCCCTCGATCGCCGCCAATATTTCGTCGGTCATTTTGCCCTGCTCTGTTATAGATGCTACGACCTCTGCTTTTCTTGCTTCAAGATTTCGCAGATATGTAAGTCTGTCAAAAAGGCTTCTGAGTGTAACGTCGTCAAGCGAGCCCGTTACTTCCTTACGGTATCTGGCGATAAACGGTATAGTATTCCCGTCGTCAATAAGAGCAACGGTCTTTTCAACCTGATTTTCGCTTAGTCCGAGCTCTTCGGCAAGTCTTTTAATAATTTCCATTGTTTCTCCGTCCTTTTATTTAAAGAGTTTTTCTTCCTTTTGTGTCAGTTCGCGCCACTCGCCGCGTTCAAGCGATCCGTCAAGCATTATATCTCCAAAGCTTATTCTTTCAAGATAAGTTATTTTATTATCAACGGCTGCGAACATTCTTTTTATCTGGTGGTACTTTCCCTCTGTTATAGTAATCTCACCGCTATGAGCTCCTTTGTCAGTTTTTATAACCGCATCCTTTGTCACATATCCGTCGTCAAGCGTTATTCCGTTTGCAAGCAATTCAATGTCTTTATCTTCAAGCTTGCATTCGCACTCAAAACGATATGTTTTGGGAACGTGATTCTTGGGCGAAAGCACCCTATGCGCCCCTGTGCCGTCATTGGTGAGTATTATAAGCCCGAGTGTATTCTTATCAAGCCTGCCGCAAGGGAAAAGTCCGAGCCTTTTATATTTTTCGGGCAGAATATCAAGCACCGTCTTTTCTTTCGGATCGTCGGTTGCCGACACGTATCCGTCAGGCTTATTCAGCATTATATACACAAACTCCTTGTATATAATCTTTTCGCCCTTGTATATTATCTCATCATGTTTAGGATCAATGTGAACGTCTGCACGGCGCACAGTCTTCCCGTTAACCGTAATTTCTCCCCTCGCCGCCGCCTTTGCCGCTTCGCTTCGGCTGGCGGCTCCCACACTTGTGAGAAGCTTGTCAACTCTCATAGCAATCTCCATTTTGCCGCTTGCAGCGGTACAAATACTAAAATAAAATCCTTGGCTGCACATAAAATGCGTTAAAATGGGTCGGGGCCCATTTTGCATGGATTTCGCACGTGAAATAATAAAGCAAACCATACTGCAGATTATGCTTTCACGTTATCACCTAAAACCTTACCGTTTCAACTAATATTACGCCTACTATAACTGCCGCAACAGAAAAAATAATCAGCGACAGATAAAACGCGCTCTTAAAATCACTTTTTGGTTTCTTCACCTTGCACCTCAACAATAATTTTTATATTATTATTGACCACATTAAAGTAAAGCAAGCTCTTAATTCAAAAATTCATGAAGCTCTTTTATCTTTTTAAATATTTCACGTATGTATTTATCGGCATCTGCACCGCCGCAGTCCATATCGGTAAATACTATGGCTATATACGGGTGCTCGCCATATATTATTGCCGCGTCGTGATAAGCATTTTCGTCCCAACCGTATTTATGTACGGTTTCTTTGCCAAACACACTTTGAGAAAGTACCTTATGCGCCGAATCTGTAAGCGAGTCTTTCACAAAGCTGCCGTATTTTTCATTATCAAGTGTAAAATCGTAAATACCGCGAAACAGCTTGCCTGCATCACGCACCGTCATATTAACAGCGTTGGAAAGCGGAGCGTATGCGCCCATTTCTCTGACAAAGTCAAAATACCACTTGCTGGTGAATCTATCCTTTATGAGAGAAAAAGCAATATTATCGCTGTTTTTAAGAGCATAACCCATAAGCTCAGTATACGAAAACTCATCGCCGTCGTTTGCATTTTTAAGCACGCCCGAGCCGTCAACACTCATACTTTCAAGGTCAAGCACTATTTTATCATCTAAAAGGAACATATTTTCAAGCGCTTTTTCAGAATACTTTTCATCATTCAAAGACGCTTCAAGCTCGCCGTTTTCAAATTTCGATACCGCCTTGAGAATAGCCGCAACATACGGTGCTTTCATAACGCTTGCACTGTCAAATATCTTATCGCCGTTATACGAATACTTATAACCTGTTGTCAGGTCCTCATAGTATACAGCTATGCTCGGAGCTGCCGCTTCTGTTACTGCAAGCTTATCCGAAAGAGTGAGCTTATCCGAAATTTCCTTGCCAAGCTTTTCTTCGCTCTCAGAAATAAACGGAACAGCGCTTACCCATTCGTGTTCAAAAACTTCTTCGTTTGTTTCTTCAAAAATCTTCTTAATTTCCTCTTCGCTTCGTTTTACACGGACAATTTCAAACCCATTTTCAGCGAGCGCCTCTATAGAGGATATTATAGAGTCAAGCTGTGTTATATCAAGGCCACCTTCATCTCTTAGCTTTTCAAGTTCTTTTTTCAGCTCGTCGTAATTCTCTCCAAGCTCCTGTTTTTCCGCTTTCTCTTTGGCGATTATCCCTTCGTAATATCCCAGATAATACTCTTTTGTGCCCTCAAGCTCTTTTTCGAGTTCTCTGTTATGATCGTTTGCCGAAGCAAGCAGGCTGTTGTTTTCTTCAAGCTTTAGATCTAGTATGCGTATTTCATTTTCAAGCTCTTGCCTTATCCTGCTTTGCTTTATATACAACGCAGTAAATACACAGGCAAGTATAAGCAGTACGCTCAAAAGAGATATACCTATAACTGTCAATACAGTCTTTTTTCTGTTTTTCATAATTCACAACTACCTTTTATATCTCAGCCTCTTTATACCCTGCAACCTATCAGTTTATATTAAGTGCAATAAGACGGACACATATTACCACAAACATATTGCCGCCCGCTATATCGACAGTTTTCTCACTTGAACTGCGATCTGTTTTATCTTATTTATACCATTTTATACAACGATTTGTTTTTTCAACAAAAATACTGTATATGCAGGCGCGAGCTCACATATACAGTAATTTCGTTTTTTTATTGCTCGAGATCATTGTAGAATATTATTTCCTCGGGAAGACAATAATTAAGCTTTTCTTTTGCGACCTTTATTATGTACTCATCGTCAAACGGGGCTTCGAGCTTGTTTTCAAGCTCATCCACACGTTCGGTATAGTACTCGATCTTTTCCTGTATGTCTGCCTGTTGTGCTTTAAGATTTGAATACTCTATCTGATAGCTGACAATTCTGACAACGCAAAAGACTACCGCTATCGCTATTGCTATTTTAGCCGGAGCACTTATCTTTTTCATCGGCTCTTTCATGTCCGCTTCTCCTTCTTGAGATTTTAACTTCTTTTCGGGTTGTTTCAAATCCTGTTTGCGACATCATAAAAAGCCTGGCTGTTTCCCTCTCGCCCGTCGCTATGATGCTTCTCTTCATATATGCATATACAGGTACCGATATTGCCCTTGCAATAAACCGTATTACCGGCATTAAAGCTTTGCAGAGTATAAACGTCAGGAAAAGCCGTATTGAAGATACCGCTATTCCGGACATCGCCGCTACTAATCGTCCGACTGTATTATAATACAGCATAAATCCTGCCACGGAGGCAAGATATATATACAGACGCGGCTGACCAAAATTCGCCTCATACAGAAATATTGTAAAAAATACAGCACAAATAACAAAAAACAGCAGATCTTCGACAAAAATTATCGCCGTTATCATTCTGTTTTTTATTTTTCCTGCCATGGCAAATTCACCGGCAGGGCGTGAGCGTATTCTTTTCGTTATAATGTCTATTCTTTCAGAAGCCGCACGGCCTGAGCCTATGCCCTCTCCCGTAAGCATTACCCTTGATATTCTGAAAATATCGTAAAGCATGCCGAAAAGCACACCCATAAACAACGCGTACAAAAAAAGCACGAGCGGCCTTACGCCTGATATTTCAAAAGCCATGTCAATGCACTCGTGAACCAAACAAGCCGCGTTTCTTCGGAGCAGGAACTGTATAATAAAGCGAATCAATATGTCCTTCAATTTCAAGTGTTCCTGAAGACACATCAAGCTTTACAATGTGAAGTCCGCTTCCATCTATATTCAGAATATCCATGCACGTGCAAAGCACCACCGACGTTTCATCAAATCCGATCACGTCTTCAACTCCGCTTACACGAAGCACGGCTCTGCCGTCCATTTTTATTTCATGTACAGTTTTTTCGGTCTGTTCCATTCAAAGTAATCCTCCGCCTTAATATAATCTGTTACATTATATTAAAGTTAAGTTCAGAGTATTACTGAGAAATTACCTCGTATAACGAACAAGCGTCGCTTTTGGCAACACTGTCACGCACATCAAGAACACGAATTCGGAGAGTTCTCTCTCCGAATCGTATCTCGATTATGTCGTTTTCCTTTACATCGTACGACGCCTTCGCGCGCTTTCCATTTACGCTTACGTGCTCAGTGTCGCAGGCATCGTTAGCGACCGTGCGCCGCTTGATGATACGCGATACCTTTAAAAACTTGTCTAAACGCATTAAATTACTTGTTTACTTTTGCCTTAAGTGTAGAGCCTGCTGAGAATGATACGTTCTTGGATGCAGGGATTGTCATAGCTGCGCCTGTCTGGGGGTTACGGCCCTGACGAGCTGCTCTTGCCTTTACGCCGAATGTGCCGAAGCCAACGAGCTGAACCTTATCGCCCTTTGCAAGTGCGCCTTCGATTGCTGCAAATACTGCATTAACTGCCTTTTCGCTTTCGCTCTTCTTGAGTCCTGATGCTGCTGCTACTGCTTCGATTAACTGTGTCTTGTTCATGGATAAAACCTTCCTTATTAATATTTTTTATTTTTCTTTTGCTTTGATACTTACTATCAAACGCAATATCGGTAATACCATTATATCATCATTTTCCTTGAATATCAAGGGGATTTTTCAATTTTTTTCGTTTTTTTAGACGATTTTATGTTAATTTTTCATAATTTTTTGGCATTTTGTACCTCAAAAGTACATTTTTTGTCAAAAATCTCCTCAAGGTCTATTCCTTTCGCATTTGCCGCGCCACATAGGCTCATCAAAACGTCCGCAAATTCATCTGCTTCAAGCATGTCAAAAGCATCGTTTTCTTTGTATATACACACTCCTGCTTTTTTAGCCTTTTTCAATATTTTCTGAGCACGCATAAGCGACGGCAAGGTTCTGGATATCCCCTCAAGCTCCTCTTTTAAGTTCCTCTGCCCCTTCTCTTCTCTTTTGATAGCGTCCCAGTTTTTCTTAACTTCACCTGCTGTGTCTGCGCTGATATCACCAAATACATGCGGATGCCTGCGAATAAGCTTTGTTGATATCCCGTTTATTACATCATATATATCAAAGGTACTCTTTTCTTTTTCCATTTCAGCATGAAGAAGTATCTGGAGCATTACGTCGCCAAGTTCTTCCGATAGATGAACCGGGTCTGCATCGTCAATCGCCTCTATTACCTCATACGTTTCTTCAATAAAGTTTTTGCGTATACTTTCATGGTCCTGTTCCCTGTCCCACGGGCACCCTTCGGGCGAACGAAGCACGCTTACTATATCGCACAGGTCAGAAAACGTATAGTTTTCAAGACCCGACAATTTACTTTTCATTTCCTTTATATCATCCATGTTTATTTCACCGCTTTTATTTTCTTGAGAAGTGCATAAACCTTCTCTCCCTTAGGAAGTATCATTATGTCCTCTCTTGTAAGGCATCTCATTATAAGTACACTTGCAAAATACACTATAACAGCTGCAAATATAGCTGCCACCGTAGACAGTGTAAGCCCGAGCTTACCCGAAAGAATATGACTTGTTGCCATCGCCGCTATTCCGCACAAAGCGCCCGACACAAGCGGTTTCAGATAAACGTCACAGACGCTCGGTATCACCTTTGTATATTTTGCTACGTAGTACATGTTTATTATAACTATCGTAACGTAGCAAAGTAGCGTTCCAACAGGTGATCCGTAGCGGCCAAGCACGGGTATAAGCAGATAACTTGATATAAGCTTAACCGCAGAGCCTGCAAGCATTGATACTATCGGCTTTTTCTCATAGCCGTTTGCCTGAAGTATTGCATTGGTTATCGCAAGGATACAAACGAAGAAAACAGACGGTGCAAGCGCTGTCAGCATTCCTGCTCCGTTATCAACGAGATGTCTGTCGAAAAAGAGGGCCAGTATCTGATAGGAAAGTACGCTCAGCCCGATAGCACACGGCATAGCAATAAGCGAGGTCAGTTTTATTGACGAGTGCATATATCTTTTTGCAACGTCATCCTCTTTTCTCGTTACAGCCGCGGTTATAAGCGGAACGACAGAATAAGTTATAGAATATATAAGTACCGGCGGCAAATTGAACATCGGCATTGCAAGCGACGTATAATTTCCGTATATCTTTATCGCTTCTGCATTCGTATATCCGTATGCCATGAGTCTGTCTGTCATTATAAGCGTATCAAAAATATTGGTAAGGCTCATAACAGACGAGCTTATAGTAATCGGCACCGCTATTTTTATAAGCATTGCCGCAATCTTAGAGTGTCCGAGTATCTCGTCATTATCGTCAAGCTTTGTGTATTCGTTGTTATATTTGTTCTCATTAAAGAAAAATTTAGTAAAGCATAAAAACAAGAACCCTGCAGCTATCCCTACCGCGATACCGAGAAGCGCGTACGCTGCAACCTCTGATATTTCCATGCCCAGAGAAAGAGTATATTTTGCGATTGAAATTCCTATAAAAAGCTTCCCGCACGCCTCCATGATCTGCGAAACTGCCGTCGGGAACATTACCTGATATCCCTGAAAATATCCGCGGAGCGAGCTTGCAAGGCAGCTGAAGAACAGTGACGGTGCAATAGCCATTATGCATATTGCCGCTTCGGGTACTCGTATCAGGTTTGCAAGAGTCTGCGCTCCGAAGACCATCGCAAGTGTGCCTATAAGACCAATAGCAAAAAACAGTATAAGCACGGTGCGCAGTACGACCTTTATCTGCGCCGTATTGCCACGTGCCCTGTATTTGCTGACTATCATTGAAACCGCAACCGAAAGGCCTGCCGTCGTGAGCATATAAAACCATGCGTATATCGTATACGCCGCGTTAAAGTAGCCCATACCCGTTTCGCCTATTAAATTGGTAAGCGGGATCTTGAAAAGCAGTCCAACTGCTTTAATTACGACGTTTGAAAGCGTCAGTAGCATCATTCCCGAAAAAAATCTTTTTTGTGAAGACATAGAAATTCCAATCTGCCGCGCCTGCGGCTTTTTTATTACGGTATAAACTCCCTGAAAAGCGAGTTTACAGGTACAAACGACGAATCCACCGATTGTATATTTACAAATATCTTTTCAAGCTCTCTCGCTTTTTGAAAATGTACACTGTCTTTGTCTATCGATCTAAGAAGAGGCAGTACACGGTCCTTTATAACCGAGAGCTCATAGCCTAAAAGTGAATCGAGCTTTATATCGCAGGTATTTTCATACGGGAGAATGGAAACGTCTTCGTTTTTACACACGCTTTCCCATAAAGCAAGCGTAAACTGCGGTGTTGAGGATCGCTTTTTACAGTCGCGTACAAGCCTGCGCAAGAGCCTTACCGTTCTGGCATCTACGCGCATATCATCAAACACGGCATCGTTTGCCACACTAATATATATGCCAAGCGTATCGTTTTTATCAAAAAGGCACGAAACCTGAGGGTATACCGCCTGTATTCCCTCAAATATTATTACTTCTCCACACTCCGGAGTATAAGTTCTGTATCCCGTTCTGTTTCCGCTTTTAAAATCAAATATCGGTATATCGGCGCTTCTGCCGTTTTCAAGCGCATCTACCGTTTCAGACAAAAGCGCAAGATCTATGGTATCAACCGAATCGTAGTCAAGAACCTTCTTTGAGTTAAGAACGTCTCTGTCAAAAAAGTAATCGTCTATCGATACCACGCTCACTTTATGTCCTGACTTTTCAAGCTCGTGCGTTATTATATCCGAAGCCGTTGTCTTGCCCGAGCAGGTAGGACCGCTCAGGGTTATAAATTTGAGATTTTCCTTGCTTTTTATCGTCTTTACGCAACTATCCATCTGCGAGCTGAAATTACTTTCACATTCATTTACGTATTGTTTTATATCTTCCTTGTTATCAAAGCGTATGCGTATATCCAAATTTGCCTCCGTAACTATAAAACAAGTTTTTTTCTTATTTTGATAAAAAGAATTTGTCTATCTCCTCATTTATATTTCTTTCGTTTTCTTCTTCATCCATTCTCATATACTCATAGGGATATTTTGGCATGAACAGTCTCTTTATCTTCTTTTCGCCGTCTGGCAGATATCCGACAAACTTAGAAACAGCGCCTGCTCCTACGGCAAATATAGTGTGGTTCTCTTCCATTATGAGAACGTTGTAAATGCCTGCGTGGCCCTCCACTGTAAAGCTTACGTTTTCAAGATTGCTTACGCTGTTTTTCTGCCTGTACATATAGTATGGCTTATATCCCGAGTTTTTAAGTCTGAGCTGAGAATAATCGACACTCTTTACCGTATCGTTCTGTCCTTTAGAGAAGATTCCTTCTTCATAACGTACCTGAGCGGACTTCTTGACGCAGAATGAGTGAACCGTTATATTCTCGGGCGCAAGGGCAATAACCGCATCGACTGATTTCGAAAAGCTCGGGTAGCTTTCTCCGGGCAGACCTGCTATGAGATCGCAGTTTATTGTTTTGATTCCAACCTTTCTTGCAATTTCAAAAGCATTAAAGAAATCTTCTGCCGTATGGTGTCTGCCTATATTTTCAAGTATATTATTATTCAGCGTCTGCGGATTGATACTGATTCGTGTAACACCGTAGCGCTTTGCTATTTTAAGCTTTTCTTCGTCTATCGTATCGGGTCTGCCGGCTTCAAGCGTGTATTCCATAAGCTTTGTGGTATTAAAGCATCTTTTTATACACGAAAGAAGTTTTTCAAGTTCCTCTGCCGAAAGAACCGTGGGTGTTCCGCCGCCTATGTATATCGTAACAAGCTTCTTTTTTGCCCTTTTCATCTGAAGCGACGCACGCTCTATATCGCGGCATAATCTGTCAATATACTCGGGTATCATAGAAAGTAAGCGCTTGGTTGAATATGACACAAAGCTGCAGTACGTGCATCTTGTCGGGCAGAAAGGTATCGAAATATAGAGGCTGCAGGTGTTTTCATCAACGCTGTCAAGAATTTCGCGTTCATTCTGAGCAACGTCAAGACAAAGTGTTGCCTTCTTGGGATTTACAAGATATTCGCGGCGAAGATAACGGCGCACCGCAAGAGGAGTTTTACCCGAGTCAAGCAATTCAAGAGCAAGCTTTGCCGGACGTATACCAACAAGCATACCCCACGCAGGCGTTATACCGAGAAGCTTTTCTCCGGCATAGTATACTGCACAGCCGAGAGCAAGCTTTGCCCCCTTTTCATCGCTGACCGGCGCCTTTATTTCATATTCGGATTCATGCTCTGCCTTTTTGCCACCCGCACTTATTTTTACCTTTGCCCTGATTATATCACCCTCACGGTCTATATTATAATCAAGTACAGGCTCACCCTTTTGCATAGGCTGACTTTCGGAAAATTTCTCTCCGGGGAAGAATAGCATACAAAGCGACTGAACGTAATATCTGTTTACGCTTATTTTTCCGATACTGTTGATTTTCATATCCAAAATCCTTTATATTATAAAGATTTTTATTAGTCCATAATTATTTTCTCAGTACTTCGCTGTCGGCACATATAGTAACGGGGCCGTCGTTTACAATAGTAAGCTTCATATGCGCGCCAAAGCTTCCGCTTTCTACCTTTTTGACATGCTCTTTTGCATAAGCTATAAAATACTCGTAAAGCCTGCTTGCTTCATCAGGCTTTGCGCCCGCAAAATAGTCAGGTCTGTTTCCGTGCTTGTAATTTGCATTGAGCGTAAAGTTTGAAACAACGAGCATTTCGCCGTCAACATCCTTTAAGGATAGGTTCATTTTCTCATTCTCGTCTTCAAATATGCGCATTTTTATTATTTTATCGCAAAGCAGGCGCACATCATTTTCCGTATCGCCCTGTGCAACACCGAGAAGTATCATCAGTCCGTGACTTATCTCGCCTATCGTGTCATTATCAACTTCCACTTTGGCATTCATTACTCTTTGTATTACAGCTTTCATAATTTACACCTCTGACACTTAAGAACCGAAGCCGCGTCTTACGTCACTTACTCCGTTTACCGCTTTAAGCCTGGAAACGATTGATTTTACGTGTTCAAGATTGCGGCATGCAATACTCAGGTTTATCACTACGTCTCCGTCCGCCTTTGTCTGATAATTTATAGATAACAGCGAAACCTTCATTTCGGCAAGTGCCGTAGAAACGTCGGCAAGAAGCGTCAGATTCTGAACGGCGTATATCTGTACGAACGCATCATACGTCTGCCCTGCCTCTATCTGAGCCTGTGTATCCCAATGAGCATCAACAAATCTCTCATTATCTTCACCGCGTTCGATTGCATTTTTGATATTGGGGCAATCGTGCTTGTGAATAGATATGCCGTATCCGCGGGTTATAAAACCTATAACCTGATCGCCCGGAAGAGGGTTACAGCATTTTGCAAATTTAACGAGGCAGCCGCTCTGACCGTCTACAATTATACCGCCGCCCGATTTGTGTCTCTTCGTGGGCATCTGCGTTACGATCTGCTCGGGTGTTTTTACAACAGTATGCACGGTAGGCAATACAATACGGTCGAACTCATCTTTAAGTCTGCCTGATATTTTGGATACCGAAAGTCCACCGTAACCTATGGTATTGCAAAGATCGTCTTCGCTCTTGATGCCCATTCGCGTTGCAACGTTTGTGAGTATCTCCGAGCGCTGTGCATCCGTGTATGCTCTGCCGTACTTTTTGAATTCCTTGTCGATTTCAGCACGGCCGACAACAATATTTTCGCTCCTCTTTTCCTTTTTGAACCACTGTCTGATCTTCGTTCTCGCTTCGCTCGTTTTAACTATCTTCAGCCAGTCTCTGCTGGGTCCTTTTGACGAGGAGCTTGTCAGTATCTCAACGATCTCGCCGTTTTGCGGAATACTGTCTATTGGTGCAATAGCTCCGTTTATCTTGGCGCCGATCATCTTATTTCCGACAGCCGAGTGTATCGCATATGCAAAGTCGATAAGCGTTGCTCCCTGCGGAAGCACGATAACATCGCCCTTGGGGGTAAAGACGAAGGTCTCGTCATGGAAAATATCAATTTTAAGGGTGCTGAGAAACTCATCGGGATCCATTGTTTCATCGTTTGTTTCAATAAGCTTTGCAACCCACTCAAGCTTGCGGTCAACCTCTTCCCTGCTCTTGATTCCGCCCGATTTATACTTCCAGTGCGCGGCGATACCGTACTCTGCTATCTGATGCATCTCGTGGGTTCTTATCTGAACCTCGAAGGGTATACCGTCGTGACCGATAACCGTGGTATGAAGCGAACGGTAAAGGTTGGGCTTAGGAGTTGATATATAGTCCTTGAATCGACCGGGTATAGACTTGTATATCTCGTGCATTATACCGAGAACGGTATAGCATTCAAGCTCGGTGTCAACAATGATACGAAGCGCATAAAAGTCATATATTTCGTCAAAGCTTTTGTTCTGGTTATACATTTTCTTATAGATACTGTAAACCGTTTTGACACGTCCCTCAAGGTTAAACTTGATATTATATTCGTTAAGCTTTGCCGATACGCTTTCACGGCATCTTTCAATAAAATCTCTGTTCTGACCGTATTTGCGGTCAATATCCCCGCTGACTTCCTCAAACCCGATCGGGTCAAGATAGGAAAGCGAAAGCCCCTCAAGCTCCTGCTTGATCTTCTGCATACCGAGTCTGTGCGCAAGCGGCGCAAAAACGTGCATCGTTTCAAGCGCGGTCTCACGTCTTTTCGCCTCGGGTTTTGCATCAAGAGTACGCATATTGTGAAGTCTGTCGCAAAGCTTGATAAATATCACGCGTATGTCCTTGGACATCGCTATAAGCATTTTACGCAGATTTTCTATTTCCGCTTCTTCCTTGTCTGCAACGTTGAACTGTACGTCCTTTGTGAGACCGTCAACTAAAAGCGCAACCTCGCTTCCGTATTCTTTTTCAATAAAGTCAAGATTTGTTTTATCAGAGCAGTCCTCGACCGTGTCGTGTAAAAGTGCGGCACATACCGAGTCTGTATCAAGCTCAAGCCCTGCAAGTATCTCGGCAACAGCAATCGGGTGACTTATATACGGCTCACCGCTTACTCTGAACTGCCCTTCGTGCAATTCACTTGCATATCTGTACGCCTTCTTTATCTTTTCAATATCATAGTTCTTGCCCGTTTTTTCAAGTGTGGCAAGAAGCGTCTCAATTTCTTTATACATAGCTTTTCCTTTCGCGGGCAGACATCTCTGATTTCACGGAATATTTCCCGCGATCCCGCTTATTATACTTTATATCACTTATTTGCTCTGCGTTTAAGCGTAATAAATAACTCCGATGATTCAAGGTCCACTTTGCCTGTGCGGCCGTTAAGCTCTATCCTGCAAAGCTTTTCGTCTATTGCAAAATAGCTTATAAGCGAAAGCTCACACATAATGTCAAGCACCACGCGAAGCTTTATGTATTCAAGCTTTTGTTTTGCACGGGCATGTGCGCATATGACGTTATAGTTATAAATACCGTCCTCATACACGTTAGACCTGAGGTATCTGTATACCGCCGCAAAATCCTCTCTGTCGGGTATCATATCGTAAGATATTTCACCACCGTGGAGCGCAGATCTGTATGCAGACTCTTCCAAAGCAAGCTTTTCTTCGGATTCTTTTGATAATTTTGCATCTTTTATATGAAGCTGTACGCTGACCTTACCCATGAATTCGTTGAGCTCTGCTGTTGCATAAACGTCAATAATATCGCCTATACCAAACTCTAAGTCTGCATAATTCATTCCAAACCAAAGAGCAGTTACAGAATGTTTACCGTCCGAAAGCGAAAGCTTTACGTGTTTTCCTTCCTTAAGGGGATATATTTCGTCTATTTTCAAAGACTCAAGAATAAATTTCGGAGCAGGATTTAACTGACCGTACGGCTCAAGCAAATAAAGCTCTTCTATCTGCCTTCTGTCAAGTTCTCCAATTTTTATCTTAGCATCAGCTTCAAGGCGCTGTTCAGGCCGGGCGTCACTTATTACAGATTTTGCATATTCGTTTATTTTCTTTTTAAACTCATCAAGTCTGCCCCTCTCGACACTAAGTCCTGCGGCAAGCTCATGTCCGCCGAACTTAACGAGTGTATCGCGGGAAGCATCGAGCGCTTTTACGAGGTCAAGCCCCTTTATGCTTCTGCCCGAGCCCTTTCCTATATCATTCTCTCCCGGCTCATTTCCCGTGTTACCTTCAAAGGAAATAAGAATACACGGGAGAGCATATCTCTCGCTTATGCGGGAAGCTACTATGCCGACAACTCCGTGATGCCACGTATCGCTGTCAAGCACTATCACTCTGTCGCAGCTTTCTGCCTGCGACATTTTTTCAAGCGCCTCGTCAAGTATCTTATTTTCTTCCTGCTGGCGAAGCGTATTCATACTGCAAAGCATAGCCGCTCTGTCTGCGGCATCTGCGCTGCTTTCGCTTATAAAAAGCTCTACCGCTTCTGAGGCATTTGACATTCTTCCAACCGCATTTATACGCGGCGCAAGCGTAAAGCTGATAAGAGATGCCGTAAGTTTTTTAACATTATCTGCACCGTAATCCACTCCTGCGCAAACGCTGATAAGCTCTCGCGTTCCCACAAAGCGCGGAGAATTCATATTTGCAAGGCCGGTTTTTACTATCGTCCGGTTTTCGTCCACAAGCGGCATTACGTCCGCAACAGTACCGATGGCAACAAGCTCTCCGTATTTATCTGCAAGTATTTTTGATGCTCTTTCAAAACCGGTCTGACTTAAACGCATTTCAAGCGCACATATCAGCTTGAATGCCACACCGACACCGGCAAGCTCCTTGAAGGGATAGTCACAATCATCTCTTTTAGGATCTACGCACGGTGCGTCGGGCAGGATCATGCGTGAATCCGTGCTTCGACTGCATTCATGATGGTCTGTAACCACCGTGTCAATACCGAGTTTTTTAGCATATTCTATTTCCTCAACTGCCGTTATACCCGTATCAACCGTTATAATAAGCGTCGAGCCACTGTCATACACCTTCTCAATAGCCGTCCGACTCAGGCCGTATCCCTCTCCTATCCTGCACGGTATATAATACGTGCAGTCTTCAAGTCCGCGCGATCTTAAATACATCAAAAGCATCGAAACAGACGTTACGCCGTCAACGTCATAATCTCCGTACACTGTAACCTTTTCGTGTTTTTCAATCGCTTCAAGTATACGGTCGCATACCAAAGACATATCCTTCATCAGAAAAGGATCGTGATAGTCTGCTCCTTCACGGATAAATCGGTTTGCCGCTTCAAGACCTGCTTTTCCCGTACGGTCGTATACAAGTCCTGCCGTAATGCTTCTTATACCGAGACTTTCAGATATTTGTTCTATTATTTTATTTTCTTCATGAGTATGCTCACTGCATACCCATATTCTGTTTGGTTGTTTATAACTTTTTTTCAAAGACTGCATTTCATCTTTCCCGCTATATATTCAGGGTTAATATAACCCGTATTATCAAGTTTTTAGTCCTGCGGCGCCCATTTTTCCATTATCGCGAAAGCAACGTTGATTCCGTCAACTGCGGCACTCGTTATTCCGCCTGCATACCCCGCACCCTCTCCACACGGATATAGATTATTTATACCAAAGGCAGTATAATCGTCTGTCCTGAGTATCCTCACGGGCGCTGACGTTCTCGTTTCAACACCCGTAAGAAGAGCGCTTTTGTCAGAAAAGCATCTCATCTTTTTTGCAAAATCATTAAGTCCCGAAGAGAGCATGTCATTAACATAAGGCGCAAAAAGCTTCTGAATAGGTGAAATTTTTATATTACCGTTCATGTAAGTCGGCATAACGGCAGTCGGTTCAGACAAGCACCTTTCCTTGCCTTCGAGAAAATCGCCCACCGTCATGCACGGTGCCGCATAGTCTGATCCGCCAAGCTTATATGCCGCCTTCTCAAGATTTCTCTGATAAGCTATTCCGGCAAGAGGTGTGTTTCCAAAGTCCTCGGGCAATACCGAAACCGCGATCGCCGCATTTGCATTAAGCCCGTCTCTTTTATATCTGCTCATACCGTTGGTGACAACACCGCCGTCTTCACTTGCCGCGGCAACCACCTCTCCGCCCGGACACATGCAGAACGTATATACACCGCGATCTGAGTGCCTGTATGAGAGATTATATTCGCCTGCCGGAAGCCTTGGATCACCGGCATACTCACCGTAAAGCGATTTGTCAACACTTTTCTGAAAATGTTCAACGCGGACGCCTACCGAAAACGGCTTAGCCGTCATGGTAACTCCGCGTTCATATAACATTTCGTATGTGTCTCTTGCGCTGTGCCCTATTGCAAGCACAAGAATTGGCGAAGAATATACACTACCGTCTGAAAGCACAGCCTTTTCAAGTCTGCCGTTTTTTACACTTATATCAGAAAGACGGGTATTATATCTTATTTCTCCACCGAGCTCGCGTATCCTTTCATCAGCCGCTTTGACAACGTCAAACAGTTTATCCGTGCCAACGTGCGGCTTTGCCATATACAATACCTCTTGAGGCGCGCCAAGCTCGTGCATAGTTTTAAGAACGAACGAGCATTTTGGATCGTTTATTCTCGTAACGAGCTTTCCGTCTGAAAACGTACCTGCTCCACCGGCGCCAAACTGTATATTGCTCTCTTCAAGCACGTGCGTATTATAAAAACGCTCAACTGCTTTGCGGCGGTTATAAACATCTGCACCTCGCTCAACAACTATCGGTCTGTATCCGTATTTTGCAAGAATAAGAGCGGCAAACATTCCGCAAGGGCCCATGCCCACTATTATCGGTCTGCTCTCTATTTTCTCGCTTCCAAGTACGGGGGGAGCTTCATCTTCGCCAAGCAAAACTGCATCTGCCGATAACAGTTTTGCTTTTGACGGAAAAGAGTCAACAATTCCTATCACAGAATATATGAAGCTCGGCTTTGAATCCTTCGTCCTGCCTCGTCTGGCATCAACCGATCTTTTGTGTATATGAAGGCTTGATTTATCAAGCTTGATTCCGGCCTTTTTGGCTTTTATGAAAGCCGCATCAAGCGCCTCTTTTTCATTAACGTCAAAAGGCAGCTTTATGTTTCTGATTATTATTTTGTTTTCCATAACTACTGCCTTTCAACTTTAATCTTACTTTATGTCAAACTCAAGCGTATATTCGCCTATCTCGTATACCGAGGACGAAAGGCTGTTGGGAAGTACGATCTTAACAGGCACGCTTACACGTCCCGATGCCTTCGCATAGTAACTGAGATCTGCTTCAAGAGAAACATTTGATTCGCTAACAAGCGCAAGCGAGCCGGATCCACCGCGAAGCGTTACGTTTACACTGTCGCGTGCTATGCTGTAATTAAGCCCATCGGGATTTTTTACCGTGATGTTTTTAACGTTTATCTCACGCGTGCTGACACCGATCTGGTTTATCGTAACCGTTGCACTGTCTACTCCGTATACGCTCTCTATACCGTCGGGCAACTCAATAATTGCCGTTCTTGACGTTGTTGTCGCGCTGATCGTCTTTTCATCAATCGTCGTTATGTGAAGTGTATTTATTTTATCAAGCTCGGTAGGGTCGCCTTTGATCCTTATACTTGAAGGCTCAATGGTTATCTTCGAGTTCTTTTCGTTAAAATAGCCGTGCTTGAATTCAACCGCAAGGTCAACTTCCTTTTCGGTGTATACCGGAACAACTACCGTAACGTCGCTTTGGGTAGTTTTGACATACGGGTTGGTTACCGGAGTGCTGCCTGCATACAGTACTATGCTTCCGGTTGTCGTTACCGTCTTTGTAAGCTTTCCGACGTCAACGGTTACCTGCGCATGCGTGATCTGGGACAGCACGTCTGCAGGTCCTGTCACGGTTACCGTCTCTATATCAGCCTCTGGTGTGCCGAGCAGGTAGTTGGATTCTATCATGTATACCGGATTTATTCTTATCTCCACGTTTTTCGAAGAGCGTTTGTCAACGTATACGTCAACGTAATTTGCAGATAACTCCTTAACGCTGACACCACCCGGAGCAGAAACCCGAAGATCAAGAGAATACGTTCCTGCCGTTTCTATCTGCGAAAGATCAACGTAGGCAGATATATCGTCTGCATCTATACGGCTGAGCTCACTGCGTGTTCCCGAAAGAGTTACGTCTACGTTATAATCGTATCCGCTTATAACCGTCATTCCGTATTCATCCTCAAGCGTGTCAACACTCATAAGCTTCACGGGAATAGACGCAAAGCGCGTATCCTCAATTATCGTTTGCGAGCTTACGGCATAAAACCATATAAGCATCGCTCCAACAAGGCAAAGTATGCGCGCTCCGGTATCGTTTTTCTTATTTACCGGCTTGTTCTGATTCTTATTTTCTTCAACTGTATTGTTCTTCTGAGATTCGTTCATTTTATGACCGTACCCTTTTTGTATATTTCTTGCCTGCCAATCTGTTGTCAAGATATTACTTACTATTTTTTTCTTTTCGGTTTTTATGAAGTATATTCTTAAACTGTTTCTTGCGTGAGCTTGTTTCCTCTTCTGTAACAAGTTCACCTTCAAGGAACTTTTTGAGAGTCTGATAACTGTAATTCGTTGTAAGCTTTCCGTCAAGCGCCGTTGATATGGTTCCCGTTTCTTCAGACACGATCACAACAACCGCATCACTGTTTTCACTCATGCCTATTCCGGCTCTGTGACGTGTACCAAGATCCCTTATGATTTCAGGATTTGACGAAAGCGGCAAAAAGCATCCTGCCGCACAGATACGTCCGTCACGCACAACAACTGCACCATCGTGAAGAGGCGCCTTGTTATAAAATATATTTTTGATGAGAAAGGGGTCTACCTTTGCATCAATAACTGTACCTGTCTTTATTATGTCGCCAATTTTCGTGTTGCGCTCTATAACTATAAGCGCTCCTGTTTTTTCAAGGGACATATCGCAAACTGCTGACGTTACGGCTACTATGAGCTCGCGTGTATCGTCCATATTTTCCTGCCTGTCGCCAATCTTAAGCGTTCTGAAAGGCTCAGCGCCCATTTTTTCAAGTGCGCTTCTAAGCTCCGGCTGAAAAACTATAATAAGTGCTATGATTCCTACCTGGAAAACGTTCTCCATTATAAAGCTCATAGCATACATGTTCGTGATCTCGCTTATCATCATAAACAAAACAAGCAGCACTACACCAAGGGCAAGTCTGCCCGCCCTTCTGTCACGAATAAATCTGTACACATAGTACAAAAGAACCGACACTATAACAACGTCGATAATGTCTATTATTCTGATCCCCGATAAAACCGCAACAACAAATGAAACAGCTTCTCTCATCGACTGTACTATATTCACGATGACCCCTCCTTCTCAATAGCAATTTGCATTAAATTTATAGTTAGTTATTATAATTATATCATACATATAAACAAATTTCAAATATAATCTATGAATTTTTTTATTTAATACAAACGCTTTGATAATCCAAGGAATATTTTCTGCGTTCAAGAAAATGTTCCGTAATATTTAATCCAAATTATTAAAAAATAAGTTGTTTTTAGTGTTGTTTTTCCGCTGTTTTCAAAACAAAAAACCGCACCCGGACTTCCGGTGCGGTTTTTTTACACAAGTACTCAATCGAATATCTTTTTTATCAGCTCTTTGGTATACTCTTCTTTTGCATCGAAATTCATTGCGGATATATAGATATCCTCAAGGCCCCGGTGAAGAGCGGTTATGTTTTTCATAGTGTCGATAGCACAAGTGCACATAATATCAGCACACTTTCCGATATAGCGCGCCCTTTGCCTGATTTCTTTGTATATATCACGCTCAAAAAATCGCTCTGTATTTATAATCAGGTCATCATAGACGGGGCCATGTTCCTTCGCAAGTGTTACAGACACCTTACTGTTTGTAAAATAAAGTCCGTTTACCTTTTTTGTATCAATCGGATCGTAAGAAATCACCATACCGATCCCTCTAAAACGGGCAGCGTTAATTATAGCATCAAAAACAACGTGCGAAATACGGAAGGGATCTTTCACAACGAAATGTGTGTCTGCGCCAAGGTAAAAGCTATCAAGATTTATTCTTCCAAGGCTGCTTACCGTTTGGGTAAGCCTTATCCTTTCACACGGATTTTCGGAATACAAAAATCTTTTGCAAAACCTTTCTGCCCACAAGTTAAGCTTTTCGCTTTTTATCCCCCCTGAGAGAATGCTGTCGCGTATTGCTTCAAGCTTGCCCGATACGGAAAGATAAGAATATGCGCTTTTGTAAAGCCTTTTCTTCTCTTTTATAAGCTCGCATATCTCATCTCGTCGTTCTCTGAGAATACGATTGTTCCAAAACGCTCCAAGATTAATTATCTCATCAAAGCATCCGGGAAGACTCGGCTCACACACGTGCGGAGAAGTACCGTCTATAATACCGATTTTTCTTTCTGTAAGAATTATTCCGTCAAGGCTTTTCGGATCGGATGAACAATAAAAATACTCAACCCTCTCTCCGCGCTTCTTGGCTTCAAGTGCCACCTCTCTCATAAGACTGCTTTTGCCGCATCCGCTGCCACCCTTGATTATGTAGAGAAAATCAAGCTCTTCGGGAGAAAAAATTTTATCAAAAAATGAAATGAAGCCGTCACGCGAATTGGCGGCGGCAAAATAAGAGTTCTCACTGTAATCTGCAATCGTCATACTTTTCTCCATGTCGGATTTACCGATCTATATAAATAGCGGAGTTATCTGCTCCGTCTGTTACAGTTTATGACATATACGCAGATCTTGACATAAAAAACCTCCCTTTTTGGGGAGGTTTGGTTTTATTTTATCAAATTATACAGATACATAGTATCATCGACCTGATACTGAGGTGTTCTGTGCGTCCCCGCGACACCCAGCACAATTGCCGCGTACTTCTCATCGTCTTTTTCGGCATACGTTGCAAGGCATAATCCTGCATCATATGTAAAGCCTGTTTTCCCGCCGAGTATCACGGCTTCTTCGGGTGCTTTTTCGCCTATTTTGGCAAAAACCGTACTTTTCATCGTAAAGCCGACGGGGTGCTTGTTGGTCGGCGCGACCTTATAGCTGTCTTTACTTACTATCTCACAAAACGTTTTGTTTTCAACAGCGTACATTAGTATCTCTGCAAGTTCACTTGCATTGGAATAATGGTCTTTATCGTCAAAGCCGTATATATTCTCAAAATGCGTGTTTGAAAGACCCATTTCAAGAGCCTTCTGGTTCATCATATCAACAAACTTTGCCTCACTGCCCGCCACGTGTACTGCAGCTGCAGCCGCCGCTTCGGCACCCGATGGTAACATTATACCGTGAAGAAGATCAAGAAGTGTCACCTTCTCGTCGGGCTCAAAGCCTGCCATTGATGCGCCCTCACTGTACAGCTTGTTATAAACGTTTGCAGGAACGCTTACGCTTATATCTAGATCGTCAGAGTTTTCGAGGATGACTATCGCCGTCATTATCTTTGTCAGCGAAGCGGGGCTCACCCTCTCTTCGCTGAATTTTTCCGCTATAACACTTCGCGTATCCACACTGCACAGATATGCGTTTCTGGCATACAGTTCATCATCAAGCCACACGGATACGCTTTTCGGGTCAAGCTTATCAGAATTAAAACTTTGAAAAGTCGTAACATCGGGCAGGGGCGAGCTGTTTAAATACATCGGTATACTTTTTGGCATAAGTATTAAGAAGCTCAGCAGTGCCGATATAAGTCCGCAAAGATATAATATCTTAAATCGTTTTTCAGCTCTGTTTTTCATTAAACATTTTATCAACCTTCAAAGCCGCATAAAGCGTTTTACCGTCGGCGATCTCTCCGTTCATGATTTTATCGACGAGCGTGTCCAGTGGCATTTTTATCACGTTTAAAAATTCGTCGCGGTCAAGCTCTTGCTTGCCTGCTTCAAGATCCTGAGCAAGATACACGTATATAGTTTCGCCGATTATCGCGGCACTTCCTATAAACTCGCCAAGGAAAGTGATCTTATTGGTGGTAAAGCCCGTTTCCTCGCGAAGCTCGCGCTTTGCGGCTTCAAGAGGGTCTTCGTCGGGGGTATCAAGCTTACCCGCAGGAATTTCGGTCATCACACGCGAAAACGGATAGCGGTACTGATTAACGAGATAAACGTTGCCATCTTCGTCAACAGGAATAACCGCAACGGCACCGTTATGTTTTAAATATTCTCGTGTAGAATGAGAGCCGTCGGGTAATTCAACCTCGTCAATAAACAAATTGGCCACGACTCCGCGAAAGAGCTCCTTTGAATTTACAGTCGTTTCCTTCAAGTTTTCAAAATTCATAATAGTTACACCCTTTAAGTTAAAGAACTTATATTAAAACAGCGCTTAGTTTGACCAGCTCTTTGTATAGTCCTTGTACTTTGCAAGCTTTTCCTGCGTTTCAGCTGCGCTCTTACTGCATGCAAGCATATAAACCTTGACCTTCGGCTCTGTTCCCGACGGTCTTATTACAAGGCGGTCGCCGTTATCAAGAATAAAATACAAAACGTCAGATGACGGAAGGTTCGTTGACTCAATGCTGTCACTTCCCTTTTTCTTTACCGTATCACTTAAATAATCCCTGAATTCAACAACATCGTGTCCGCATATATTAACGGGCGGATCGTTTCTCAAAGCGTTCATAAGATCACGCATACGTTCAACTCCGTCAAGGCCGTCCATAACGATGCTCTTCGAAGCCTCCATATAGTAGCCGTAGCGCTTATAAAGGCTCTCAAGTGCATCGGCAAGAGTCATTCCGCGGCCGCGGTAGTAGGCAGCCATTTCGGCTATAAGCATGGTGGCAACAACGGCATCCTTGTCGCGTGCGTACGTACCCTTGAGGTATCCGTAGCTTTCCTCAAATCCGAGCAGATAGTTGTCGTGTCCTGTAACTTCAAGCTTTTTGATAACCTCACCGATAAACTTGAAGCCTGTCAGAACGTTGAATATTCTTATATTATGAGCCTCACATATTTTTGCGGCAAGCTCGGTGGTTACTATCGTTTTTACAACGTAAGGGTTCTCGGGCATAGTGCCTGTTTCCTCGTATGCGGTTGCAATATACTCTATAAGCAGAGCACCAACCTGATTACCCGAGATCGTGGTAAATTTGCCGTCTGCGCCCTTTATCATAATACCAACGCGGTCTGCATCGGGGTCCGTTGCGATAATAAGATCGCATCCCTTTTCTTCTGCAAGCAGAACACCCTCTTCAAAGACCTCGGGGAATTCGGGGTTGGGGAATCTTATATCCTTGAAATTTCCGTCGGGCTTCATCTGCCTTTGTACAGTATATATCTTCTTAAATCCGGCACGCGAAAGCACCTCGGGCACGAGTCTGTATCCCGTTCCGCAAAGAGGGGTATATACAACGCCGAAATCGTCGCTGACTGCTTTGACAGCTTCAGGATAAACCGCTTCGGCAAGCACCTTTTCCATATACTTCTCGTCAAAATCATGACCGAGTACTATGATATCACCCTTTTCAACGGCAGAGTCAAAATCAACAAGCTTTGCGCCGTCAAAAATATCTATCTTATCTATAAACTCTGCAACGGTTGCAGCATGGTCCGGGGGAAGCTGTGCGCCGTCCTCCCAATAAGCCTTGTATCCGTTGTATTCCTTGGGATTGTGAGAAGCAGTTATATTAACGCCCGCAATACAGGAAAGCTCGCGTACTGCAAAAGAAAGTACGGGTGTCGGACGAAGCTCGTTGAATATATAAGTCTTTAATCCGTTTGCCGCAAATACGCGCGCCGTCGTTTTTGCAAAAAGCTCCGAATTATTGCGTGAATCGCACGCAACCACAACGGGACGCTCGCGACCGCAAACCTTTATAATAAGGTCAGCAAAGCCCTGCGTTGCCTGCGCAACGGTATATATATTCATCGCGTTAAGGCCTGCCTTCATCGTGCCTCTTAGTCCTGCCGTTCCAAAATCAAGGCGCTTTGAAAAGCGGTATTTTATTTCATCGACCTTGCCTTCTATCGCTTTAAGGTCGCGCTTCATTTCCGTGTCAAGTGAATCGTTTTCAACCCAGCGCTTATAATTTTCAAGATAACTTATCATTGTGTGTTATATCCTTTCGTAATTTACGCCTCAAGCTGTTCTTTAAGAGCGTGTGCAAGCTGATCGGGGCATGAAGTGTTTTTAAATCCGCACCTTATACCTTCAAGACGCTTTATAACTTCATTTATATTCATTCCGCACACAAGACTTGCTATTCCGTGTGTATTTCCATCGCATCCGCCTATAAATTTTACACTTTGTACAATATCGCCTTCAAGCTCTATTTCAATAGCACGCGAACACGTACCGTGCGTTTTATACGTTACAGTTTTTTTCATAATCCTTTAACTCCGTCAATCAATTTGTGCAAAAATTCCAAGAGGGGTAAAATCAACATCATCAAGCTTTAGATACAATATGTATTCATCAAGCGCTCTTGCCTTTGAACTTACGCGAATATCAAAAACCGTCAGTGAGTTTTCGCTCACAACAGTATCTATGCTTCTTATTTCAAGCCCTAGCAAATGTGCCGCAGTCATGGCACTCGTCAGAGTTGAGTCAGCTCTGTCTGAGAGCAGAAATTCAAAGTCCGTAACACCCGAGACGGCGGATATTCCGCTTAAACTCTTTGATAATAAAAGATATCTCGTTCGGTCTTCACGGTCAAGTGACTTTACACTGCATGAAGCCGCTATTTTCAAATCAAAACCTTCAATAAGCCTGTAAAAGCTGTTTAGCTTTCCGTCGTCGGTATTCTCATACGGAAGTATACACATATCTGCTTCGCCAAGCTCAACGGCATCGCACACAGACAAAAACGTATCACGGTAAAGCGCCGCGCAGTCCGGTATCAGGGACGAAAACTTCTCAAAAGCTATGTCTGCTCCCCTTGCTTTTCTGTATACTATCTTGATATCGTCAGGTAGTAGTGTCTGACTTTCATTCTCAAGAAGTCTTGTCGCGCTGAACTCGCTATCCCGCCCAGCCCTTTCAAGTATCATTCTTGACAATACAAGCGTATCTGCAATAGATATCGCCTGCGAATACGCTTTTATATGCCGGCGGCTCTTTTTCGGCGTTGCAGATTCAAAAACAAGCTGTGCATTCTGTGAAAGCTGTGTTTTATAAATCGACGCAATCTCTGCGTCTGCCGCTTTAAGCTTTTTGCCTATATCGGCAAGCGAAACTGCGCTGTCTATTGCGCCGAGCCTCATTTCAAGCTTATTTGCCAAAGCTTTTGAATTTTCAAATGCGTTTGAGCCTATCGTTTCAAGCGCACTCTTACTTATTTTGTTCATTATAGCTTCTCAAGCACTTCATAACTTTGCGCCAAGAAGTTTTTAAGTTCTTCAGCTGTCAGCCTGCGCTGAGAAAGAAGTGCAAGCGAATACATCTGCCGTGCTATCTGCTCTGCGCGCGCCGCGTCTGTGGGAAGTATATCGATTATATGCTTGATAAGGCTACTCGATTTATTTATAACAAGTGTATATTCGCTCTCGGGCAAGATCGGCGACTCGTCGCCCATGCTGATACGGTACATACGCATCATGTCTTCCATACGTCTTGCTTCTTCGGATATATTTAAAAGAGCGGGTGTGGAGGCATCCTTTAAAAGCTCATATTTTACTTCAAGCTTTTCTTTTGCGCTTATTTTTCTCATAAGCTCGGTAAGCGCGGGGGCGTCGCCGGCGTCGCCCTCAGCCCTGAGAGAGCCTGCAACGTCCGAGTCTACTCTTATAAACTTTACTTTCTTTTCATTTTCTATAAGGGTTATAAACTGATTTTCGATAACCGTGTCAAGTATTACAACGTCGATACCCTCGTTTTCAAACATAGATACGTACTGAGCCTGAGATACCTTGTCGGTCGTATAGTACACGGTGTTTTCATGCTTTTCCTTTGCGTTTTCAAGATAGTCTTCAAGCCCTACGTACTCACCCGATGTCTTTTCCCAGATAACCGAGGGTAGTATACGGTCGAAAAACTTTCTGTCACGAAGCGCTCCATACTCTACAAAGGTTTTTATATCGCGCCAAAGCTTTTCAAACTCCTCGCGCTGTGTATTAAACAGAGAGTTTATCTTGTCGGCAACCTTCTTTACTATGTGAGAGGATATTTTTGAAACGTATCCGCTGTTTTGCAAATAGCTTCTTGATACGTTAAGCGGGAGCTCGGGGCAGTCAAGCACGCCCTTTAACATCAGTAGAAACTCGGGTATTACCTCTTTGATGTTATCGGCAACGTACACCTGATTGTAGTAAAGCTTAACCTGTCCCTCCAGGCTGTCATACTCGTGCGAGGGCTTGGGAAAATAAAGTATTCCCTTAAAATTGAGAGGATAGTCTACATTCAGATGTATGTAGAAAAGCGGCTCTCTGTAATCATTAAACACCTTGCGGTAAAATTCGGTATATTCCTCTTTTGTGCATTCAGAAGGATTTTTAAGCCAAAGCGGCGTTGTATCGTTAATAGTGGTTTCGGCTTCGTCCTCTTTTTTCTCAGCATCTTCATCTGTAAAATAGATCTCAACAGGCATGAACGCACAGTATTTTTCAAGCACTTCTTTAAGCTTGTAAGCGCTTAAATACTCCTCGCCTTCATCGTTTACGTGAAGTATTATCTCCGTACCGCGCTCTTCTCTGCTATCTTCCGACATTTCATATTCGCCCGCTTCACTGCAGCTCCATTTTACCGCAGGTGCATCCGTATATGACTTGGTAATAACATCAACCCTGTCGCTGACCATAAAGGCAGAATAAAAGCCCAGACCAAAGTGACCTATGATACCGTTATTGGCATTCTGTGCCTCACCCTCGTATTTCTCAATAAAGTCAAGAGCACCCGAAAGCGCCATCTGACAGATGTATTTTTCAACCTCGGCTTCGCTCATACCAATACCGTTATCCTTAACGGTGATCGTGCGAAGATTTTTCGAAACGCTAACGTCAATACGATATTTTTCGTCTTCGAGCCCTTTAACTTCGCCAAGAGAAGATAGTCTTTTCATTTTTGTTGCGGCATCGCATGCGTTAGAAACGAGCTCGCGCACAAAAATTTCCTTCTCGGAATAAAGCCATTTTTTTATAACGGGGAAAATATTGGCGGTTTCAACGCTTATACCGCCCTTTATGTTTTTTTCATTATTTTCAGGCATTTTTTAGTCCTCTTACTATAAAAATATATATTAAATATAATTATACCACACTTTTTAGAGATGTCAACAACTGAAGGAGTCCCTTTAAAATTTTTTTACACAATTACAAACATATAGCCAAAACTATCGAAAAAAGCACAAAAAGGCTCTAGCTTTGATAATAACACACAAAGTACGTTCCTTGGAGCTTGTCAACGTTAGATGACTGAGAGGTTAAAATCTACGATTATGATGAAGGGAAGGCCTCTCCGCCACGCAAAAAGCATGACATCTCCCCCGAAGGGGGGAGGCTTTGTGCTCAAAGAAAAATTTACAAAATATACAATTATTTTTATTTTAGGCGCCTAATGCTTGCATTTGTTTTTTTGTTGTGGTATAATATGGGTGCGACATAAACTGAATATTTTTCTTTCGATATGGAAAATTACTTTAGCAAAAGGTGTTTTCCCTTCTTTTCTCATGCCATATCGGAAGAGATCAGTTTGTGTCGCAACAACGTGAAGGGAAACACTTTTTCGGTGCGTTCCCTCGCTGGAGCGCACTTTTTTATTTGCGCGCATAAACGGTGCCTCTGAAGATTTTCTTGAAAGGAGATACTTATGAAAGGTAAAAAGCATTTTAATCTGATCGTTGATCCGAATATCCTTCACAAAGTTCAATACGTTGCTGAATTTTATTCGTGAAGCACCAGTGTACAGATATCCTACTTAATGGAATCATTTATAAGAAGGTACGAACGCAGAAAAGGCGAAATTACAGACAACGATCTGCGTGAAGCAGGCATTATTAAATAACGTAATGTTTCCCTCATCAGTTGCTACACAATTTATATCAAAAACACCGGCATAATCAAAAACGCCGGTGTTTTTCTTAGCTGATATTCAATTTTCTTTATATTCAATCCTGAAATAATCAAGATACTTTTTAAATTTATCCTGTGCTGAAAGGCATGTGTCGGTTAGGTATCCCTTTTCTCTGCTCCATTCTTTCAATCCACGATAATAAAACATTTTGATATCGTCCTCAATAATAAAAGGTACAATACCGTGTTTCAGGCACTCCTTGAACATGATAAGTCTGCCAACACGGCCGTTGCCGTCCTGAAACGGGTGTATTCGCTCAAAGCGCACGTGAAACTCGATTATATCATGAAGTCCTACATTCTCTTTACCGTTATAATCGGCAAGAAGTTTTTTCATGTCTTCCGACACGTCTTCCGGCAAAGTTGTATCAATTCCGCCAACTTCATTTGGCATTTTTTTATAATCGCCAACTGCAAACCAATCCTTTTTGGCATCGCTTGTTCCTGTTTTCAGGATAAAATGCAGATTCTTAATAAACTTCTCGCTAAGACAAGATTTTGCATTTTCAATAATTTCGTCAATACTACGGAAATGGTTGGTAGTTTCTATAATATCGTCAACACGAACTCCCTCATCGGTAATGCCCACAGTATTCGTTTCAAAAATATATCTCGTCTGGTCGTGAGTAAGGCGACTGCCTTCTATATGGTTTGAATTATACGTGAGTTCGATCTGTATTTTATGATAAATCCCCCCGCTGACCTGACTTTGTTTTTCCTCTTTTAAAATATTAAGCAAAGTCTTCGGTGCACTTTTGCTTTTATTAACCCTCTCGGGTTTTTTAGCATTTTCCGGAATATTCCATGTCTTCCCCGTAAGGAAAGCTCCCTGCACACGGCCTGATGCACAATAATTTCTGACGCTTCGCTCAGACATATTCCATTTTTTCGCAATCTCTTTTACGGATAGAAATATCATATAACCACCTCCATATTTGCTGTAATTATATCACATTATCGGCAAAATGTCAACTCTTGCGCAGCAATACTCAAATGTATTTTTTGCCGATAACGGCATTTTTATTCCAAGACATAAAAATTACCCCGTCGGTACTCCGACGGGGTAATTTGATTGCATTGTGAATAGTGAATTTTTATTTTTAGACTTTATCAGCCGTTAACAAGCTTTGCAACTTCTGCTGCAAGGTCGTCTTCTCTCTTTTCAAGACCTTCGCCCTTTTCATACTTGGTGTAGGACTTGATCTTGATGCTTCCGCCGAATTCCTTAGCGGTCTTTGCTACGTACTGTGCAACTGTCATATCGTCGTCCTTAACGTAGCCCTGCTCTGTAAGGCAGTTCTTTTCATAGAACTTGCCGATCTTACCCTGTACCATCTTTTCGATGATGTTTTCAGGCTTGGATGCATTCTTGGGGTCGTTCTTGATCTGCGCAATAAGAACCTGCTTTTCCTCTTCAACGTCTGCTGCAGGAACGGATTCCTTATCAAGGTAAAGAACGGGCATAGCTGCGCACTGGAGTGCGATGTTCTTTGCAAATTCTGCAAAGCCTGCATTGTTCTTTGCTGCATCATCAGCTTCAAAGTTGATGATGATACCTGTCTGGCCGTTACCGTGGATATATGTGCTGAGTGTGCCGTCAACAACGTCGAAGCGGCGGATGTTCATGTTTTCACCGATCGTGAAGATCATGTCCTTAAGCTTTGCTTCAACTGTCATTTCTGCATCATACTGCTTTGCGAGAAGCTCTGCAACGTTTGCAGGTCTTTCAGCGATGATTGTCTTAAGAATATTCTTTACGAATTCCTTGAAGGATTCGTTCTTTGCAACGAAGTCTGTTTCAGAGTTAACTTCGATAATAGCAGCTGTGTTGCCTTCAACGAGTATATCAACTACACCCTCTGCTGCAATTCTGTCTGCCTTCTTAGCGGCAACAGCAAGTCCCTTTTCTCTGAGTACCTTTACAGCCTCGTCAAAATTGCCCTCTGCTTCTACGAGAGCCTTCTTACATTCCATCATGCCGCAGCCGGTCTTCTTTCTGAGTTCAGCTACGTCCTTTGCGGATATCTGTACTGCCATGGTTATTACCTTTCCTTTCGTTATATCTTTACGTGCAAAGCAAAAGCTTACGCGTTTGCTTCTGCATCCTCTGCTTCTTCAGCCTCGGTCTTAGCTGCTTCGTCAGCTTCACCGATCTGTTCGCCCTGTCTGCCTTCGATAACAGCGTCTGCAAGAGCGCCTGCGATAAGCTTGATAGCGCGGATAGCGTCGTCGTTACCGGGGATGATGTAATCAGCATCGTCGGGATCGCAGTTTGTATCAACGATAGCAACTACCGGAATACCGAGCTTCTTTGCTTCGAGTACTGCGTTTCTTTCTTTTCTGGGGTCAACTATAAATACTGCGTCAGGAAGCTTTTCCATTTCCTTGATACCGCCGTAGTTCTTTTCAAGGTCGTTCATTTCCTTAACAAGAGAAGCAACTTCCTTTTTGGGAAGAAGATCGAATGTTCCGTCTGCCTGCATCTTTTCAAGGCTCTTAAGACGGTTGATGCTCTTCTTGATCGTCTGGAAGTTTGTAAGCATACCGCCCGGCCATCTTTCGCTTACGTAGAACATATCGCACTTTGCAGCTTCTTCCTTGATGGTGTCTGCAGCCTGCTTCTTTGTTCCAACGAAGAGGATAGTGCCCTGCTCGCTTGCTACTTCGCGAACGAACATGTACGCTTCTTCGAACTTCTTAACGGTCTTCTGAAGGTCAATAATGTAGATACCGTTTCTTTCCGTGAAGATGTATTCAGCCATTTTAGGGTTCCATCTTCTTGTGTGATGTCCGAAATGGACGCCTGCTTCAAGCAGCTGTTTGATTGAGATTACTGACATTTTCATGTCCTCCTTAGGTTAATCTTTCGCAGCGCAGTTTGACAGTTCAAAACGCATAACGCGCACCAAAACGTCTGTGGCTGCGTGTATTATAACGGCTGTATTTTTTGTTACATATGTGCACCGCTGACACATACTGATACATTGTATCACATTTTTTTACGCCTTGCAAGCAATTTTTAAAATCAACCAAAATATTTACATTTTTTTAACATTTATCCCCTCCTGAACGTTAAATTCAGCATGTTTTTTCCCTTTCACAACACGTTTTTCAATCTAAAACGCCTCTTTACAAGTTTGACGGTAAAAAAGTTACAAAAACCTCTTTACAAGACAGGTTATTTCGATTATAATATTATTTGAATATATTTCACTGTTATGTGCGCATCACATATCGGCAGAAAGGACAAAAGCTATGAATCAGACACCTAAGTACAAGCGTGTGCTCCTAAAGCTTTCGGGAGAGGCTCTCTCAGGAAAAACTCAGGGCAACATTCTTGATGATAAAATGCTTATCGAGGTGGCTTCCGTTATAAAGAAGGCTCTTGATAAAAACGTTCAGATTGCAATAATCGTCGGCGCAGGCAATATATGGAGAGGCAGACAATCAAATGAAACAGACAGAGTCCGCGCAGACCATATGGGTATGCTTGCAACCATGATAAACTGTATCGCTCTTGAGGACGCGCTCAGGCGTGCCGGAGTAGTTGCGCATGTTATGAGCGCAGTGGAAACCGGTGCTTTTGCTGACCGCTTTGACCGCAGACGTGCAGTTGAAGCTCTTGAGAAAGGCGAGGTAGTGATCTTCGGTGCAGGGCTCGGTATTCCGTTTGTATCAACCGACACCGCGGCAGCAGTCCGCGCGGCCGAGATCGGCGCAGACATGATACTGTTTGCAAAGAACATAGACGGAGTTTACTCTGCCGACCCAAAGATTGACCCTAATGCAGTTCATTACGATAATGTAACCTACGATTTCATTCTTGAAAAAAACCTCAAGGTAATGGATCAGACCGCCGCTTCCTTCTGCCGTGAAAACAAGCTTGATATGCTTTTATTCGCGCTTGAAAAACCCGAAAACATACTTGACGCACTGTGCGGCGATATTCCCGGCACAGTCGTTACTGCATAATACAAATATACATTTATAAAAGGAGACACTAAAATGAAACTTGCTATTAACGAATTTGAAGTAAAAATGCAAAAATCCATATCCGCTTATGAAAACGAGCTTGACAGCATCAGAGCCGGAAAGGCTAATCCCGCTGTGCTCAACAAGGTTACAGTTGACTACTACGGCTCACCCACACCTATCTCTCAGGTTGCAGACGTAAAGGCTGCCGATGCACGCACCCTCGTTATTACACCTTGGGATATGAGCATCAACAAGGGTATTGAAAAAGCTATTCTTGCGTCAGATATAGGCATCACACCCATGAACGACGGTAAGGTTATCAGACTCACCTTCCCTCAGCTTACAGAGGAGCGCCGCCGCGAGCTTACAAAGCAGGTATCGGGTGCCGGCGAGGACGCTAAGGTTGCTATCCGTAATATCCGCCGCGATGCTAACGACAAGATCAAGGCTATGAAGAAAAACAGTGAAATGACCGAGGACGAAGCTAAGGATTCTGAAAAGAACGTTCAGGATCTTACAGATAAATTCATCAAGAAGATCGACGAGATCTCCGCAGCAAAGGAAAAGGAGCTTCTCTCCCTTTAATCAACCTCAAAAGGAGAAGACTGCCCTCATATAGCAGATCACCGCGGGAGCCAGACTCGGCTCCCTGCGGTTTTATTTGAGGATATAACAAATCAAAAAGCGCAGTCTTAACATTTGCTAATGTCACTTTTAAAAACTATATTTAAGAATAAAAAATCAAATCAGAATACTCCTTTGTGTATACCGAAACACATAGCCTTCATCATGGACGGCAACGGAAGATGGGCAAAGCGCCGTTCCATGCCGCGCGAGTACGGTCACAGCAAGGGTGCTGAGGTATTCCGACGTGTTATCAGATATTGCGGCGACATCGGAGTTGAGCATATAACCGTATATGCGTTTTCAACAGAAAACTGGAAGCGGCCGGAAAGCGAAGTAAACGCGATAATGAAGTTACTCTCGAATTTCATGGACGAGGCGTTTGCAGACCTTGAAAAAGAAAAAGTACGCGTTGTATTTTTGGGGAGCAAAGCGCCATTTTCAGATGAGCTTCGCCAGAAGATGGAAAAGCTCGAAAGAGATTCATCTGTCTACAAGCGGATACTCAACGTGGCTTTCAATTACGGCGGACGCGATGAAATAGTCAATGCATGCAACGAGCTTATAGCCGACGGTGTTACAAACGTAACAAGCGAGCTTATAGATTCTAAATTATACACTTGCCTCTCTCCCGATCCCGATCTTATAGTACGTACTGCAGGTGAATACAGAATATCGAATTTCCTTTTATGGCAGTCGGCATATTCGGAGTTTTATTTTACCGACAAACTATGGCCGGACATAACAAGTGAGGACGTTGACAAAGCTATTGCCTCATATTCGCGCCGCGAACGCAGATTCGGCGCAGTTAACCCAAGTACCGAAACAGCAAAATAGCTTGCAAAGCAGGAGATGTTAATATGTTTCAAAGAGTAATTACGGGAATAATACTCGTGGCGGTATTCGTTCCGCTTCTGATCTTTTCCGATACACCTGTATTCACGGTAGCCGTAACGCTTCTTTCGCTTGTAGGCACGTATGAAATGCTTAAATGTCTGAAGCTTAATAAAAACGCGGCAGTTACACTTCCCTCTCTTATAATAGCTGCAGGTGCGCCGCTTTGCACACGTTATTTAGGCGATCTTTCATATTTTGCACCGTGGGCGCTCGGAATAATACTTCTATATTTATTATGGCTGCTCGCTTACTGCGTTATCATGCGCGACAAGGTTAAGTATTCAAGCCTTTCGGGAGCTTTTATGTCTGTTATCTACATAACGGCAGGCTTTTCTACGCTGATACTTCTGCGCGACACAGACGGCGGAGCGTACGTGTTCTGGCTTGTATTCATCGGCGCGTGGGTTACCGATACGATGGCATACTTTACGGGATTTTTATTCGGCCGCCACAAGCTGATACCGGAAGTCAGCCCTAAAAAGACCGTAGAAGGCGCGATTGGCGGAACGTTGTTCTCCGGGCTTGCTTTTATGCTCTACGGATTTATAGTTTCGCGCATCACAGGTGTTGACATGCACCTTGCTATGCTTTTTATAGCAGGAATTATTTCCGCAGTAGTTGCCCAATTCGGCGACCTTGCGGCATCGATCATCAAAAGGCAGGCAGGCATCAAGGATTACGGCAACATTTTCCCGGGGCACGGCGGAGTACTTGACCGCTTTGACAGCATTATTGCGCTTTCCCCCGTTATTCTTATGATGCACTCAGCGCCTTTCATAAATCTCATTATATAAGCGGAAGTTTAAAATGAAAACTATAACGATACTCGGATCTACCGGCTCGGTAGGTACACAAACAGCTGACGTTGCCGCGAGCAGAAAAGGCGACGTTGGCGTTTATGGAATATCATTTAATAAAAACGTAAAGCTTGCAGAAGAGCAAGCACGCAGGCTTGATGTTAAAATAGCCGTCAGTGCCGATGAGAATGCGGCAGGCGAGCTTAAAATAAAGCTTGCGGATACAAATATAAAAGTTCTTTGCGGCAAAGAAGCGATAGAAGAGCTTGCCGCGCATAAAGTTGACCGGGTGTTCAACTCGATAACAGGCTGCGCCGGTCTTCCGGCAACGCTTTCAGCGCTTAACGCCGGGAATACGCTTGCGCTTGCCAATAAAGAATCTCTTGTAAGTGCAGGCTCACTCGTTATGGAAGCGGCTAAAAAAAGCGGTGCTTCTATACTTCCGGTTGACAGCGAACACACAGCTATACACGAATGCCTCAGAGCCGGCAAAAAGAGTGAGGTCAAAAAGCTTATACTGACGGCTTCTGGCGGTCCTTTCTTCGGAAAGTCAAAGGAAGAGCTTGAAAAAGTAACGCCCGGAATGGCACTCAAGCACCCGAATTGGAGCATGGGTTCTAAAATAACCATCGATTCTGCCACACTTATGAACAAAGGCTTTGAGATCGTTGAAGCCGCCTATCTTTACGGAATTGATCACACAAAGATAGACGTTGTTGTTCACAGAGAGAGCATAATACACTCTATGGTGGAATATATTGATAATACTGTCATAGCGCAGATGTCGCTTCCCGACATGCGCCACAGCGCAGAATATGCACTTGATTATCCCGACAGGCTAAAGTCTGTAACGGGCGCGCTTGATCTCACCACCATCTCGGGGCTCACCTTTGCAAAGCCTGATAAAGAGGCTTTCCCGATGCTTGAACTTGGGTATGATATACTCAAGTACGGTCAGGGATACGGTGCGGCGGTAAACGCGGCAAACGAAACTGCGGTATGGCGCTTTATCAGGGGTGAAATTGGATTTTTGGACATATATAAAACCGTCAAGGGCGTGCTAGACACGCTCGGCGATTATCTTTCAGACGTAAACTCACTTGATAAAATATACGAGATTGAGGCTGAAGCCGCAAGAATTGCGGGCAAATAACACAGAGGGGTGATCGATATAAATATTCTTTCAATAGTACTTGCACTTGTAATATTCTCCTTGCTTATATTTATTCATGAGCTTGGACACTTTATAGCCGCAAGAAAATTCGGCGTTACAGTTGACGAATTTTCCATAGGCATGGGACCTAAAATATATTCTCGCGTTTCAAAGAAAAGCGGAACACGATACAGTCTTAGACTTTTGCCTATCGGCGGATTTGTAAGCATGCCGGGCGAGAACGGCACGTCGGACGATCCTAACGCACTTTGCAATAAAAGCGTATTTCAGAGAATGATAGTCGTATTTGCGGGCGCTTTTATGAACTTTATTCTCGGAATAATCGTTATGACCGTTATCGTAAGTTCCTCGCAAGTTCTCGGCTCAACAACTATCCACGGCTTTGCAGATTCTGCTATGAGCGAGTCAACAGGCCTTATGATAGGCGACACTATAATAAAAGTTGGCGATGAAAGAGTGTACGTTGCAAACGACCTCGTTTATGAGATCATGCGCGACGGTATCTCTCCCGTTGATATTACAGTTAAGCGCGCAGGCGAAACTGTTATAGTCAAGGACGTACGCTTCCCCTCATACAGCGAAAGCGGTATTCTTTATGCCGCGGCTGATTTTTATGTTTTTCCCGAAGAAAAAACCGTTGCAAACGTTATAAAGCACTCCTTCTATCGTTCCGTTTCAACAATAGAAATGATATGGGAGTCATTGATAGACCTTATCACAGGCCGATACGGCTTTGAAGCAGTTTCAGGTCCAGTTGGTGTAACCCAGGCTATAAGCGACACCGCAAAATCAGGCGGTATTGACGGAGTTTTATACCTCGTTGTAGTTATAACAATGAATCTCGGTCTTTTCAATTTGCTTCTCCTGCCGGCACTTGACGGCGGCAGACTCATGTTCCTTATCGTTGAAGCTGTTCGCAGACGCCCTGTTGATCCTGAACTTGAAGCAAAGATCCACGCGGCAGGAATTATAGTTCTTATGCTTTTAATGGCGTTTGTAACCTACAAGGATATATCCAAACTTTTCGTTTAATGCAGAGGCTAATATGAAAAATACTAAGAAAGTCAAAATCGGAAATACCGTCATCGGCGGCGGTGAAAAAATTGCGGTTCAGTCTATGACCAACACCGACACTCACGATTTTGAAGCAACCTTAAGACAGGTGCGCGCGCTTGAAACAGAGGGCTGCGATATAATAAGACTCGCGGTTCCCGATATTGCATGCGTTAATACTATATGGAAATTAAAAAAATCAGGTGTCAGCGCCCCGCTTGTTGCCGACATACATTTTGACTACAAAATAGCAATAGAATGCGCAAATGCCGGGGTTGATAAAATACGTATAAATCCCGGTAATATCGGTGCAGATGAAAAGGTGCACGCCGTTGCAAAGATATGTAATGAGAAGAATATACCGATAAGAATAGGCGTAAATTCAGGCTCGCTTGAAAAAAGTATACTTGCAAGGTACGGCTCACCGTGCGCAGAAGCGCTTGGAGAAAGCGCGCTTTACCACGCTTCCCTTCTTGAAAAATTTGATTTTGACAATATAGTACTATCTGTAAAAAGTTCAAACGTTAAAACAATGATCGATGCTAACAGATTTCTGCACGAGCGAACAGGCTATCCTCTGCACCTAGGCGTTACAGAAGCAGGTACAGAAACTCAGGGGCTTATAAAGTCCTCTGCAGGAATCGGAAGCCTGCTTTGTGACAATATAGGCGACACTATACGTATATCCCTGACGGCAGACCCGACAAGCGAGGTCAGAAGCGCCAAGGCTCTTTTGCGCGCAATAGGCAGATCCGGTGCCAACACAATAAACATCGTGTCCTGCCCCACGTGCGGACGTACGCAGATAAATCTTATAGAACTTGTACATAAATTTGAAAAAATATCAGACAAACTAACAGTCAGCCGTCCGATAACCGTTGCTTTGATGGGCTGTGCCGTTAACGGTCCCGGAGAAGCAAGAGAGGCTGATATAGGTATTGCAGGCGGTACCGGCGAAGCGCTTTTATTCAAAAAAGGCGAGATAGTTAAAAAAATACCCGAAGAGATTATTATAGAAACACTTATTAAAGAAATAGAAAAAATGTAAAAGGAAAAGTCAGAAATGGCAAAAGCATTAAAGGAAAGGCTGCCGCGTTTCACTCCCGACTCCAAGCAGGAGCGCTTTTTTGAAAGCGTGAGGAGTCATGTTATAAAATGCGACACTGTAAACAACTGTATTGAAATAGAAACAGAGCATGATGCTCTCGTTTCGCCCGAGCTTATCGAAAGTATTGAAAACGGGATAAAAAGCTCGTATGCACTGAAGTCGGCCGTTATAAAGCCGACCTTCCCTGCCGATCTTTTCGGTTCGAAAGAGTCTGTTGATCTTTTAATATTTCTTGCAGAAAGACGGGGAGCGCTTGCCCACGGCTTCTTTTTCGATTACATTTTTACATATGAAAACAATACCCTTACTATAAAAATAGGCTTTTCAAGCGAAGGCATAGACCTTTTAAATATCGCCCAGACGGGAAATATAATGGAAAAGGTCATATACGACTCTTTTGGAAACACCAAGGCTAAGGTGCTTGTTGAAACAGAGTATGAAAAATACTTATACGACACCGAATATATGAAAAACCTTGAAGAGCAGACGCTTGCGGCGTACAAGCTTGCTCCGGGTTCTACCACGCGAAAGGCAAAATTACCCGAAGAGCCGTCATATGATCCGACAGCAGGCTTTGAAAAGAGAATGAATCTTTCAAAAGGCGAGTTTATATTTGAGCAAACAGATACTACGGTACGAATCGGGCCTACGGTTTTTGACATCAGTGAGCCGAACGAGTTTATAGGCAAGCCGTTTGAAGTTACAAGTATAACCCCCATGCGCGAGCTTTGTGAGCCTAAGAAAGGTCTTTGCCTTGTTGGCGAAACCTTCTATTACGAGGAGCGCGAGCTCAGGGGCAAGGACAGATATGCCGTAACGCTCGGCGTTACCGACAGAGACTGCTCTATATTTATAAAGATAACTGTTGACGCCGCAGATCTTTCAACGTACGCGGATATTAAAAACGGGACAGTTCTTCTCATTGACGGCTACACAAAGCGCGACAATTTTGATAATGAGATCATCCTGATTCCCCATGCGATGATGAAGATAAAAATAAAGGAGAGAGAGGACAACGCTCCCGTAAAGCGAGTTGAGCTACACGCACATACAAAAATGTCGGCGCTTGATGCGCTCATCGCTCCCGAAACGCTTATTAAAACGGCTTCAAAATGGGGGCACAAGGCTATCGCTGTAACCGACCATGCAGTTGCTCAGGCATACCCTAACATTATGCTTGCAAGCGAAAAGCTTGAAGATTTCAAGGTCATTTACGGCGTCGAAAACTATTTCGTTGACGACACCGCACGTGTTCTTTTCGGAGAAAACTCGCAAAATGACCTTAAAACCAGATTCATTGACGAGTTTATCGTATTCGATATAGAAACCACCGGCCTCTCGGTACACAACTGCAAGATAACCGAGATCGGCGCGGTACGCTTTGAAAACGGTGAGGTAAAAGAGGTATTTAACACCTTTGCAGATCCCGGAGAGCATATTCCCGAAAATATTACAAAGCTTACGGGAATTACCGACGATATGGTAAAAGGCGCGCCCTCTCAGGCAGAAGCAGTAAAAAGCTTTCTTGATTTTGCAGGCGAGTCGATACTCGTTGCTCACAATGCAAACTTCGATGCAAGCTTTATAAGAAAAGCAGCAGAGGATGCAAAGCTTTCATTCCCGAATACCTATCTTGATACGGTTGCACTTTCAAGATACCTTAACCCCGATTTGAAAAACCACAAGCTTGATACACTCGCAGATCATTACGAGCTTGGTAAGTTTAATCACCACAGAGCATCGGACGATGCTGAAATGCTTGCGCGCATACTTGATAAAATGCTCGGTCAGCTTTCGAAGGACGGACTTCGCACACTTGAAGAGCTTACGCGCGAAATGAGCGACAAGGCCGATCCTCTGAAGATGAAAACTTATCATCAGATACTTCTTGTAAAGAACAAGGTGGGACTTAAAAATCTCTACAAGATCATCTCGAAAAGCTATCTGAGTTATTTCAGGCGCTATCCGAGAACGCCGAAATCGCTTATTGATTCTCACAGAGAGGGGCTTATCATAGGCTCTGCGTGTGAGGCAGGCGAGCTTTATCAGGCAATACTCTCAGGCGCAACAGAATCAGAAATCAAGCGCATTGCAAATTATTACGATTATCTTGAAATACAGCCTCTTTGCAACAACTCATTCATGGTTGAAGACGGCATACTTCCCGATCTTGAAGCAGTACGTAATATCAACCGCCGTATATACGAACTTGGCAAAAAGTTAAACAAGCCCGTATGCGCTACGTGCGACGCTCATTTTTTAAACAAAGAAGACGAGATCGAACGCCAGATACTCGTTTCAAATAAGTATAAGGATGCCGACCGTGAAGCAGGTCTGTATTTGCGCACAACCGAGGAAATGCTCAAGGAATTCGAGTATCTTGGAAAAGATGCGGCCTACGAGGTTGTTGTTACCAACACTAACCTCATCGCTGACATGATAGAAAAGATCCGCCCGATACCCGAGGGCAACTATCCTCCAAGCTTACCCGGTGTTAACGAGGAGCTGGAACAGATGTGCCGCGACCGTGTTCGTGACATGTATGAGTTTGAAGGCAAGATACCCGATGTTGTATCGGAAAGACTTGACAGAGAGCTCAAATCTATCATCGGTAACGGTTTTGCGATCATGTATATGATAGCGCAAAAGCTCGTGCTGAACAGTGAAAAGGCAGGCTATCTTGTAGGCTCAAGAGGCTCTGTCGGCTCGTCATTTGCGGCAACGATGTCGGGTATCACAGAGGTAAACCCTCTCCAGCCTCATTACAGATGTACAAATTGCCGTTACTCTGAGTTTATTACAGACGGCTCATACGGCTCGGGCTTCGACTTGCCCGACAAAAACTGTCCTCACTGTAATACCCCAATGTACCGTGACGGACACGATATTCCTTTTGAAACCTTCCTTGGCTTTTACGGCGACAAATCTCCCGATATAGACCTTAATTTCTCGGGCGACGTTCAGGAAGATGCGCACAAATATACCGAAGAGCTTTTCGGTAAGGAAAACGTGTTCAGAGCAGGTACGATAGGCACTCTTGCATCAAAGACTGCTTACGGTTACGTTAAGAAATACCTTGAAGAACGGCAGATCGCCCTGCCTAAAGCAGAAGTGCAAAGGCTTGTAAACGGATGTGTTGACGTTAAGAAAACAACAGGTCAGCACCCCGGCGGTATTATAGTTGTTCCGCGTGAATATGACGTTTACGACTTTACACCCGTACAGCACCCTGCCGATAACCCCGATGCAGGCACGATTACTACCCATTTTACATACAAATTCCTGCATGATACGATACTCAAGCTTGACATACTCGGGCACGATGTACCGACGAAGTATAAGATGCTTGAAAGGTATACAAACACAAGCGTACTCGACGTACCTATGAATGACAGAAAGGTTTACGAGCTCTTCTTATCAACCAAGCCTCTCGGCGTTACTCCCGAGGATATCGGAAGCCCTATCGGCACGTACGGACTTCCCGAAATGGGAACAAAATTCGTCCGTCAGATGCTTGTTGATACAAAGCCGAAAGGCTTTTCCGACCTTTTGCAGATTTCGGGACTTTCACATGGTACTGACGTTTGGCTTGGTAATGCAAAAGACCTTATTGACCAGGGTATCTGCACGATATCTGACGTTATCGGTACGCGTGACAGTATTATGACATACCTTCTCTATAAGGGAGTGGCCCCAAAGGATGCTTTCCAGATAATGGAGGATACGCGTAAGGGTAAAGCCCCTAAAACCTTTACACCCGAACGTATACAGATGCTTAAGGACCACAACGTTCCCGACTGGTATATCGAAAGTTGCCTTAAGATAAAGTACATGTTCCCTAAGGCACACGCGGCGGCATACGTTATGTCGTCAATCAGACTTGCATGGTATAAGATATATTATCCTCTTGAATTCTATGCGGCGTTTTTATCGGTAGCACCGGGCGGCTTTGACGCGGAAATCGTCGGCCGCGGCATTGGTGCAGTAAAAGCGTATATGTCCGAAATAGAGAAAAAAGGCACGGCGGCAACGCAGAAGGAAAAGGATACGTACGATATATTCCAGCTCGTTGTTGAGTGCATGGCGCGCGGATTTAAATTCTTAAAGGTAGACTGCCGCAAGAGCGCGGCAACGGCATTCTCGCCCGAAGACGGCAAGATAAGAATGCCTTTTTCCTCGCTTCCCGGTCTCGGAGAGACCGCTGCGGCTAATATCATAAAAGCGCGCGAGGAAAGCGAATTTTCGTCAATTGAGGAAATGGGAAAGAGATGCGGTCTTTCAAAGACTATTATCGCGCTTCTGAGAAAGAACGGGGCGCTTGAAGGGCTCCCTGAAACCGATCAGATGTCTATGTTTGACATGTCACCATTGTTAAGCGAGACAAAAGAAGAAACTAAAAAGGAAGAAGTTGCCGAGGTTATCAACGAGGCATTCGTTGAAGACTCCAAGATCGACCAGTTAAGTTTGTTCTGAAGCAGATAAGCCCTCTCCGTCAAAACCTGCAGTTTTGCCACCTCTACCGAAAGGTGAGGCTAAATAAAGGCTCTCCCTCATAAGAACGCGTTGCACTTGTTCTTTGGAGAGGCTGTCAGCGTAGCTGACTGAAAGGGTAATCACCTCCCCCTTTCTCCACTTTTTTCACAGAAGAAACACAAAAGGCATCCTAACGGATGCCTTTCTTTATTTCAATAACTCACGTAGTTTTGCAAGTATCTTTTTTTCCTCTCGCGATATTTTAACCTGTGTTATACCGAGCTTTTCGGCGCACTGCTGTTGTGTCATATTCTTAAAATACCGCAGATATACTATCTTTCTCCAATCGCTCGGCAATTTATCAAGCGCACTTGTCAGCGCTATTTTTTCTGTCAGCGAGTGAATTGCATCATCACTGTCGGCAATAAGCGTTTCAAGGGTAAGTCCGGTATCTGAAACAGATTCGCTTAACGATGCTATGGGATTTGTTGAATCAAGAGCAAAAACAAGCTCGTCCCTTTCCACCTCGCAAAGATGTGCAAGCTCGTCAACACCCGGCTCATGCCCATGCTCTCTCACATACTCTTCCCTGACCCGAAGTATCTGAGCTCCGAGCCTGCGAGTCTTTCGCCCTACGCGTATCATTCCGTCATCACGCAGATAACGGCGTATTTCGCCTATTATAAGGGGAACTGCATAAGTTGAGAACGCAGTATTATAGCTTGAGTCATAGCTGCGCACCGCCTTTAGCATACCGAGAGAGCCTATCTGCAGAAGATCCTCAAGCTCAACTCCTCTGCCCAAAAAACGTGAGGCTATACTGCGCACGAGCCCCGAATTATTTTCAACAAGCCGCTCAAGTGCCGCATCATCTCCGCTTTGCGCGAGCGCTAAAAGCTCGGCATTGTCTGAGAATCTTTCGTCTGCCATCTTTTTTCCTTTCAGGTACTATACTGAGCGCTCTTATTAAGATTAAACTGCATGGTTACACACGTACCTGCACCAATCTTTGATACTACCTTGAAGCGCTCTGACAGGCTTTCCATTATAGGAAATCCCATTCCGCTTCTCTCCCCTGCCGCATCCGTTGTGAAAAGCGGCTCGCGCGCACGTGTTATGTCTTCAATACCGCAGCCTCGGTCACGAACGGTTACCGTAACGGTTGCGTCATCATACGATTTGAGAGTAAGGTATATCTTTCCCACTTTCTCTTTATACGCGTGTACAACGCAGTTTGTAACCGCCTCAGAAACTGTACACTTAATATCGGCAAGAACCTCAACGGTGGGATTAAAATTGGCGCAAAAAGCCGCGCATATGTAACGGGCAAGCGATTCGTTTTCGCTTTTTGAATCAAATACTATTTTCACTTCATTTGTTTTATTTTTTTTCATTTAAACACATCCCTTCTTTTATTATTTTTTATCGGTCTTGTTTTTTTCTATACAAATGAGTCTGTGAGTGCCGGCAAGATCGAGTATTTTCTGAACCTCGGCTGACGGCTCTGAAAGCTTAAATTCTATGCCAAGCTCACGGCAGAGTGTAAATCGTCCGAGTATAAGACCGAGTCCCGAGCTGTCCATAAAGCTGACACGTGACATATCTATCGCAAAAAGCGTTGGCCTGGCGGAGTATAGTCGCTCATCCATCGCTTCTCTGAGTCCGCGCGCTCTGTGGTGGTCGATATCACCGCCGACAAATGCCGTCATACAGTCATTTTTGTATTCAAATGAAATGTTGTTATCACACATTTATATAACCGTCCTTTGTGTTTTTTCATATGATAGCATACGTGAGATAAAAAAAATGTCGCAATATTGCGACATGGATAATATTGTAGTTTATGCAGCTTTGATACTATATTTAGTTTTATAAAATCGTTAGTTTTATGGGGGTGTGACTTTCCCGACTCGGGGAAAGTCACCAAAGGCGAGTATAAGGGTGAGGCGGTTTGCCTTCCCCTGTCTTTTCCAATTCGCGTGAAGATTTCATAGACTTTATAATTTACACCCGTATCGTTTCCTTTATTACACCGACGGAGGCAAATACGCTGATTCTCCCCCTTATATATCCCCCTCTTGACCGTTGTGTAGTCTTCATATTTGTTCAATTTGTGCTCGGGGTTTAGGGACTAAGAATTTCAGCCAAATTTCCACAACTGACGGACTACCCACAGATGATAAAATTTATAAAGTGAACTGTTCAGACACCCTCAAACAAATACACAAGATAAACTTTGCGGGCACAAAATGGGGAGTTATTGAGATGTACGTTCGTTAGAGGGGGTATTGCGAAAAGGGGGAGATAAAGGGGAGGAGCCGTTTAATAAATAATGGGGTATGGGTCGAGATTTTGATTTTTGCCAAGCCTCACGCGCGCTTTGGCAGCGGGTCCTACCCGCCCTCGCCCCCTTTTGGCGCATCTTTGGTGACTTTCTCTGCGCGGAGAAAGTCACGCCCCCGTAAAACTAACAATTTTAATAAACAAGCGAAATACCGCAAGCCGCCCCGCAAATGCATACCGATACAATAAAAACGGGAGGAGCAAGCCCCTCCCCTACAAAAGTGCGCA
>JAZNJH010000051.1:0-39982 GCA_045577925.1 Eubacteriales bacterium
TTGAACCAACGACACGGGGATTTTCAGTCCCCTGCTCTACCAACTGAGCTACAGAGGCAAATATGGCGACCTGAAGGGGACTCGAACCCCTGACCTCTAGCGTGACAGGCTAGCGTTCTAACCAACTGAACTACCAGGCCGGATTTGGTGGGAACAATAGGGCTCGAACCTATGACCCTCTGCTTGTAAGGCAGATGCTCTCCCAGCTGAGCTATGCTCCCATTTGCCACAAGCTTTCCTGCGACTCGTTTATTATAGCATAACAGAATTGTTTTGTCAACAGTTTTTTCTAAAAAAATAAAAATATTTTCCGATATTTTTTTACAGGCTATTTTGCCTCGTTTTTCCTTTAATTTAAGCTAATTTCCCCTCCGAAAAAACACTTTCTTTTGCTCTTTTGAATAAATTGCAAACATAATGATAACACGATTGACAAATTCTTCTTTTTGTTGTACAATGATCGTATCAGTTTGTTTGCTTCGACATACAATATAGTATGACCGAATGCATCTGATATATTATATGTTAAATAAAGGAGAATGTTAAATGAAATCTGTAAATATCAAGCTTTCTACTATCGAAGACGTTAAATCCTTCGTTAATGCTGTTACTCTTTATAACGGAGATGCCGATCTTTCAAGCGGCAGATATGTTGTTGATGCAAAGTCGATAATGGGTATTTTCAGCCTTGACCTTGCAAGCCCTATCAAGCTCACGGTTCAGTCTGACAATGCAGACGATCTCTTGAACAGCATTAAAAAGTACATTGTTGACTAAAAACTTAGCGGAGAACGAATCGTTCTCCGCTTTTATTTATATCTTCGGATAGCTCGGATATAAAAATCCTCCGGCTTCTTCAAGCGCTTTCATTGATGCTATGGAGCAGTTAAGCTTATCCTTATCTGCACTTTCTCTCAAAGCTGCGCAAACGTAAGTCTCGTTACAAACAAGCGCAGATAACACTCTCTCATGGCCGTCTACAATGAAGTTGTAATTATGCATACATACAACACTCACGCATGCCCTATCGTCGGGCTTCATTGCTCGTATAATGTCCGCTTCTTGTGTCGGATAAAGCGATTTTGGAGAAAAATACATTTTTCTGCCGTAGGTTTCGGGAGAAACACAGAATTTTTCATATTCATCATATATAAGCTTGCAGATATTATCAGGCGTTTCGTACGAGGTATCGACTATAAGGTCATAGTTGGCATAGCTTAAATTATCCGTGCCGTATATCTCCTTAAAACGCTCGTTTTCGACCATACTGCGAAGTATGAGCTTTTCACGCGCATCGTCAACGTCAAAATAAGTCTCCTCTGCTCCTCTCGGGTCTTTCATTACTCTGAGCGCCGCTATCTGAGGATCAATGGTAAAGAATACTTTAAAGGTGTTCTTAGCGAAGTGCCATGCCATACGTGAATCAAAAAGAAGCTTATCGCCTGCGCGGTCAAGTGATATTCTCGTAACCTCGTCGTCAATCATATGGTCGTACTTTGTGTCCTTAGACATCATCTGATTCATTTCAAGCGTACTTACGCCAAACTGCCTCGCAAGCTCGCGCTGAATCTTACCTGTTGAGTATATTTCAAATCCGTGTCTTTCGTTAAGCAGTCGTGCGATAGTTGATTTTCCGCTGCCAAGCTTTCCTGCCATTGTAATATGCATTGTTTTTCTCCCGATCTTGCTGTGTATTGTAGATTATTGTATCACAAAACATCACACAATGCAAGTATATACATATATTTTAAATGGAATAAATTCAGGGCGCAGCCAGAAAGCTGCGCCCTTGTCATATTTATAATTAAGCCTTTGCAAGCTTGCGCTGGAAGAACTTAACTATTTCAACAATCGGGATAACGATTATTGCAAGTCCCATTGCAATGCCGTATTCAACAAGTCCAACAGGTGTGAAGCCGAAAGCATTTGCTATAAACGGAACTTCAAGAACTGCTGTTGTTAACAAGAGTGAGCCGATCATAGCAAGCCACAGAATCTTGTTATGCGTCTTCAGGCTGAATATCGACTTGCGCTGTGAGCGCAGGTTGAAGGAGTGGAAAATTTCGCACATGGACATAGTAAGGAATGCCATTGTCATACCGTGTTCTGAAACGCCAACGGGCATCGCAAGGTGTCCTACCTCAAAGGAGTTACCTATGATATACGATAATACTGTCAGAACTGTAACTAAAATACCCTGATAAATAATATCGCCAAACAAACCGCCTGCGAAAATTCCTTCCTTGGAATTGCGGGGAGGACGGTTCATTGTATCAGGCTCTGCTTCTTCCATTCCAAGCGCCAATGCCGGGAAACAGTCTGTAACTAAGTTGATAAACAACAAGTGAACAGGCTTGAGTAGTGTAAAGCCCATAAGTGTTGCAGAGAAGACGCCGAGAACCTCGGACATATTCGATGCAAGCAAGAACTGAATAGCCTTACGGATGTTATCGTAAATACGACGTCCCTCGCCAACAGCGGAAACAATCGTTGCAAAGTTGTCATCTGCGAGAACCATATCAGCAACGTTCTTGGTAACGTCTGTGCCTGTGATACCCATGCCAACGCCGATATCAGCAGACTTGATAGAAGGAGCATCGTTAACGCCGTCTCCCGTCATAGCCGTGATAGCGTCGTTTGCTTTCCATGCAGTAACGATACGGGTTTTGTGTTCGGGCTGCACACGCGCGTAAACGCCGTACTTTTTAACAGCATCAAGAATTTCATCGTCAGAAATCTTATCAAGCTCTTCACCGGTTATGGCCTGCGATGCATCTGTGATAATACCAAGCTCCTTAGCAATAGCAACTGCCGTGTCCTTATGGTCACCGGTAATCATAACGGCACGGATACCTGCACTGCGGCATTCTTCGATAGCCGCCTTAACTTCGGGACGAACAGGGTCAATCATTCCTGTAAGGCCGAGGAAAACAAGTTCTTTTTCTAAAAATTCGGGGGTGTTATCCGTCGGCTTTTCGCTCCAATCACGCTTAGCCGCAGCAAGTACACGAAGCGCCTTATCTGCCATAGCTTTATTTGCAGCTATGATCTCGGCACGCTTTTCTTCGCTCATTGGCTTGATCTCGCCGTCTTCAGAATAATGTGTGCAGAGCGAAAGAACAACGTCGGGCGCACCCTTTGTATATTGAACGAAGGATCCGCCAATATCGTGAACAGTAGACATCATCTTTCTGCCTGAATCAAACGGCGCTTCATCAACGCGGGGGGTTGCCTTTTCAAGCTCATGCTTTTTAAGACCGATAGAATTAGCAAAATTAACAAGTGCACATTCGGTCGGCTCGCCCTGCGCCTGATCTTCTTCATTAAGCTCGGCATCAGAGCAAAGAGCCATCGCTGTTGCAACTGCATTCGTATCGCCGATATGATCAACAACCGTCATCTTGTTCTGTGTAAGAGTACCTGTCTTATCCGAGCAGATAACCTGTGTGCATCCGAGAGTTTCAACAGCTGTAAGACGGCGGATAACCGCATTACGCTGACTCATCTTTGTAACTCCGATAGACAAAACAACCGTAACAACTGTTGCAAGACCTTCAGGGATAGCAGCAACTGCAAGAGATACGGCTACCATGAAGGTTTCTAAGATAACGGAAATCGTGTGTTCGGGGACGGCAAGCTCACCTCTTGCCATAAACAAGTTAAAAGCAAAGATGAATATGCATATGCCAAGTACCATCTTCGAAAGAAGCTTGCCAAGCTCATCCAGCTTACGCTGAAGAGGCGTTTCTTCCTCTTTTGTTGCCGCAAGAGCGCCTGCGATCTTACCCATTTCGGTATCCATACCGGTTTCGGTAATAACCGCTTTACCACGACCGTAAACAACAGTAGAGCCCATATAGCACATATTCTTGCGGTCACCAAGCGGAACGTCTGCACTGCTATCGGTAAGATAGAGTGCATCAATCATCTTATTAACCGGAACAGATTCACCGGTCAAGGCCGCTTCTTCGATTTTAAGAGAAGCATTTTCAATAATACGACCGTCGGCAGGAACGGCATCTCCGGCTTCAAGTACAACGATATCGCCGGGAACGAGTTCATCAGAGTGAAGAGCTATCTGCTTACCGTCGCGAATAACCTTACACGTGGCTGCCGTCATGGTTTGCAGGGCTTCAATAGCAGCTTCTGCTTTGCTTTCCTGAATTACGCCAAGTATAGCATTCAATAAAACAACGATAAGAATAATAATAACTTCTGCCCATTCGTTTTCGCCGGACAACATGCCTGTAAGCGCGCTGACTCCTGCTGCAATCAGAAGTATTATGAGCATAGGGTCTTTAAGCTGTGCTAAAAATCTCTGAAGCAGGGTAGGCTTTTTGCCTTCCTTCAGCTTGTTGGGGCCATATTTTTCAAAACGCTTATTTGCCTCTGCAGAAGAGAGGCCTTCGGTGGTGACTTCAAGATTGTCAAGCACCTCTTCGGCAGAACAGGTATAGTTCTTTCCCATTAGTTTGTAATTCTCCTTTTATATTAGTTAAATTTATTATCATTTACATCGAGAGTATCACGCCAATCACAGCTGACACTCCAATAAAAACAATCGGGTGAAGCTTTTTGGTCTTCCCCACCTTATTAGTGAAGATCCAAAGAAGTACGGCAAGTATCAAGCCTTTGAAGTTAAATCCCTCAAGAAACGCACCTTCTTTGAGCGCATCTGAATATAATAAATTAGTTGCCGCAACGCTAAGTCCTGCGGCTGCTATCAGTCCGGTCGAAGTTGGTCTAAGACCGTAAAATGCCCCGTTAACGTAGCGGTTATCACGAAAGCTTTTCAAGAACATAGCCACGATAAGAATAACTATAACAGACGGTGTTATCAGCCCGAGCATTGCAGTTACCGCTCCGAGAATCGCGCCGGGGATCCCACCTCTTTCCACACCTGTAATATAGCCAACGTAGGTTGCCATATTAACACCGATAGGCCCGGGAGTTGATTCGCCAACGGCTATCATGTTTGTAAGCTCGTTATAGTCAAACCAGCCGGTGGCATCGGACAATTTGTAGAGAAACGGTACGGTTGCCATGCCGCCACCTACCGCAAATAATCCAATCTTGAAAAACTCAAAAAACAGTCTGATATAAAGCATCATTTCTGCTTACCTCCCTTCACACTCAGGGCGATACCGATGATTGCCGCAATAACAACAAAGATAACGGGGCTGAGTGATGTAAAGAAAGCAAGAAGCGTGACAACGATGAAAATTATCGCCGTTATCTTGTCAACAACAGACTTTTTTAAAAGTTTAACAACTGCGTTCAATATCAGAACACACACACAAATGCGGATACCGCCAAATGCATGCTGTACCCACTCTAAATGAGAAAATGCTTCAATAGCTCCTGCCAATAACGAAATAATGATAAGCGACGGGAAAACTACTCCAAGCGTTGCCAGAATACCGCCAAGTGTTCCGGCTTTCTTTTGACCGACAAAGGTTGCCGTATTAACGGCAATAACGCCGGGCGTACACTGACCGATAGCAAAATAATCAACAAGCTCTTCGTCTGATACCCATTTATTTTTTTCTACGATCTCGCGCTGAAGTATCGGAAGCATGGCATACCCGCCTCCGAACGTCATAACGCCTACCTTGGCAAAGGTTAAAAACAATTTGATATAAATACTCGTAATCTCTCCCCCATTTCTGTACAACTTTTATATCTATACAATTATAGCATACAATTGTAAAAAAATCCATAGATACAGCAATTTTTTGCTTATTGTTTCAAAATAATCAAAGCAATATCAGATAAGATTGAAAAAAAGGAAAAATTGTGTTATTATAATAGTAATGATCGCAAACGGAGGCAATATGATACGTATAATGTTTGTCTGCCACGGCAATATTTGCCGCAGCCCTATGGCAGAGTTTATATTCAGAAAATTGGTGCAAGATAAGGGGATGTCGGATAAATTTATTATATCATCGAGCGCAACGAGCACGGAGGAAATAATAGGCGGTATAGGAAACCCCGTCTATCCGCCTGCAAAGGCAGAGCTTTTGCGTCACGGACTTTCTTCTGAGGGAAAGCGCGCCGTACAACTGAAGCAGAGCGACTACGACAAATACGATCTTTTTATCGCAATGGATCAAAATAATATCAGAAATATTGCGCGCATCTTCAAAAGTGACCCTGACAATAAGGTTAAAAAGCTTATGGACTATGTCGGTGGCGGCGACGTTGCCGACCCGTGGTATACGGGAAATTTTGATATAACCTACCGTGATATTTATAACGGGTGCACGGCGCTTTTGGAGCAATTCCAAAGCGTTAATTGAGCACTTTAGCCTACCCTTCCGGGGGAGGTAGCAAAACCGCAGGTTTTGACGGAGAGGGTACTTTCAGCGTGATTGCCCTCTCAGTCAGCTCCGCTGACAGCTCTCCCGGGGGAGAGCCTTAACTTAGTCTACACGGTTTTATCATAAAAAAACAGAGCAACAAAATTGTTGCTCTGTTTTTTATACGCGGACTAGCCGCGATTGTGGCAAATTTGTTATCTGGATTTGCGCTTTCTTGCAGCTTCAGATTTCTTCTTGCGCTTTACGCTGGGCTTTTCATAATGCTCTCTCTTGCGAAGCTCGGAAAGAACACCGCTTCTTGCACACTGTCTCTTAAATCTGCGGAGTGCGCTGTCTATAGATTCATTATCCTTAACAATGATTTCTGCCATCTGGTAATCCCTCCCTCCGTAATGGAAAAGAAGATAAAATATCTCCTAAACATTATACTACAAATATTATCCTGTTGTCAATACTTATTTTGCAATTATTATATTTTATTTGACAACTATGTTGATTATTTTTCCGGGAACGCATATTTCCTTAACAATAGTCTTACCGTCAAGATACTGCGCCATGCGCTCGTCTGCCTTGGCTGCAGCGATAGCCGCTTCTTTATCGGAATCAGCAGGAATCGCTATTGTAAAGCGCATCTTTCCGCTTATCTGTACAGGCACCTCTATCGTTGCGTCAACCGTCTTTGCTTCGTCCCATTCGGGCCACTTTGCAAGCGAGCAGAGTCCCTTTTCTCCGAGGCTTTCCCATATTTCTTCACAGATATGCGGAGCAAACGGTGAAAGTATTCTGACAAAAATGCCAAGCTCGTCACTTGTGAGCGAGCCGTGAGCATAGATATCGTTGATAAGTGTCATCATGGCCGCAACTGCCGTGTTGAACTTCATGTCCTCGATATCGAGCGACACTTTCTTTATAGTCTTATTAAACGCAGTTTCAAGCTCAGGTGTTACACCGCTTCCCTTCACGATATCAGAAAGACCTGCAACACGGTCGAGGAAACGCTTACATCCCATAACACTGCTTTCGCTCCACGGCGCCGCAGATGCGTAGTCGCCCATAAAGAGAACGTATACTCTGAGAACATCGGCACCAACTTCGCTTACAACGTCGTTAGGGTCAACAACGTTTCCGCGCGATTTACTCATCTTAACTCCATCAGGTCCGAGAATAAGTCCCTGAGCGGTTCTCTTTGCGTAAGGTTCCTTTGTGGGAACAACGCCGATATCATAGAGGAACTTATGCCAGAATCTTGAATAGATAAGGTGGCGTGTTACATGCTCCATACCGCCGTTGTACCAATCAACGGGGAGCCAATATTTAAGCTTATCGTCATCTGCCAGGCACTCGTCGTTCCTCGGGTCAATATAACGCAGATAATACCACGATGAGCCTGCCCACTGAGGCATCGTATCGGTTTCTCTCTTCGCGTCAGCACCGCACTTGGGGCACTTGCAGTTTACAAATGAGTCTATCTTTGCAAGTGGGCTTTCACCGCCCTCGCCGGGCTCAAAGTTGTCTACAGGAGGAAGTGTAAGCGGAAGCTCTTCATAGGGAACGCCAACAGTACCGCACTTTTCGCAGTGTACTATCGGAATAGGCTCTCCCCAATATCTCTGGCGGTTGAACGCCCAGTCCTTCATCTTGTACTGTACGCCCTTTTCGCCAACTCCCTTTTCTCCGAGGTACTCAAGCATCTTTTCGATTGCTTCGGCCTTGGTCTTGATACCGTTAAGGAAGCCTGAGTTCACCATTTCTCCGTCGCCGGTATAAGCTTCTTTGGAGATGTCTCCTCCGCTTATTACTTCGATTATATCTATGCCGAATTTCTTTGCAAATTCATAGTCACGCTGATCGTGAGCAGGAACAGCCATGATAGCGCCCGTGCCGTAGCCCATCATAACGTAATCGGAAATGTATATCGGTATTTCCTTGCCATTTGCAGGATTTACTGCCGCAAGGCCTTCTATCTTAACACCTGTTTTATCCTTAACGAGCTGTGTACGCTCAAACTCGGTTTTCTTTGCGCACTCGTCTTTATAAGCATCAAGCTCTGCTATATTGGTTATTCTGTCTCTGTACTTTTCGATAATGGGATGCTCGGGCGCAATAACCATAAAGGTTACGCCGAACATTGTGTCGCATCTCGTTGTGTAGATTCTGAGCGAGTCGTCAGTACCTGCAAGCTTAAAGTTTGCAAACGCACCTGTTGATCTGCCGATCCAGTTTTCCTGCTGAAATTTAATGTTGGGAAGGTAGTCTACCTCTTCAAGACCTTCGAGAAGCTTATCGGCATACTCTGTTATTCTCAGATACCATACGGGCTTTGCCTTCTGAATTATATCGCTGTGGCAGATATCGCACTTACCGCCCTGCGAGTCTTCGTTTGAAAGCACTACCTTACAGCTCGGGCAGTAGTTTACAAGAGCGTTGTCACGGAACACGAGTCCGTGGTCAAACATCTTTCTGAATATCCACTGTGTCCACTTATAGTATCCTTCCTCAGTTGTGTCGATAGTTCTCGTCCAGTCGAACGAAAATCCTACGCGCTTGAGCTGAGAGGTAAACTTCTTTATATTGTCATCGGTCACCTTACGGGGATGTATGCCCGTCTTTATAGCATAGTTCTCGGTAGGAAGACCGTAGGCGTCAAAGCCGAGCGGGAAAAGCACGTTATAGCCCTGCATACGTCTTTTTCTTGAGATGACCTCAAGCCCCGAATACGCCTTGATATGACCGACGTGCATACCTGCGCCGCTCGGATAAGGAAACTCAACGAGTCCGTAGAATTTCGGCTTGGAGCTATGGTCTTCTGCCTCAAAAGCGTGCTCACTTTCCCATTTGTCCTGCCATTTTTGTTCAATGGCCTTGAAATCGTACTTCATTGTTTTCTAACCTTTCTGTATGTCTGTAATATCTTACTCTGTCAAAAGTGTGGAAATATCTATTTCTTCTGCGTCTTCCCAGAATTTTTCAAGCTTATAGAATTCGCGGCTCTCATTACCGAAAACGTGCACCATAACCGAGCCGAAATCAAGTACTATCCATTTGCCTTCGGTATATCCGTCCATACCAACGGGCGGTTGTGCCGACATCGACATTTTAAATTCAAGCTCGCCCGCAAGGCTCTTTATATGTGTGCTTGACATGCCGCTGCATATTACAAAATATTCAGCAATGATCGTCTGCTCGTCAACTCTTAAAAGCTTGATGTCGCGCGCCTTACGCATATCGAGTATGCGCACCATTTCCTCCGCTATCTCTCTTGAGCTTGCCTTTGAAAGATCGGGGTATTTTACTTCGTTGTTGTTCATGTTATCCATAGTTTTTCTCTTTCTTATTCTGTTTCTTCATCATCGGATACTGTCGGATCTGTATCGTCTGTTGATTCTGTATCCTCGGTATCCACCTCGTATTCTGTATCAAGTTCATCAGACTGTTCAGACGTGTCTGTTTCGTCAGTAGACTCGGTATCAGACTCAAGTTCGGATTCAATCTCAGACTCAAGCTCAGAATCGCTCTCGGATTCGCTTGACAGTTCACTGCCTTCTTCTGAGTATACCGACGTTTCCGCTTCCTCTGTGGTTTCTGTTACAGGCACGTCGGGAAGCCTGGGAATATAAATTCCGCCCTCGCTTACGTTTTCTCCGTTGTTCACCTTATAGTCAGTATTTGTCGCATAATATATCGAATTTATACTATTTGATCTCAGGTCTGTAAACAACAGATCACGGTCAAACATTTCATCGCTTATATCGCGGTTATAAACGTTAAAATAACCGTTTATAATGTCAATGGCGCTTTCCCTGTATATAACGTAATATGAAACTCCGCCCGAGTAAATCGATTTTCCGGGAAGCGTTATCATATTAAGGTTTCCGAGATCCACCGAAAGCGCGCTTTTTGCGTAATATGCCGCATCGGGCGCACTGAGGTCTGTGGTTATATTTTTTATAACCTGGTCAACGATTTTTGTTACAGTAGTTACCGATATAGTATTCTTAACCTGATCAAGGAAAGCCGTCATAAACAGCTTTTGCGCATCCTGGCGTCCGATATCGGCGTTTATATATCCGCTTCTGAAGCGTACAAAGCCTGCCGCCGTCTCTCCGTCCAGAATCTGCTGTCCTTTGTTTATATGGATGCTAAGCCCCTGTACTTCATCATCATAGTGCATGTCGTCAGGAACGTATATCGGCACCCCGCCTATTATATCAACTATATTTTCAAATGCGTCAAGATTTATAAGCGCATAGTTGTCAAGCTCAATACTCAGTGCATTTTCAAGAAGCTCACAATAGTCTGAAAGCGCATCGTGATAAACGTTCTTCGAGCCACTTTGACGCGCTCTGCCCACGAGATATGCAAACATACTGTTGATTTTATGCGCATATCCGTCATGCTCGATATAAGTATCGCGCGGAAGCTGCATTATGCTTATGCTTCCGTCGTTCGTATCAAAGCTTATGATCATAATAACGTCGGTATTAAGCGCAACCTTGTCATGACCAAGCACAAGGAAATTATATATCCCGTCAACTCTTACAAGGTCGAGTTCAGCATTTTCAAGCCGGCTTGTAACTACCGCACCAAACTCCCTGAGCGCTCTCGCAATATTATATTTTCTCATTGATGCATTGTTTGCAAGCGAAAAAGCATCGCTTGTATCAAGCGTTGCGAAATGCGGGTCATCATCCACATCAGGCACGTACGTTTCAAGAAAAATGTATACGCTCGCCGCGCAAACAACAAGCAAAACAAGAACCGAAAGCAATACTACCTTCCACGTTGAAACGCGTCTGCCACGCATCATTGTTTTTTTGTCATCTTTGTTATAATTCTTTGACATTATTATCCTCTATAACTATTTTTCTGCCAAGCTTTTCTTCAAGTTCTTTTTTTATGCTTCCCATCGCATCCATTGTTACCAAAGAAACGTATGCTCCCTCTCTTTTGAGGCCTTCAACTGTCATATTAAAGCTTAAATAAAGTGTCTTTTGCAAATGAACATACCTGTCTTCTTCAGTTGCAAGAGATGAGATTTTGCCATAAAAATAATTTCTTAAATACACACAGTCCTCAAAGCTTCTGCCCTCTTCAATATAATCGGCAAGATACAAAAGCTTATCAAAAAGTGTCATATCGCGCTTACCCGTCGTATGACAAAGTATAGCGTCAAAAATTTCATCGTCAACAACATCGCCGAAAAGCGCTCTTGCCTGATAAGCTCCCGTCTGCGCATGAAAAAGCTTAGGTGAGCTCTCAAGATCCCGATCAACCTTTATCCCATATGCCTGACAAAGTAAAAGCTGCTTTTTTGTGCTGTATTCCTTCGTTATATCGTGAAGAAGCGCCGCCACGCGTAGCTTGTATATCTTATCGGGCATAAATATCCCGCCAAGACGGGCTATTTCCGCTTCAACACCGAGAGTGTGTGAAAGTCTGTGAGGGCTTATAACTTCGCTTACATGCTTTCTTATTTCATCAAGCTTGTTTTCAGAATCAATTCCCGCGTAAAGTCGGTTTTCGGCTATATATCTTTCAACAGACTCAGGCAAAAGCCCGCTTACAGACCTATTTTCAGAGATAAGTTTTCTTATCTCACTTGATGATATCTCAAACGCATCAAAAGCTATCTCGTATATCTCTGCACCATATGTCTTTTCAAGAAAAGCCCTCTGCTTATCAATTTTTTCTTTGATTATATCAGAGCTTTCGCGGCGTCCGAGCACGATTTTAGCAAGCCTTAATATTTCAGATGCCTCACGCCACGTTTCAAGCGTTAAAAACATATCGCTTCCGCATAAAAGATAAAGCTCGCCTTCATTTTCAAGCGCTCTCAGAGTGTCTATTGTATAGCTTACGTTTCTGCGCTTTATCTCTATATCGGATACTTCTGTTTTGTCATAGCCCTGAAAAGCAAGCCTTAGCATTTCGTATCTGTCCCATGGGGAAACGCCTTTGTCTTCGCTTTTATGCGGCGGGGTAAAGGTAGGTATAACCAAAAGCTTATCAAGCTTTAACTGCTCTATAAAGTTTTTCGCCATAATAACGTGTCCGTTATGTACCGGTGAAAAGGTTCCGCCGTAAATACCTATACGCATGATTACTTTGGCAGGACTATTGTCTTTTTGTCCTTGGACTCCTTATATAAAACAAACTTTGTTCCGATAACCTGTACTACGTCAGACCCGGTTGCTTCTGCTATTTCTTCAGCCGCTTCACGGGCAGTATAGTCGCTGTTTTCAAGTACCCTGAGCTTGATAAGCTCGCGCGCTTCAAGCGCGTCGGACACCTGTTTTATCATATTCTCTCCAACTCCGCCTTTGCCAACCTGAAATATAGTGTCAAGCGAGTGTGCCATAGAGCGGAGATATGCTCTCTGTTTACTTGTCATTATGACTCCTTCTTACTGATTATACGTGCAAGATCGTGCCTGAAAGCCTGCATCGCCTTAGCTCTGTGGCTTATACTGTTCTTCTCATCGGGTGTCAGCTCTGCAAAGGTCTTATCAAGCTCGCAGTAGAATAGCGGATCATATCCGAAGCCGCCGTTTCCTCTTTCTTCATACAGTATCCTGCCCGGGCACTCGCCTCTGCACGAAAAGCCTCTTGCACCGCTTTTTTCATCGACTGCAAGCACACCGTATTGAAGAACCGACTCGTCAAATGAATGAAGTTTGCTTCCCTTTGGGAAAAGAATGGTAACTACCGATACAAAGCTTGCGCTTCTTTTCTTATCGCCTATCTTTTCAAGCTCGTCAAGAAGCTTGTCATTGTTCTTTTTGTCGTCGCACGGTTCACCTGCATATCTTGCAGAGTAAACACCGGGATCGCCGTTCAGGGAATCCACCGAAAGTCCCGAATCATCGGCAATTCCGATGTATCCGAGTTCTGCCGGAACAGAAGCCTTTATTTTCGAGTTTTCCTCAAAAGATTCTCCGCCCTCTTCGATATCGCCTGTAACGCCGATATCGTCAAGCGAGAGCATTTCGAGGTTATCGCACACGCCCGACAAAAGCGTGTTCATCTCAATTATTTTATGCTTATTTCTTGAAGCAAGTACTATTTTCATCACTCAAACAATGCCTCTACAAATTCTTTACTTGAAAAGCTCTGCATATCGTCAAGCTTTTCGCCAACTCCGATAAACTTAACGGGTATATCAAGCTCTTTTTTGATCGAGAACACGATTCCACCCTTTGCAGTACCGTCAAGCTTTGTTAAAACAAGGCCTGTTATATCTGCCGCATTTTTAAATTCCTTAGCCTGATTTACTGCATTCTGACCTGTGGTAGCATCAAGAACAAGCAGCGTTTCACGGCTTACTCCCTCAAGCTCACGGTCAACAACTCTGTTTATCTTTGCAAGCTCGTCCATAAGATTCTTCTTATTGTGAAGTCTGCCTGCAGTATCGATTATAAGAACGTCCGCGCCTCTTTTTTTAGCCGCCGTTGCAGCATCAAAGACTACCGCGGCAGGATCGCTTCCCTCTTCGTGCGCGATAAGGTCAACGCCAACCCTGTCTGCCCAGACTCTGAGCTGATCTATCGCCGCGGCTCTGAAGGTATCAGCAGCCGCTAAAAGCACTTTCTTGCCGTCTGCTTTAAGATTATTTGCAATTTTTGCGATCGACGTTGTTTTGCCAACACCGTTAACACCGATAACGAGTATCACCGACGGCTTTGATGAAAGATCAAGCGGCTGATATTCTCCTATCATATCTTCCAGAATATCACGAAGCGCTGCGCGCGCCTCTTCTGCGTCGCTTATTCTTTCGTCGCGTATCTTATCTCTCAGTCTGTCTATTATCTCCTCACTTGAAGCAACTCCAACGTCAGCCATAATAAGAAGCTCCTCAAGCTCCTCCAGGAGATCCTCGTCAATTTTGACAAAGCTCTTGAAAAGCTCGTTTACCTGCCCGAAAACAGATTCTTTTGTTTTAGAAAGACCGCTTTTTAATTTATCGAAAAAGCCCATTATGATTTTATTCCAACCTTTTGTTCTATTTCACCGACTTCAAGTGTCAGTATCTTTGAAATACCCTTTTCATACATAGTTACACCGTAAAGCTTATCCGCTATCTCCATAGTGGGACGGCGGTGTGTGATTACGATAAACTGGTTCTTATCCGAGTATCTCTTTATGTAGTCTGCAAATCTGAATACGTTTGCCTCGTCAAGCGCCGCTTCTATCTCGTCAAAGATACAGAACGGCGTGGGATTTACTCTGAGGATCGCGAAAATAAGCGCTATTGCCACGAATGACTGCTCGCCGCCGGAGAGAAGCATAAGGCTCTTGATTATCTTGCCGGGAGGAGCAACCCTTATTTCAATTCCGCTTGTTAGCACGTTGTCGGGATCCGTCAGTATCAGCTCTGCTTCCCCTCCGCCAAACAGCTCCTTGAATACTATGCGGAAATTACGGCTGATATCCTCAAACGCCTTGACAAACACTTCGCACATTTCGCCTTCAAGCTTGGTGATTATCTCGAGAAGCTCGCCTTTACTCTTTTCAAGGTCAGCCACCTGTGCAGATAAGAAGTCGTGCCTTTCTTTAACGTTTGCGTATTCTTCAACTGCGTTTACGTTAACTGAGCCCAGCGCACGAAGCTTGTTTCTGTACTCTGTCTGCAGCTCAGCTACCTGATTTCTGTTTTCTTTGGTTACCTTTTCATAACCGCATTCGAGCGCACTGCTGTACGTCAGCTCATACTCGTCCCACAAACGCGCGCTTTTTTTATCAAGCTCGTTATTGAGATTAGTGCATCTGTTTTCAAGTCTTGTGTGCTCAATAGAAACGTTGTTTCTGCGATCGTTGTTATCACGAAGCTTTACGCTCAGATCATTGCGTCGTTTTTCAAGAGAAAGACCCTCTTCGATATTCTTCTGACGCTCTGCCTCGATAGAAACTATTTTCTCTTCAAGCTCCTTTATAACACTGCGGTCGCTTTCAATACTGCCAAGCGCATTACGGTTATCCTCTTCAAGCTTTTCTATTTCGCTTGCCGCAGCAGACAGCGCTTCTTCTGTTTCGCTAAGCTGAGACTTCTTTTCATCAAGTCTTTCATTCGCGCTTTCAATATCCTTGCCAATTTCAACAACTGCGATATTTAACTGCGCCACTTCTTCAGCGCGCTTTTCGCTTTGCATTTCAAGCTCGTATTTTTCAGAATCAAGCTCGAATCTTCTGTTGCCAATTTCTGTATTTTCAATTTCAAGATTCTTGCACTCAAGTATAAGGCTTTCATACTCGCTTGTGTTTGAGATGTCGTCCTCGCCGAGCTTGGAAATATCACCTTCGCACTCTGCAAGCAAACGCTCGTCGCTCTCAGCCTGAGATTTTAATACCTCGCGCTGAGTCTTTTCGGCGTTTCTGAGAGAATCAATAATAGCAAGATTATTTCTCTCGCCTGCGCTTTCACTCTTAAGCTTATCGGCAAGGCCTGAAATTCTTTCGATTTCCCCTTTTATTCCCTCGCCCGACTCACGAAGCTTTCTGATCTCTTTTTCAAGGCGCTCACACTCGCTTGTACGCGTAAGTATACCGCTTTCTCTCTTTGCGCTTCCGCCCGTGAATGAACCGCCTGCATTTATTATCTGACCGTCAAGAGTAACGACTCTGACCTTATATCCGCATGCCTTTGCCATAGCGGTTGCATTGTCTATATTATCAAATATAAGAGTCGCACCGAGTAAATTCTTTATAACAGGTTCAAATTTCTTGTCGTAATCGATGATAGTATCAGCAAGGCCTAAAAATCCGCGGTATTTATCCGCTTCCTTTTCGCTTACGGGAGAAGTTCTCTCCTTCATCGAAGTAACGGGATAGAAGGTAGCTCGTCCCGCATTTTTTGCCTTCAGATGTCTGATAGCTGCCTTTGCGCTGTTTTCATTATCAACAACGATATTCTGAAGATTTGCGCCAAGCGCCGTTTCAATGGCAAGGCTGTATCTCTGGTCAACCTTTATAAGCTTTGAAAGCGGGCCGTATATATCTCCGGCACCGTCAATATTTCCCTTTTCATATTCGCCCATAACGAAGCGAACGCTCTGGGAATATCCCTCAAGAAGCTCGTCCATGCGCTTTAAAGCGCTTACTCTCTGCTCTTTTGTTGAAAGCTCTATATAGTTTTCCCGGCTTTCAGCATCTAATCTGTCAAGCTCTTTTGCATACTCTGCAATAGCATTATCAGATAATGAAAGTCTGTTTTCTATTTCAGAGGCTTTTTTGTCGTAAGCATCAATTTTTTCGTCTGCTTTTGCTATTCTTCCCTTTAAAATTCCGAGGGACTGTCTGTACGCATCTGCAGATTTCAAAAGATCCTGATGTCTTTCACTGCTTTTCTGCCTTGTGCTCTCAAGAGCCGAAAGGCGAAGCTTCTTTTCGTTTATAAGATTTTCGTTTTCACGTATTTTTTCAAAGAGCGAATCTATAAGCTCTGCTTTTTCTTTAATAAGCTCTGCCGCTTTCGCCGACTCTTCTGTAAGCTTTTCCCGCTCTTTTGTTTTTTCTGAAAGACTTGCGTTTAGCTCATCTGCCGCAAGTATAGCCTTATCAATCGAGTCTTTTATAATAGCAAGCTTTTCGCTTAGCTTTTCTATTTCGCCCTCTCTTATCTTCTTAAGGCTCTCCCTGTGAGAAATGTTGCTCTGTGCCATCATGGAGGAGCTGTCAAGCTCATGCATGCGCTTTGTACAATCGGCTATTTCCTGAGTCATTTTCTCATACTCAAGCTTGTTCTGCCCGGCCGACTGGCTTGCACGCTCGTTCTGCGCTTCAAGTGAAGAAATGGTAGCGTTTATAACGTCAAGCTCTTCCTTTGCAATAATAAAGTCCTCGCCGGCCTTCTTTATCTCTTCGTTGAGCTTGTCTATATCATATATCCACAGAGATATGTCTGCACGCTTTTTTATATCAAAGTATTCAATATACTTCTTTGCTTTTTCGGCCTCCTTTTCAAGAGGACCGACGCGCGATGAAAGCTCACTTAAAATATCGTTGACACGTGTCAGGTTGTCACTGACACCGTCAAGCTTTTTCTGCGCCTCGTTCTTTTTGTATTTATACTTGGCTATTCCCGCCGCTTCCTCGAATATACCGCGTCTTTCCTCGCTCTTCAAGGATATTATCTCAGAGATCTTACCCTGTCCGATAATAGAGTAACCTGTTCTGCCGACACCCGTATTCATGAACAGCTCATGTATATCCTTGAGTCTTACCGGCTTGCGGTTTATGTAATACTCGCTGTCGCCGGAGCGGAAATATTTACGTGTTACCGTTACCTCATCGTAGGGAAGGTCAACAGAGCTTTCGCCATCTGTGTTGTCAAAGGTTACAGAAACCTCTGCATAGCTCATCTGACGGCGCTTGTCACTTCCGCCGAAGATAACGTCCTCCATTTTAGTGCCGCGTATATTACGGGAGGATATTTCGCCGAGAACCCATCTCATAGCATCCGAAATATTCGATTTACCGCTTCCGTTCGGGCCGACTACGATAGTTGAGCCTTTTTCAAACGTAAGCACTGTTTTATCCGGAAACGATTTGAATCCGTTAAGTTCAAGCGATTTTAACAGCATAGCTGTTCCCCCCTTTCCAAATTTATACTGATAATATTATATTATATCTCAAAATATCATTTTTTTCAATAACTTTAATATTTTTTACATAATATTCATCTTGTAATCTGCGCTTATTTTCTCTTTGGTGTCCCGACACCTTGGAAACCTCGCCCGGTGCAGAATATATGATCAGATCTCTGCCTCGCAGCTTATCTGCAAGCTTTTCTTCTTCAATGCGTTTTTTTATAATATCATAATACAAAAGAGAATCCACCATTTCGCCTATCGCGCTGTGATAATCTCCTGCGTATACATTATCGCTTCCCGTCAGATTTTCGCTCGACTGAAGCCCGACTCTTATTACTTCGACACCGTTTTTAACAAAAACACTCTTTGCACTTTTGCTTCTTTTTACCGCCTCATCGAGTGTCAGAGGAGTATACAGGCCCTCTTTTGCCATTTTGCAGAGCTCTGTATCACTAAAAACGACCGTCGGGTAAATTCTCGCTCCTGCGGCTCCGCTTTTGCATATTTCCTCTGCCGTGTATATCTCGTCGTCTTCGCTTGACTCCGGCAGGCCTATCATCATCTGCCCCACAAGCTCAAAGCCGTTTTCTGATATAAGCTCCATAGCAAGACGCGAATCTTTTGCCGTATGTCCTCTTTTTGAAGACGCCAGCACCTTGTCAGACATACTCTGTATACCAAGCTCTATGCTTTTAACTCCATAGTCTTTGAGTATACCGAGTATCTCTTTATCAATATAGTCGGGTCTGGTCGAAAGTCTTATTGAACCGACCGCACCCTTGTCAATATATTCCTTTGCCACAGACAACAGATATATCATTTCGTTTCTGTCTATGCCTGTAAAGCTTCCGCCGAAAAATGCTATCTGTACGCTTGAATCAGCTTCAACCGTTTCAAGCGCTCTCTCTATCTCAGAGCGCACGTTTTCTTTCTGATAATCACAATGCCCCGATATCGTTCTCTGATTGCAGAAAACGCAGTCGTTGGGGCAACCGAGATGCGGTATGAATACGGGTATGTTTATATGCCGCATTATCTGAAATACCCGAGAGCTTCACGCGCGGCATCCTGCTCCGCCGCCCTCTTGCTTCTGCCTTTTCCGTGACCGATAACGTTACTGTTAAGCCTTGCTTCAACCTTGAATATCTTTTCGTGATCGGGTCCGCTTTCGCCAACAAGCACGTATTCAAGCTTCTCTCCGCACGCCTGCTGTACTATCTGCTGAAGCTCGGTTTTATAGTCTGTCATCATTCCCGAGGAAACGTATCCCTTTATTTCAGGCTCAATAAGGGGCATAAGAAATTCTGCCGCCCTCTCTTTATTGCTTCCCGAATCAAGATACACCGCCGCAAGAAGCGCTTCAAACGCATCGGCAAGAATAGATGCCCTTTCACGTCCTCCGCCAAGCGCCTCTCCCTTACCGAGAAGCAGGCACTTTCCAAGCTCTATCTGCCCTGCAAGCTTCGCAAGAGTTTTCTCGCAAACAACGCTTGCGCGTATTTTTGTAAGCTGTCCCTCAGGGAATTTTTTATAGTCTGCGAATATATGCTCGCTAACGATAATAGATAGCACCGAATCGCCTAAAAATTCAAGCCTTTCGTTATATTCAACGTCTGATTTTTTAGTTTTCATCTCATTTGCATAAGATGAATGAGTCAGTGCGGTTATTATGTATTTACGGGATTTAAAAACGTATCCGATGCGCTTTTCGAGCGCAGCAATATTTTCGTTTATGTAATCCATTTTTATCCTTTCCTTTCGGAAATAATTTCAAGATCCTGTCTTATCTGATGTCGCAGAGAATACTGTCAATATATTCAAGCGAGCGCTCTGCCGCCGCATCTGCTCTGCCCTTTTTGCCGCCGCGTATTTTTTTATCAAAAGGCTTTATAAGACCGAAATTTGCGTTCATCGGCTGGAATTTTTCAACCGTAACGTCACTTACGTATGCGGCCATAGACCCTATAATACTTGATGAGTCGAAAATAAAGCTTTCCTTGCCAAGCACACGAAATGCAGCGTTAAGTCCTGCCACGAATCCCGACGCGCACGATTCAACGTAGCCTTCAACGCCTGTCATTTGTCCTGCAAAAAAGATCTTGTTGTTATCTCTCATAGAGTAGTCTGCAGAAAGAAGCCCCGGTGAATTTATAAATGTATTTCTGTGCATAACACCAAAGCGTAGAAATTCGGCATTCTCAAGCCCCGGTATCATTGAAAATACGCGTTTTTGCTCGCCAAAAGTCAGGTGAGTCTGGAAGCCAACGAGGTTATACATCGTTTTAGAAAGATTTTCCTGTCTGAGCTGAACTACGGCATACGGCTCTCTGCCCGTTCTCGGGTCTATGAGTCCAACAGGCTTTAAGGGACCGTAAAGAAGAGTTTCAAAGCCTCTTTTCGCCATAACTTCAACGGGCATACAGCCCTCAAATACGGTAAGCTTTTCCTGAGACTGACGATCAAAATCCTTTATCTCTGCTTCTTTTGCACCTATAAGCTCGTTATAGAAGGCTTCATATTCCTCTCTTGTGAACGGGCAGTTGATATATGCCGCTTCTCCCTTATCGTATCTTGAAGCAACGAACGCCTTACTCATATCTATACTTGCCGCGTCAACGATAGGTGCCGCCGCATCAAAAAAGTGAAGATAATCACGGCCGATAAGTGCTGATATTTTTTCTGAAAAAGCATCAGACGTAAGAGGTCCTGTTGCTATAACGGTTATCCCGTCGGGAATTTCTGTGACCTCGCCCTCTATAACCTCGATATTGTCATGCTCTTTTATCTTTTTCGTTATATAGTCGGAAAAAGCATATCTGTCTACGGCGAGAGCTCCGCCTGCAGGAACCTCGGTTTTATATGCCGCTTCTATAATAAGCGAGCCGAGCCTGTTCAGCTCCTCTTTTAAAAGCCCCACCGCGTTGTATATCTGATTTGAGCGCAGAGAATTTGAGCAGACAAGCTCTGCAAAGCCCGCGTGGTGATGAGCAGGAGTATATTTCAAAGGCTTCATTTCATAAAGCTTTACTTTGACTCCTCTTTCTGCCGCCTGCCACGCTGCCTCGCATCCCGCAAGCCCTGCGCCGATCACGTTTATTTCATTCATTGTAGTAACCTCTTTCCGATAAGAGGTTACTTATCGGAAAACTTTATTATTCTTTGATTTCGATTTCTTTTTTGAACGTACAGCCCTCTTTTTTGCAATATGCGACATTCCTGCCTTTCTTTACAAACAAAGGCTCGCCGCAATCGGGGCAATTTTCGCCTGCAGGCATATCCCATGACGAAAAATCACAGTCGGGATAGCGCTCGCAGCTATAAAATACGCTTTTATTTTTTCCGTGCTTCTGTATTACCTTTGCGCCGCACTTAGGGCATGCAACGCCAATATCCTTGGTTATCTGCTTTGTGGTCTTGCACTTAGGATAGTTAGAGCATGCAAGGAAGCTTCCGAATTTACCCGTACGTACAACCATATCAGCGCCGCAATTTTCGCATTTTTCGCCGCTTACAGCCTCAGGCTTTTCTTCCTTTTTGGGCGCAGTCAGCGGCTTTGTGTTTTTACAATCAGGATAGTTGGGGCATGCGGCAAATTTACCGTATCTGCCTTCCTTGACGATCATTTTACTTCCGCACTTATCGCAGATTATATCGGTTTCTTCAACGGGTAATTCAAAGCCGTCGCCATAAGATTCAGACATTGCTGCTTCAAGGCTTTCTGCAAAATCTCCGTAAAAATTCTTGAGTACGCCAAGAAGCGTTTCTTCACCGTTTTCGATCTCATCAAGCTTATCTTCTATATTTGCAGTAAATCCGTAGTCTACGATCGTCGGGAATTTTGCAACCATAAGTCTTGTTGTGATTTCTCCAAGCTGAGTTGCAACAAGGCTTTTTCCCTCGCGCTTTACGTATCCGCGCGCTATTATCGTTGTTATAATAGGTGTAAAGGTACTCGGTCTGCCAATACCCTTTTCTTCAAGAAATTTAATAAGAGAAGCTTCCGTATATCTCGGGGGCGGCTCTGTGAAATGCTGTTCGGGAAGTATAGCCGAGGCCTTAAGGCACTCTCCGTTTGTAAGGCTCGGAAGCTTTGCCTTTTTATCCTTTTCACTGTATCCGCTCTGTGTGTTCTCGTCCTCAGACTCCTCGTATATAGACATATAGCCTGCAAATTTAACCGAATATCCACTTGAATGGAATATATATCCTGCGGCCTCAATATCTGCATTTACTGTATCTATTTCTGCAGATGCCATCTGGCTTGCAACGAATCTTGACCATATCAGCTTATAAAGCTTATACTGATCGTTTGTAAGACGCGCCTTTATCATATCAGGCTCTAGAGTTACGTCTGTGGGACGGATAGCTTCGTGAGCATCCTGCGCATTTGCCTTAGTCTTATAAACACGGCGCACTTCGGGATAATATCTCTCGCCATACTTTGAAACTATATAATCTCTTGCAAAATTTGCGGCTTCATCAGATACTCTGAGCGAGTCTGTACGCATATACGTGATAAGACCGTGAACTCCGCCATGCTCGCTTCCAAGACTTATACCTTCGTAAAGCTCTTGCGCCACCTTCATTATTCTCTGAGAGTGGAATCCAAGCTTCTTAGAAGCCTCCTGCTGCATTGTTGACGTTGTAAAGGGCGGAAGCGGATTTTTCTGTCTTACCGCTTTTTTAACGGCTTTTACAACGAACTCGCCGCCTTCTACGGCACGCACTATCTTCATTGCTTCTGCTTCATTGGCAAGTTCGATCTTATTCTTTTTATCGCCAAAAAATCTTGCAACAAGAACTTCCTTATCGGCTCCCTGGAGCTTTGCCTCTATCGTCCAGTATTCGCTCGGGGTAAATGCGCGGATCTCGTCCTCGCGTTCAACGATTATACGAGTTGCAACAGACTGAACTCTTCCTGCGGAAAGCCCGCTCTTTACCCTCTTCCACAAATACGGGCTGAGCTTATAACCAACTATACGGTCAAGTATACGGCGCGCCTGCTGAGCGTTGACTGTATCCATGTCAATATCTCTCGGATTCTTAATCGCCGTCTTGATCGCCGATTTTGTGAGCTCGTTGAACGTAACGCGCTTCACCTTTTCATCAGGCAGATCGAGCGCTTTTACGAGATGCCAGGAAATAGCCTCTCCTTCACGGTCAGGGTCGGTTGCAAGGAAAACTTTAGACGCCGCCTTAGCTTCCTTTTTGAGCTCCTTTATAAGGTCGCCCTTTCCTCTGATATTTATATATTTAGGTTCAAAATCATTATCTATATCAACACCGAGTGTACTCTTGGGAAGATCTCTTACGTGGCCTATTGATGCTACTACCTTGTAGCCTGAGCCAAGGCAGCTTTTAATAGTGCCGATCTTTGAGGGGGACTCGATTATAAGTAAATTTGCCATAAAGCTATGGTCATCCTTTCCAAATTTCTTTAGCCTTTGTAATAATTCTATTCTATGGGAGCGTAACAGTCTCCGGGCAGTGCCCTTATAAGCTCAAGTATCTCAAGCTTTGTCAGCGCCGACATTATTTGAGACGCCGTATATTTTTCACACATGAGATCTTCAGCATTTATATTTTTATTATCATACACCTTTTCAAAAACGTAGTTTTCAACCTCACTCAAGCCATCGGGCTTCGGCTTTTCAGGATTTGTCTTGTTATTATCCTTTAATACTTTTTTATCAGTTGTCGCTACCTTTTTTTCTTTTTTTGGCTCTGTTTTTTCTTTCGAGAAAAAGCCGCTTGATAAAAAGCTGTGAGAAGCAAGGCTTTTTCTCTTCATCTTATTCTTTTGCGAGATAAGCAAGCTTTCCGCTTCGGTATTGACCGTACGCGGTATAGCTATATCAAAATTAGTATTGTGCATAACGGCGCCCAGATACGAATACTGACATACAAAATCCTCAACTATATCCTCAGCCGTCGTTATCGGCTTGGCTCCGTCCTTTATAAGTGATATCGGCCCTTCGCTTGTTGGCGAGGTTATATCACCGGGCACTGCGTATACGCCTCTGCTTTGCTCGGTTGCAAATTTTGTGGTTATCAGCGCTCCGCTTTTCGCCCTGCACTCAATGAGCGCCACAGCATCTGAAAGTCCGCTGATTATTCTGTTTCGTATGGGAAAGTTCTTTCCCTTGGGCGGTGTACCGGGTGCAAACTCGGTAACAATCGCTCCGTTTTTAGCAATAAGCTTTGCAAGCTCTCTGTGCTCGGCAGGATATATTCTGTCTATACCCGTTCCCATAACGGCTATTGTCTTGCCGCCGTTCTTTATTGCCGCAAGCTGAGCGATACTGTCGTTTCCGTAAGCCAGACCGCTTATGACTATCGACCTTGCACGTGCCAGACCTCCGCCTATTTTATAAGCGGCTATTCTTCCGTAATCGGTAAAATCACGCGTACCAACCACGCCAACCGTCAGCACCTCGTTCAGATTTGGCAGCTCACCGTACACGTACAAAAGAACGGGGTATGCATATATCCATTTCAGCTTGACCGGGTAATCGGGCTCCATACAATGAAGCAGACGCACATTATGAGCCTTGCAGAAATCATATATTTCCTCTGCTGCCGTAAGGTCCTTATCACAAAGCTTCTTTGCAAACTTACACTCAAGGCCGTCTATCTTTTCGTACTCGTCAAGCCCTGCCTCGTATATCTCTTTGGCATTCTTAAAATGCTCTAAAAGAAGCGCATAATTATTATTTGCAACGCCGCCCGTGAGACTCAACCATAACCAGTATATGTAATCGTCCACAATACATACCGTCACTTTCGTTTTCTTTTAAAAAGCTCCCACATCAGAACCGATGATGCTATTGAAGCATTCAGCGATTCGGTATTCTCTGCCATCGGAATGAATACGCTTCTTTCACATGCGTCTATAACACTCTTTTCAAGTCCGCTTCCTTCATTTCCGATAACAAAGCACACACTTTCATTATTATCAATTTCAAGCTTATCAAGACCGACAGCTTCTCTGTCGAGCGCCGCCGCATAAACGTGCACGCCAAAGGCTCGCATATCCTCTATCTCTCTGAGTGCATTGTCAACAAGCTTGATCGGCGCTTTAAAAAGCGCTCCCATAGAGCCTCTGACGACCTTGGGTGAAAAGAGGTCACAACAGCCACGGTCTATAACGACAGCGTCAATATCAAACGCGCATGCCGAACGAAGTACCGTTCCGAGATTTCCCGGGTCGCGAACGTCGCAAAGCATTATTACGGCACGCGGCTTTTGATAAAAGCTTTCATTATTATATATTGTATTATATTTTTCAAAAAAGTCAATAGTTTTTACAACAGTTATTATTCCCTGCGGAGATTTTTCACTTGTTATCTTTTCAAATACGTTTTTTTCAAGAACAAGTACTCGTGTGTTATCACTTTTTATCTTCTCAAGCGAGCTTGTAACATACTCTGCAAACTCTGCTCTCTCAGATAAAAAATCTTCGCTTAACAGTACGAATTCTATCTCAGCACCGTACTCTGCCGCCTCACAAAAAAGCTTTTCGCCATCAAGCATAAATAGCCCTTGGTCTTCACGGTGCTTCTTGGACTTAAGCTTTGCAAGGCGCACTACCGTAGGGTTGTTTTTAGATAATATGATCTCTTTTTTCATATCTTACCTGTCTTAACAAATTTAAAAACCCGGTAAAAACCGGGTTTTATAGCTTTTTTATTTAAGAGCTGCCTTTGCCTTTTCTGCAATTGCTGCAAATGCTTCCTTATCGGAAACTGCAATTTCTGCAAGCATCTTGCGGTTGAGGTCGATTCCTGCAACCTTGAGGCCGTGCATAAGTGTTGAATAGTTCATGCCGCATACCTTTGCCTGCGCGGAAATTCTTGTGATCCAGAGAGAACGGAAGTCTCTCTTCTTCATCTTTCTTCCGGCGAATGCATAGTTGCCGCTCTTCATGACCTGTTCTTTGGCCATCTTGAAGTGCTTGCTCTTTGCGCCCCAGTAGCCCTTTGCGAGCTTGAGCATTTTATTTCTTCTCTTGCGAGTCATCATCGCGCCTTTAACTCTTGCCATTTTTCTATTCCTCCTAAGTTACTCTATTCTTACTTGTGAAAATTACTTTTTGCCGAGAAGCGTCTTTACAGCCGGTGCGAATGATTCGCTGAGGTATCCGGACTTACGGAGCGCTCTCTTACGCTTTGTTGTCTTAAGGCCGAGCTTATGACGACGGTTGGAGTGGCTGAGCTTTACCTTGCCGCTCTTTGTGAGTGAAAATCTCTTAGCTGTTGCGGAATGTGTCTTAATCTTTCCCATTTTTGTTTCTCCTTTACAATTTGCTTACTTCTTGATGGGCGCTACAAGCATTGACATGAAACGTCCTTCAAGTGTAGGTTTCTTATCGACTTGACCTATCTCTGAAATCGCCTCTTCAAACTTCGTGAGCATGTCGCGGCCTATTTCAAGATGCGTCATTTCGCGTCCCTTGAATTTAACTACAACCCTTACCTTGTTTCCTGAACTTAAGAAACGGGTCGCATGGTTGACCTTCGTCTGAAAGTCGTGCGTGTCTATACGGCAGGAAAGCTGAATTTCCTTAACTTCAACAACCTGCTGCTTCTTACGCGCTTCCTTTTCCTTCTTGTTACGTTCAAAGCAAAACTTTCCGTAATCCATGATGCGGCATACCGGCGGCTGCGCGTTGGGAGCCATAAGCACCAGATCCATATCGTTGTCATACGCCATGTTCATAGCGTCCTTGATGGGGAAAATACCGAGAGCTTCTCCGTCTGCCCCTACAAGTCTTACCTCTTTTGCTTTGATTTCGCCGTTTATCAGCATATCCTTTGAGCTAATACAAAACACCTCCGAAAAAGGAAAAAAATAAGAGTGCAAGAATCTCTGCACTCACTTAAGCATAGGCCCGCCTTTTTCAGGCCTTTACTATTGACCGTATTCGCTTTGCGATACGGTGAGAACGTCGATTCTGCTTCTTTGTACCCTGCAAGTATACCACACAAATCCCCTCTTGTCAATAGTTTTTTCAAAAAACATTTCTCAATGTCCATTTTTCAGCGTGCATGTAAAAATATTATTGATTTTTCAGTATTATTGTGATATACTACTGTATTATAAGGAATTTTTCAGGAAAGGCTTATACCGATGAAGAAATATATTGCAATTCTCGGCTTCGGCGTTGTCGGAAGCGGATGCGCCGACGTTCTTGATACCAACAGGAAACTTATAGCCGAAAGATGCGGATTTGAAATTGAAATAAAATACATACTCGACCTCAGGGATTTTCCCGAAAGCCCGTATGCAAATAAGATCGTTCACGACTACAACGTGATACTGAACGACCCTGAAGTAGAGCTTGTTGCGGAAATGATGGGCGGCTCTCATCCGGCGCTTGAATTTTCTCTTGCGGCAATGAATGCTAAAAAGAGCGTTGTTACGTCAAACAAAGAGGTCGTTGCGACCCACGGGCTCGAGCTTCTCTCCTACGCTAAAGAAAACGGCGTATCATACATGTTTGAAGCGAGCGTCGGTGGCGGTATCCCCGTAATTCATACCATTGATACCTCTCTCGTGCAAAATGATATAAAAGAAATAAGCGGTATACTTAACGGCACTACCAATTATATACTCACTCAGATGAACACCGTAGGTGCTGATTTTGACTCTGCCCTCAAAGAAGCTCAGGCAAAGGGTTATGCGGAGGCAAATCCTTCGGCCGACGTTGACGGAATCGACGCCTGCCGTAAGATCGCAATACTTGCTTCCCTCGCATTCGGCAAGCTTATCCCCACGGAAGCTATCCACACAGAAGGTATACGTTCAATTGCTCGCGAAGACGTGGAAAATGCCGCTGCGGCGGGATATGCAATTAAGTTAATAGGAAGAACTTTTGCAGATAACAAGAATATATGCGCATACGTATGCCCCATGCTCGTTAAAAACAACGATCCGCTTTCAACAGTAAACGACGTTTTCAACGGAATAAAAATAAACGGCGATGCCGTTGGAGAAGTAATGCTTTACGGCCGCGGAGCCGGCAAGCTTCCCACCGCAAGCGCAGTTGTATCCGATATCATCAACATACTTTCAGGCAGCGGAGTTTCCTATTCATGGCAGAGAGCCGATGAGTGTGACATCATTGCTTTTGAGAAGGTCGTGTCAAAGCAGTATATCCGCACTACGGCAAAGTGTGATTTACTTGATGGCGCGCTCGAGATTGGCGGCGGTGCATACATAACGGGCGAAATGAGTGAAGCCGGGGCTGAAGAGCTTGTAAAAAAGATTGAAGCAAGCGGCATAGACGTTCTTTCAAGAATACGCATACTTAGCTGACAAACAAATATATACAGGACTGCGTTTTTCCGCAGTCCTTTTTTATTCGTGTCATACAAGCGTGAATATTTTAATATAATTTGCGTGAAAACTATACTGATACACAGGAGGAAGAAATATGACAAAAACAGAAAAGCAAAAAAGATTCGTGATAAGCATTCTATTCTTTTTATCTATTTTACTTATCGTGTATCTAGTTATAAAATACCTGCTTGGTGTTCTTCTCCCCTTTGTCATCGGGTTTACTGTAGCCTCACTTATTGCTCCCGTTGTCAGAAAACTAAGCCGCAGGCTTTCGCTTTCACGGCATTTTGTTTCATTCGTGCTGGTTCTTCTCTTTTACGCAACTATCGGAACGCTTGTTGCGATAATATGTGTAAAGCTGTTTGTTGGTGCAGGAAAGCTGTTTGGTTATCTTCCCAACTTTTATTCAAGCGCCGTTGCGCCGATGTTATCAAGCTTTTTTGACTTTATAAACAGTGTGGTTGCGCGCTTTGACAACAGCTTTGTCAGTGATTACGGCGAACTGTTTAATAATTTAGAATTATCACTGAGCTCCGCGATAAGCGCGCTCTCGCTTGAAGCGGTTGGCTTTATTTCAAACATTGCAAAAAATCTGCCAATGTTTGTGCTTGAAATAATCCTTTCTGTGATATCCACTTTTTTCTTTTCATCCGATTACGACTATATAACTCATTTTATTTTATCTTTCATACCCTCAAAAACAAAAGCAAAGCTTTTTGAAGCAAAAAAGTGCCTTGGCGGCGTACTGTTTAAATATTTTAGATCTTATTTTCTTATCATGCTTATAACCTTTGGCGAGCTTTCCCTCGGGCTTACGATCGCAGGTATAAAAAAGCCTCTCGCCGCCGCTTTTATAATAACCCTTCTTGATATTCTTCCGGTTCTGGGAACGGGAATCATTCTTATACCGTGGGGAATTTTCAAGCTTATAGCGGGAGACTTTCGCACGGGAATACTGCTTATTTTTGTGTATGCAATAATAACTGTTATCAGAAACGTTATCGAACCGAAAATAGTCGGCAAAGAAGTGGGGCTTCATCCCACGCTTACTCTCATTTCAATGTTTGTCGGAACAAGGCTTTTTGGCATAGCGGGGCTTTTTGCTCTTCCGGTGGGCCTTTCTCTCATAAAAAGCCTTAACGACTGCGGCGTTATAAATATCCTGCCCCAGGCAGATGATAACTGCAACGAAAAATGCAAAAAGCTCATATAAGAGCTCTTTATTGCAGTTTTTCAAAAATCATTTAAGAGAAAAAGTCATTTTTGTGTAGAATTTATGGCAAAAAAATATTGCAATATCGTAAATAATATGGTAAAATATTTATCGGATAGAAAATAGACATTCTTTATTTTAAAGGAGCTTTGTATGAAAAAGATTTACGAAGGCAAAACAAAAGACGTTTATAGTCTTGATAACGGCAACGTTATGCTCAAGTTCAAGGACGACTGCACCGGCAAGGACGGCGTATTCGATCCCGGTGAAAACACCGTTGGACTCACAATAGAAGGTATCGGCAAGGCTAATCTTCAGACTTCCGTATACTACTTCGAGCTTTTAAAGGCTGCAGGCATAAAGACGCACTACGTTTCTGCAAATGTAGACGAAGCAACAATGGAGGTTCTTCCCGGCAACGTATTCGGTCACGGACTCGAGGTTATCTGCCGACTCGTTGCAACAGGAAGCTTTATCCGCAGATACGGCGAGTACATTGAAGACGGCACACCTCTTGAAGGCGGCTACGTTGAATGCACCTTCAAGAACGATGCCAAGGGCGACCCGCTTGTAACAAGCGAAGGTCTTGCAGCTCTCGGCGTTATGTCTGAAGAAATGTTCAAGAGTATGAAGGAACAGACTCTCAAGATAACAAAGATAGTTGCAGACGACTTAAAGACTATCGGACTTGACCTTTGGGACATCAAGTTTGAGTTTGGCTACAACAACGACGAGGTTATCCTTATAGACGAGATCGCTTCGGGCAACATGCGCGTATACAAGGACGGCAAGATCGTTGATCCCGTTGAGCTTACAAAGTATATACTTAACAGATAAATACACTAAAAATGACCGCTTTATATGCGGTCATTTTTACTTTTTGTATTGCATTTTTAAAAAATATGTAGTACAATGTTTGTACACAAAAGAATAAACGCAGATCTATGTCGGAGTGAGCACATTATGATCACTTCGGGGATAAGGAAATTGCGGTGCAAATCCGCGGCAACAGCCATTACCGTAACTGAAGCGCGCCTTCTCAAGTCGGAATGCTTATCGTTCTGCGACCCGTAAAAGTCTCTTGGGCAAAGTGGGGAGACAAGGTCAGACAGAAGGTACACGTACGGCAGGGTGCGTGTCTCTCTTGCACCCTTGCACCCATTGAAGGGTGCTTTTATTTTATCCTTTTAGTGAAAAACGAAAGGAAAACAAAAAATGAAAAAAACGTTAAACTCAACTATCGCGGCAATTCTTTCTCTCGTACTTATTATCTGTTTCGTATCTTGCAATACGTCACCCAAAGCAGAGCTTTGGGAAAGTGCCACCTATACGGCAGACACCGAGCTTGGAGTCGGATCAAAGACTATTAAAGTAGAAGTTCGGGCAGAAGAGAAATCTGTAACCTTTACGATCAACACCGATAAAGAAGCTCTCGGTGACGCGCTAATTGAGCACGAGCTCGTTTCGGGCGAAATGGGCGATTTTGGTCTTTACATCAAGGTAGTCAACGGTATTACTGCAGACTACGACATAGACCAAAGCTATTGGGCATTTTCACAAAACGGCGAATATATGATGACGGGTGTTGACGGCACCGATATTTCCGGCGGCGAGCACTATGAGCTTGTATACACAAAATAATATGGCGCTCAAAAAAAGCAAAACATTTCAGCTTATAGTGTTTGCTATGCTTGGGTCTATTATGTTTTGCTCCAAAATACTTATGGAAGCCATTCCAAACGTCCATTTTCTCGGAATGTTTACCATGGTATACACCATAGTATTTCGTCAAAAAGCTCTGATTCCTATATACGTATACGTTTTGCTGACGGGGGTATACGCAGGCTTTTCGCCGTGGTGGATACCTCATTTATACTTGTGGACTCTGCTTTGGGCGCTCACTATGATATTGCCAAAAAATATGCCAAAGAAAGCATCATGCATAGTATACCCGCTGATATGCGCCTCCCACGGACTATTATACGGTACGCTTTATGCACCGGCTCAGGCAATCATGTACGGTATGAATTTTGAAAAAATGCTTGCCTGGATAGTGGTGGGACTGCCTTGGGACGCTGTTCATGCATGCGGAAATTTTATTGCGGGAATTTTGATATATCCGCTGTCACAGCTTTTTCAAAAACTAATGAAAAAACGCTGAAAGCAGATATCGGGTGTTCATGCATATGATATAATCAATTTCAATTCCGAAACTCTTCATTATTATCGTAAAACAAACTGTTACACATAATTTTAACACCTAATCTGAAACCGATTTTAAAATTCTCCACACTGCTAACCGCATTTATTTCATCACTTGCGTTTATAAGCTCATTAAACATTTCTAATTCCTTATCCGACAATTTTTCGGTAAGCTTTTTTTCGTTTTCGCACAAACGCTTCAGCGCACTTTCATATTGTGTGCCGGGATTAATTCTTTTCTCATTAGGATTGATATTTCCGTAATAAAGTTCTTCAATAAAGTTCATGTTATCATTCTTCCTTTAATATCAATTATTTTTTATATAAATCATATTATACAAGCTAAAAATACAAATGTAAATATGAATTTCCAAAATGGAAACCAATTTTATACGCTATTTAAAAACTAACAAAACTAATAAGTATATAAATCCCTATGGTTGATACGGTTTCAAGCAAAAATGGCTCTGTTTTTGTTGCATGCTAAACCATATCTTTTTGGCAGAGAATTTCCATAAAAGAAACTTTTTCAAAATGGGAAGCATATGTAAATTGAGAGATTCATAAAAGCAAATCACAATTCCTGATTTTACGACAAGAAAACACGGCTGAAACTTAAATTTCAGCCGTGTTTTCTTAATTAAAGCTCACTTAATATCTCTTGGGCATTAGTATCGGGCTTTACCTTGGGCATAACCTTTTCTATATTTCCTTTTTCATCTATAATAAAGGTCGTTCTAACAACTCCCATACTCACTTTACCGTAAAGCTTCTTTTCCTGCCACACACCGTATGCCTTTATCACGTCAAGTTCGGGATCTGAAAGCAAAATGAACGGCAGATTATATTTTTCTGCAAATTTTGCGTGTGAAGCAATACTGTCCTTGCTGACACCTATAACCTGAACACCTTTGTTTTTAAACTCGTTATATAGGCCGGCAAAAGCACACGCCTGCCTTGTGCATCCCGGTGTATTATCCTTAGGATAAAAATACAATACTACCTTTTTGCCCAGAAAATCAGACAGAGAAATATTGTTTGAATCTTTGTCGGGCAAAGTAAATACCGGTGCCTTATCTCCGGCTTTAATCAATCGTCTCACCCACTTCCGTTATCATTTTTATACCTTGATTACAGTACAAGCGAGGGCGCGCTGTAAACTCTTGCGGCAAGCTCTTGATTAAGCATGTAAAGGCTCTTAGGATCACTTCCAAACAACTCCATTTTCGATATCAGGTCATTGGCGTTTGTCTCTTCTTCACCCTGTTCCTTTACAAACCAGTCCAAAAACTGCATTGTACGGAAGTCCTTAACGTCATACGCCGCACTGTAAATATCATTTATAAGAGATGTTACGTATTCTTCGTGTTCAAGGCCTGCTTTAAGCACATCCATATGTGACTCAAATACCTTATCGGGCTTTGCTATCGCATCAAGTGTCACAACCTGATTTTCATTCTGTAAATAGGTATAGAAAAGCATAGCGTGGTCTCTTTCTTCCTGCGCCTGTATCATATACCAGTTTGCAAAGCCGTCAAGTCCCTTCGCCTTAAAGTAGTTTGAAAAATCAAGATAAAGGTATGCCGAGTAAAATTCCTTGTTTATCTGCTGATTTAACAACTCTCTTACTTTTTCGTTCATCATAATGTATTTCCTCCATAGCGTTTAATTTTTATTGTTTATATAATTATATCACAACAAGTTTTGTTTTTCTGTGACCATGTCACGAATTTTCTGTAATATATTCTTCGGCAAAGTGTGCGGCAACTGCACCGTCGGCCACCGCCGTTACAACCTGCCTTAATACCTTAGTACGAATATCCCCAACAGCATAAACTCCGTCTATATTTGTCTTTGTGGATTCGTCTGCTATAATATAACCCGACTCATCAAGCGAAACTGCGCCGCCCAGAATATCTGTTGCCGGCTTTCGTCCGATACTTACAAAAATTCCGTCTGCCTCGATAATCTTTTCTTCTTTTGTATTTACGTGCTCTACCTTTACACCCTTGATTTTGCCGTCATATATAAATTCACTGACAATGCTGTTATATACAAACTCCACGTTTTCTGCCCTCATAAGCGGCTCATGGTATATCTTCGTTGCCCTGAGAGTATCCCTGCGGTGAACAAGATAGACCTTTTTTGCAAGCCTTGAAAGATAAAGCGCATCGGAAACGGCAGAATTTCCGCCTCCAACAACGACTACCGTTTTATCCTTATAAAACCTGCCGTCGCAGTGAGCGCAGTAGTGAACGCCTCGCCCTGTAAGCTCGCTTTCAAGAGGAAGACCGAGAGTGCGGGGATTTGCGCCCATTGAAAGCACAACCGTCCTTGTAAGATACTCGCCGGATGTCGTTATCACCTTTTTCACTCTGCCCTCAAGCTCAAGAGATGTCACCTCGGCGTACTCGGTTTTTGCACCGAAGCGCTCAGCTCCCGCCTGCATTTTCATACCAAGCGTAAAGCCGTCAACACCCTCTTCAAATCCGGGATAATTGTCAATATCGCCCGTAAGCGTCATCTGTCCGCCGGCAGACATTCTTTCTGTTAAAAGTGTTTCAAGCCCTGCTCTTGCAGCGTACAGAGCCGCAGTATATCCGCCGGGACCGCCGCCTATAATTATCATATCATAAATGTGATCCATAGTATTTCTCCCAAATCGCCATATAGTTTCGCTTCAATACCGGAGTGGGCAAGTTACTTTGTTAAAATCACTTTGCTCTTTACTCTTCGAGCATCGCAAGTATCTGAGCCTTGGGACGGGCACCTGTTACCTGATTTACTACCTCACCGTTTTTGATAACAACGAGTGTGGGTATGCTCATAACGCCAAACGACTGTGCAAGCTCAGGTTCATCGTCAACGTTGATCTTTCCGACAACGTATGCGGGGTTTTCTTCTGCAATCTCGTCAACAATGGGGGAAACCATACGGCAAGGTCCGCACCAATCAGCATAGAAATCTAAAAGAACAATATCACCGCTGTTTGTAATTTCTTCAAAATTGTTTTTATTAACGCTTAATACTGACATAAAATACTCTTCCTTTCTTTCACTATACAATTCTATTATACCCTGTTTTTATGAATATTTCTGCTGTAGAAATATTATGTTACAGGATAAACGGCTCCGGGTTTTTGTTGTATTTTCTCTTAGTTTTTAATGAGTCAAAAGCAACATCGCTACAAACAATAACGCTATTACCCACGAGCTGACTTTGATTTTTTTGAAATCGCCGCAGAAAACGCTGATGATTATGTATGAGATCAGTCCAAATGCAATGCCGTAGGAAATGTTATATGTAAACGGCATTACCGCAAGCGTAAGGAATGCGGGCACGGACACCTTGAAGTCATCCCAGTCAATATTCTTGACCGATGCCATCATCAAAAGACCAACGTAGATAAGTGCCGCCGCTGTTGCACAACTCGGTACAAGCTGGGCGATCGGACTTAAAAACATCGCGATAAAGAAGAAAACTCCGCAGAACACAGACGTAAGTCCCGTTCTTCCGCCTGCCGCAACACCTGCGTTTACCTCGCTGAAGGTTGTAACAGTAGACGTACCGCATATCGAGCCGACAGTGGTCGCAATAGCATCGGAAAGCATTCCTTTATTCATATTGATAGGCTCGCCGTTCTCGTCAAGCAGGTCTGCCCGTTCGCAAGCCGCATAAAGCGTGCCGAGCGTGTCGAACATATCGACCATACAGAAAGCAAGTGCAGTCGTTATAATGGTAAGTATAAGATTGGCACTGCCGTGCTTTGCGGCGTAAGCCGAGAAATCAAAGCCTTCTGTAAATACCTTGAACAAAGACTGTGTAGCAAATTCCTTAAAAGCTTCAACAGGACTTATGAAATTGATGCTCAGATTTGCATAAAAGCCGTCAACGGTGAGACCGAGAAAATAATAAAGTGCCATACCACCGATAATTCCGACAAGCACCGCTCCGCGCATTTTTTTGTGGCTCATAATAACGATAGCAAGGAAGGTGCAGAGCGTTACGATAAGCGGCATAATGTCGCCCCAGCTCTGGCTCAGAATATTAAAGGAAGCAAGGTCAACACAGGTGGAAGTGTTGGGTACAACGATACCTGCATTCTGAAGTCCGAGAAGCGCAATAAACAGACCGATACCCGAGGGAATAGCAACTCTGACCGCATCGGGAAGAGAGTCGAAGATCTTTTTACGAAGTCCCGTAACGGTAAGAAGGATAAAGGTCATACCCTCAATAAAAATGAGCACGAGCGCGTTTGCATAAGAAAGCCCAAAGCCGATACAAACGGTGTATACGAAAAAGGCGTTAAGTCCCATACCGCTCGCCTGCGCCAAAGGCAGATTCGCAAGAAGCCCCGCCAGAACAGTTCCGGCAACTGCGGATATAGCTGTTGCGATATAAATAGCGCCGTACGAAACGCCGAGAGGATTCGAACTGTCGCCGAACGGGTCGGCAAACATATTTGCATTGACCATGAGGATATAGACCATCGCAAAAAATGTAGTCATACCTGCGATAAATTCAGTTTTGACGGTAGTCCCTCTTTCTTTAAGCTTAAAAAAGCCATCCATGCTACTGCTCCTTTTGGGGTTATGTTATAGCACATTGTGTTATAACATAATATTTTACACTATTATAGCACATTATTTTACAATTTTCCACAGTTTTTTCAACTTTTTCTTGGAAAGAAAAAGCGGCTTGAAATCGTTTGATTTCAAGCCGCTATAAAACCAAGTAGTATTCTTCCTCATTCCCGCTCAAACATTACTTTTGTCATAGATTTATGTATGCATAGTGTATTTTTAACACAATTTTTCTGCTTATTCTACCTATTCAACAACAAAAGTCTTGTCAGCCTTTTTAAAAATATCATTACAGATCAAAACCAAAATCTGCCATAGAGCACTCAAATTTTTGCAAAAAGTTATCAAACACAAACTCAGTATAGTTCAACATTTCTAAATTCATAAACTTTGCTACTTCTTTATATGAATTTACGTTTGCTTTGTTGCCGCTTATACTTTCAAAACTGATATTGGATTTTTCTCCAAAACTATCTGCATCAATTTTATATATAGCATCAAAATCCGGTGTGTTGGATTTGTTTGAAGGATCATAATAAGAGAACGTACACTGGTATGTATGATCTTCGCGTGTCAAAGTTGTAATTGAGTATATACGAGCATTATTGTATGTTCTACTCATTATTAATTCAATGGTATCATTTTTATCGTTATATTGTATTGAATACTGTATAGAATCATTGGAATTATCAGATTGCATAAACACAGGTTTATTGTTAACAGTATCATTTTGATGAACAAGGACAAAATCTTTCAAATTATCAAACGCAATATTCTGCTGTATTGATTTTTCAGGCAAATCATAATCCAATTCAAAATCTTTTAATGTTAATCCTGTGTTATTTTCTTTTAGAAAGTTATCAAAAATAATTAACGTATCTTCCGATGCTTTACCTAATTTATTCAACATTACATCTCTATTTCCTGTGTTTTTGCTTTCTTCAAAGTTGTATGCTAACTCCATTTCATTTGAAGAAGCTGATTTTACTATATTACCCGTTATAGAATAGACTTTATCCTCAGTATATCCCCCATCAAAACTTGCATCCGATAAATAGAGAGTAAAATTTGTATTTCCTTTTAAAGTCCAATTAGTATATTTGACCGCTACATCTTTTGAATTGTCAATCAGGCTTACACTAAAACTGGCAAGCCCCTTAGTTATTTCATGCCCTATATGTTTTTCTCCTCTCGCATCAGAATAGTTATAATTATAATTATTGCTAATCCAATTTCTCAATTTTTCAACCGCTTCTTTTGATGATGTAGTAGATGTAAATGTGAAAATTTCGCTATCTTGCGATTCAACTCCATTTTTAACGGAAGTTACTATAATATTATATTTTTTGCCCTTTTCCAAGCCCCAATACTCAGTAGTATATTCTTCGCCATAAATCATTCTTAATTTTTCGCCCGTAATTTCATCTTCATCATACCAGAATAATGGTTCTCCATCTTCTTTATAATAAAAATGGTAATATTCAGCTCCTTCTACTTCATCCCACTGAATGTATGCTGACCCATTTGCCTGTCTGACCACCCTAATGTTCTTAGGCGGTTCAAGGAATGATTTTGACGAAAGAATTCTCACTGTTTGAGTGTCACCATTCCAAAAAACTACACAATCAAAGGCTTCTGAAATCGCCCTTAAAGGAACTAAAGTTCTACCACCAATTAATTGTGCCGAAACATCTAATGTTATAGGTTCGCTATTTTTATATAATATTGTATCATCAATAGCAATGCTAACATTAGTATTTCCTTTTTGTGCTATTGCAGTCCTTGTATTATTGTCCCAATAAACCACAGCTCCCAATTTCTCAAAAATTGCTCTCATAGGAACCATTGTACGACCATTTATCAATAACGGAGCAACATCAAATTGAATTTTTTCATCATCCAGATAAACACTAATCTCACCATTAGCCAAAACCGGAACAAACATAGTTATTGAGATTATAACTGTTAATGCCAAAGAAATCATTTTTATGTATTTTCTCATTTAAAATCACCCTCTAAACAGATATATTTCAAACATTGACCACACAAAGTGTTGTCAATACACTTCGATAAGTGCCGAAAAAGCCCTGAAAATCAGGGCTTTTAAAACGCGGTATTACTCCCACTCTACTACAAGGCTTTTATCAGCCTTATTTTATGGCTTTTTTTCGTATCTTTCATATCACTATTATCACGGAATACCCCCTCAAAAAAGAGAGTATCAATTTTTGTAGTACGATTTTAGTACGAACATAAAACGCTATGTATCAGCAGTAGAATTTTTCGTTAAAATACTTCTTTGGTACTCTACCGCTAACAACTATAAAGCCTTTGTTTGTTAGTTCGTCATTCAACCGTTTTATAATGCGGTATGCAGTAGGCTTTGACACGGTAAGTATAACGGAAATATCATCAGCAGTATAGAATACGCTTGTATCTGTCAATATTATAGCACCTCTTTTCTATAATTTCAAGTGAAATGTCAACATTTGTCAACATATATGTTTTAAGTTTCAACTTTTTTCAACATCTATATATTTTTGAATTTCAGGTTTTTTCAGGTTGTTTCCCCCACTATATAATGAAAATGTTAGGTTTTGTAAGGTTGTTATCCCTTTTTTATATCTGCCCAGTATTCTTTTTTATAGTGGGGAAAATCTCTTTTTTATAGTGGGGAAGTATTCAAAATTTCTCTTGCTTCGTTCTCGCTTCGTTTCCTTTTTTATGGACTCCAAAAACTCCAAATACTCACCGCTTCCGCACCGCTTCAAGCGGATTTTTCACGGCTTCCTCTTGGCTTCGTCTTGGGTAAATTTTGTTTTTCTCGGGCTTCGCTCGTGCTTCGTTCTCACAGTTCGCTCACAGTTAATTTTTGCATTTTCTCTTTGTTCGCTCTCTGTTCGTTCTTCTGTTCGGCTTCTGTTCGTTGAGAAAATCAAAGTCAAAATCATCAAAAGAGAGGTCAATATCAAGGTCAATTTCAAAGTCATCAAAAGAAAAATCAAGGTCATCAAAATTGAAATTTATCGACACTTCCTCGACAGTTAAATTGTCTTTTTTCGCCTGTTCATCACCTGTTCGTTTCATTACTCACTCACCGTGATATAAACGCCCTCTGCATCTGCAAAAATCTTGTCAGCCTGTTCGTCATATACTCTTGCTATACCGTCAGAAAGTCCTCTGTCATCACGCATAGCCTTTTGACTCCACATAATAAGCGTGTCAAGATGTTCGTTGTATGGTATGCGATAATCTTTGAATTGCGTACCGATAGCAAATAACTCTTTGTCCTTTTCTTCCTTGCCTCTTTTATAGGCATAATCTCCGATAATACGGAGCATAGCGGAATTGCCGTCAAAATCGTTAATAAGTGCTTTGATTTCATCAGGTCGCAAAATACCGCTCTTTAACAGTTCAACTGTTGCAAGGTCTAATTTGTCCCCTGTGGCTCTGTTGTATCTTCCTAATACATCATCAGCTTCAGCAAGGATATTTTCAAAGTCTGTGTTTGCGGTAGTTCTTAAATCATCAAGGGCTTTTCTGATTTCAGCTTGTTCTGCTATGTGTTTTGTCTTTGCTTCCTGTTGTAGATTGTAATTGCTCCAACCTCTTGCAATTTCCTTTTGCCATTGTTCAGCGTTTCGATTGTATTGTTCGGTTAGTCTTTCATACTCGGCTCTATGTGCCTTGTATTTATCATTGATTTTGTCCAAAAATTCCTTTACATTTCTATACT
>JAZNJH010000052.1:0-13426 GCA_045577925.1 Eubacteriales bacterium
TTTCGTAACGCTCTGCAGGTACACCGCCCTCATGGAACTGCTCACCAACGTCATAGATTCTCTGGCTTTCAAAGAATACAACGGGATCTGTTCCCTTAAGAGCTGCTTCCATAAGTCCCTTAGCTTCCCAGGGTGTTGCGGGGAAGCAAACCTTGAGTCCGGGAATATGAGCACAAAGTGCTGTCCAGTCCTGGCTGTGCTGTGCGCCATACTTGGAGCCTACAGATACACGGAGAACTACCGGCATCTTGAGGATTCCTGCGGACATTGCCTGCCACTTGGACATCTGGTTGAATATTTCGTCACCTGCGCAGCCGATAAAGTCTGCGTACATAAGCTCAACGAGTGCACGTCCGCCCGAAAGAGCGTAACCAACTGCCGTACCAACGATAGCTGCTTCAGCGATAGGTGAGTTGAAGAGACGGCTATGCGGGAATGCATCCATCATACCTCTGTATACTGCAAATGCTCCACCCCAGTCGCGGCAGTCTTCACCGTATGCGATAAGTGTGGGATCTTCATAGAAGCGGTCGTATATAACCTCAGAGAGAGCATCACGGAGATTGAAGAGCTTCATCTTGGAAACAGGCTTGCCGTCAACAATCGGGCATCTTTCCTTTTCCTTGATCTTCTTATATGCAGGAACCTCTGCAAGAGGCATATTTACTTCAGGCTCACGGTCGTCAAACTTTTCTACCTTTTCATTGGAGAACATAAGACGTTCAACAACTGCAGGATCCTTCTTGAAGTCAACATAGGGGCTTACTGTTGTGTCAGATGCCGCCTTGCAGATCATCGTCATACGTTCTGCTGTTTCAGCAAGAATATCTTCAAGCTTGGAGTCTGCTACAACGCCTGCATCAACGAGACCCTTACGATACGTGATGATCGGGTCGATCTCACGCCAAGCATCGATTTCTTCCTTTGTACGGTAAGCGTTCTGGTCGGATGTTGAGTGTCCCGAATAACGGTATGTAAGTGTATCGAGAAGAACGGGACCTTCGCCTGCACGAAGTATCTTGAGCTTGCGCTCCATAGCATCAATAACTGCGAGAGGATTGAAGCCGTTGATACGTTCAGCGTGGAACTGTGTGGGGCTGATACCTGAGCCGATACGAGCGAGCATATCGTAGCCCATTGTTTCACCGCGTGTCTGGTCACCCATACCGTAAGAGTTATTGAATACGTTATAAAGGATCGGCATGCCGCCCTTGTGGTTTTCCCAGAGTGTGTTGAACTGATCCATAGCGGCAAAGTTCATAGCTTCCCAAACGGGTCCGCGTGCCATCGAGCCGTCGCCCGAGTTACATACTACGATACCCTGCTTGCCGTTGATCTTCTTGAAAAGTGCAGCACCAGTTGCAATTGCAGCTGAGCCGCCAACGATAGCGTTGTTAGGATAGATACCGAAGGGTAAGAAGAATGCGTGCATGGAGCCGCCCATACCCTTGTGGAAGCCTGCGTCGCGTGCAAATATTTCGGAAAGTGTTCCGTAAAGAATGAAGCGTATAGCAAGCTCCTTAACGTCCTTAACCGGACCGAGTTTTTCTGTTGCTCTGAGTGCCGAACCGCCAAGGAAGCCTTCCATTATAGTCATAAGTTCCTGTTCGCTGAGCTTGTGAATGCAGGAAAGTGCCTTAGCAAGAATTTCGGAGTGGCTTCTGTGTGAACCGAACGAAAAGTCGTTCTGGTCAAGAAGATACGCCTGTCCGACTGCTGCCGCTTCCTGTCCGATGGAAAGGTGAGCAGGTCCGGGATATGTAGTTTCGATACCGTTATACAGACCCTGTGTCTTGATCTGGTTAAGCATCGATTCAAATTCACGAAGTACGGTGATATCACGGTAGATACGTACAAGATCATCATCGCTGTAGCGCTTGCGCTCGTCCTTGATTGTCTTGTTATAAGCGTTTACCGGAATACTTTTAAAGGTGATCTTACCGGGAGCAAGAGTTTCGGCAGGATCTACAAATAAACTCTTTGGCATATTTCAATTCCTCCTTAAATATGGAAAATAGCTTCTCTTATAATTTCCACTACTGTGGGGTGCGGGAATACAAGCTTCTGCAGACGGCTCGGTGTGAGCTCAGTGTCTATCATCATTGTTGCTGTCATGATGATTTCAGAAGCGTAAGAGCCGACCATGTGGCAGCCGACAAGTCTCTTCTTGTCTGTATCCACAACGAGCTTGATAAAGCCCTTGCCGCCCTCTGTTTCGGCAAGATATCTGCCGGCATAGGACATAGGAAGCTTAACTTCCTTAACAGTCATGCCTCTTTCCTCAGCCGCTTCTTTGGAAAGTCCAACGCTTGCGACCTCGGGATCTGTGTATATAACCGACGGAATTACGTCGTAGCGCATTTCGTCTGTCTTGCCAACCATATGGTTTACTGCAACCTCTGCTTCTCTGTATGCAGTGTGAGCAAGCATAAGCTTGCCGTTGCAGTCGCCGATAGCATAAACGCCTGAAACGTTTGTGCAAAGGTGACGGTCTGTCTTGATAGCGGCTCTGTCCATATCAAGTCCGAGAGTTTCGATGCCGATACCTGCGGTCGAAGGCTTTCTTCCTGCAGATAAGAGCACCTTATCGCATTTGATCTCTTTCTTTTCGCCGTTTTCTTCGTATATAACACTATCGTTCTTAACTTCAAGGACTTTACACGAAAGCTTGAATACCATTCCGCGCTTTTCAAACGCGTCTGTGAGTACCTTGCATATTTCAGCGTCTGTTGCACCTGCTATCTTGGGCATCATTTCGATAACCGTTACGTTTGTGCCTACACTTGCGAAGTAGTAAGCCATTTCAAGTCCGATAACTCCGCCGCCGATTACTACGAGGTCCTTCGGGAGAGTCTTTTCATCAAGCACTTCTCTGTTTGTTACAACAAAGCCTGAATCAAGTCCTTCCTTAAGGCCGGGTACAGGCGGAACCACCGTTTCAGAGCCCGAAGCGATAACAAGTCTCTTACCTTCATAGGCTACACCGTCTGCTTCGATTATAAAGCCGTTATCTCCGCGACCCTTTATAACGCCGTTTGCAGTGATTACCGTTACCTTATTTGCTTTCATTGTAGCGCCGACGCCCGAAACGAGAGTCTTTACTACCTTGTCTTTTCTTTCAATGACCTTCGCGTGGTCATACTTTACACCCTCACTTGTTACGCCGAAAGCTTCGCTTTCCTTTGCGTGACGGTACATTTTTGATGAGTTGAGGAGTGTCTTTGTGGGGATACAGCCTTCGTTAAGGCATGTTCCGCCGAGTGCTTTCTTTTCAAATACTGCCGCTTTTAAGCCGTTCTGTGCGGCACGCTCTGCGCAGAGATAACCGCCGGGGCCTCCGCCGAGCACGAGTACGTCAAATAATTCCATTATACTGCCTCCTTACTTTGCAAGAAGTGTTGTAAAGTTTTCAAGGTTCTTGCAGAGCTCCTTCTGGAAGCGAGCCGCAGGAGAGCCGTCAACCGCACGGTGGTCATATGTAAGTGAAAGTCCCATTGCAGGATATACGGTAAGTGTACCGTCAGCTGCCTTACGAACACGATCGGTAGTTGTGCATACGCCGAGGATACCTGTCTGCGGCGGATTGATAACGGGAGTGAATGACTCAACTCCGAGGTTACCGAGGTTGGATACCGTGAACGAGCCGCCTGTGAGCTTATCGGGGCTGATATTGCCCTCTCTGCACTGTGCCGCAAGCTCCTTAACAGCCTTTGATATTTCAAGAAGGCTCATTTCGTCCGCGTGGAATATAGTGGGAACCATAAGTCCGCGAGGAGTATCAACTGCAACTCCGAGGTTTACGTGCTTGAAGAGTCTGATACTGTTGTCGTCAAGCATATGAGCGTTGAGATCGGGGTGATTTAAGAGTGTTCTTGATACTGCATAAAGAACTATATCGCCAAGAGTGATACCTGCAAGGTCGCCCTCTGCCGCTTTAAGCTGCTTTCTGTATGCAAGGATATTCGTTGCATCGAAAGAAGTGTTGTGTGTAAGCTGAGCCATAGTAGAGAGAGATGTGTGCATAGACTTGCTTATCGCACGGCGGATACCACTGAACTTGACGTCCGTGTATTCTTCGTCTGCCGCTACGGGTGCAGGAGCACTTGTTTGTGCAGGTGCGCTTGCAACCACAGGGTTGTCCATAAGTGTTCTTACGTCACGCTCGATTATTCTGCCGTTAGGTCCTGTGGGTGTTGCAAGAGATGCATCAACTCCTGCTCTCTCTGCGAGTTTCTTTGCTCTGGGAGAGATTGCAGATTTTTCGCCACTGACTGCAGTGGTTTCAACTACCGCAGGTGCCGCAACGGGAGCCGTTGCAGGTGCTGCTTTTTCTTCTGCAGGAGCAGCCTCGGATGCCGGTGCTGCTTCCGCTGCGCCGTCAGGGCGCAGAGCCGAGCAGTCCTCGCCGGGATTTCCGACTGCGCATACGTTTACAAGACAAGGTACTTCCTCACCATCTGAGTAGAAAATTTCGAGTAATGTACCCTCTTCGGTAGATTCACATTCGAAGCTCGCCTTATCGGTTTCATATGTAAAGAGAATGTCTCCAACTTTAACCTGATCTCCGACCTTCTTTTCCCAATTACCGATAATACAGCTTTCTACAGTTATACCGGCTTTGGGCATGATAACAGCTTTTGCCAAGATATCGCCTCCTAAATTTTTCATACAGTTTAATTATATCACGATATATTTTGCGAGTCAATTACTTTTTGGAAAAATTATTGACTATTGGAAGATTTTATTTTACAATATAGTTAATAAAATAAAGTCAGGTACTACTATGATCAAAAACTTGCAAATTTACATAAGCGACTCTTTTGACCCATATAAAAACTTAGCAGTTGAAAGGTATCTTTTGGAAAGTGACGACGACTGTGTTATTCTCTATCTATGGCAGAATCAAAACACGGTAGTGATCGGAAGAAATCAGAATCCGTGGTCAGAATGTAAGCTTTCATTGCTTGAGTCTGAAAACGGTAAGCTTGCGCGACGACTTTCGGGCGGAGGCGCTGTGTTCCACGACACGGGCAATCTCAATTTTACCTTTTTGTGCAAAAGTGAAAACTACAATCTTGCGCGTCAGCTTGAAGTAATAAAGTCTGCCTGTGCTCTTGCAGGAATAAGCGCACAAGTGTCAGGCCGTAACGATATACTTGCAGACGGCAGAAAATTCTCGGGTAACGCTTTTTACAATTCAAAGGGCAAGTCCTATCATCACGGAACTCTGCTCATTTCTGCCGACTTAGAGCGCGCAGGGCGTTATCTTACCCCCACAAAAGCAAAGCTTGAGGCAAAGGGTGTCAAGTCGGTAAGATCGCGTATTGTCAATCTATGCGAGCTTGCGCCGTCACTTACAGTGGAAGCGATGCGCGAGTATATGATGTCCGCCTTTGAAAAAGTGTACGGTATGAAAGCAGAAATGCTTGAAAGTATTGATTCTGACCTGATTTCAGAATACACGGAAGAATTTAAGAGCTGGGATTTTCTATACGGAAAAACAACCCCCTTCTCTATGTCCTGCGAAGGTCATTTTTCATGGGGGCATGCAGAGCTTAAACTCGGCGTTACGAGCGGTGTAATTGATTGTGTAAAACTGTATACCGACTCAATGGAGCATGAAATATCAGAGCGTGTTGAAGCCTCTCTTACAGGCTGTCGATTTGATAGTGAGTCTGTCGAAGCGACCCTTTCGTCTTGTGTTCAGTCAATAATCGCAAAAGACATAATAAGCTTACTTAAAGAACAAGTTTTGTAAACAAAAAAATATATATCGTTTCGCTGCTTCGACTTACACTTATTCCTGCCACACTCATGTCTGTCTTATACCTTGCAGGAGCGAACCTATATATTCTGTTTCTGTTGCTTAGCGCAACGGCAACACCGCGGGGACTTAACACAGTCGTCTTCCCGGCTACATACGGAAGCGTCACAAAGATTGGTGCAAGCATGGCAATGATAAGCCACACGCTATGTGTTATAACTATTCCAGTAATGTTTATGTTACTTGATATGCTTGTTTAAAGTTAAAAGAATAAGCTCCTCAAAGTTTAAAACACTTTGTGGAGCTTTTAATTTTCTCTGATAATACTCCAATGCATTACAAGCTTTTCCATAGAGTAAGCTGCATTTGCAGGCGAGGTGGACGGCAGACATATAGCATCACGTCCGGTTAAATCTCTCAGATATTTATTATAGTATTTTTCTGCAGTTTTTCCATTAACATAAATCTGTTTAATATCAGCATTTTTAAGTATAATAGAAATATCATTAACAAATACGTTTTTTATCGTACTGTCGGCACTTCCCTCTATATCGCAAGATCCGATAACGTCCCAAAGAGCAACGTGCTCAGATAAAAGCAATTCCTTTTTTTCTTCAAGTGTGTCGGGTACATCACAACCAAACACTGTTGCAATCACCTTCCAGAATCTGTTCTGCGGATGAGCGTAGAAAAACATATCTTCACGGGATTTCACAGACGGAAAACTACCGAGTATAAGTATTGCAGAGCTTGTGTCATAAACAGGTTTTATAGGATGGATAATCAAGTTATTGTCCTCTCGTTTAATATTTGTAATTATAATAACATATCTTTTTATAATAAGCAAGAAGTGAGTCAAAAGCTGACTCACTTCTTCTGATATCGATATTATAAATCCTGCAAATCCGCTGCAGATAAATCATTTTCAATATTATCTCTTGCTACGTCAGTATCAATAACCGGATATATTGAGGATATGGGCTTTTCTGCAGAATGTGGCTTGCTATGATATACTTTTTGATGAGGCGCCGCTGTACTGGCAATAATAGGATTAGCTTTGGCTTTAGTATGCTTAGCTTTACCCTGGATTTCAGGAACAGGTGCTACTTCATTTTTCGGTTTTGTATGAGTACGTTCTATTCGCTTCATACCCTGTTTAGCCATATAAATCACCTCACAATTAGTATAGCCATTATAGAGGCAGATATGTGAGTGCGGTTTAATTCGCTCTGCTTTGTATGTATTTAGTAATTCTAAGTTCAATTCTGATAAAGTAAATGCATCTAATTTGTATTTCTTAATTAGCAAAACAATGATTAACGCATCAAGAATTGCGGATCCCGATACTCGCCGTCAATTATTATTTCGAAGTGAAGATGCGCGCCAGTAGCCGCTCCGGTCATACCGACTGTACCAATGGACTGTTTGACTGTTACCTCATCACCCTTTTTAACGTTTGTTGTTGCAAGCTGTGCGTACAAGGTTTTTACATTACCGCTTTCAACAACAATATAATTACCTTTTTCATTATCATAGCCAACCTCTGTTACAGTTCCGGTTATGGAGGACATTACGTCAGTTCCTTCGGTAGCTTTAATATCAATACCGTTGTGTTCATAAATTTCCTTTGTAATCGGATTTTCAAATTTGCCGAACGTCATTGAAATTTCCCCGTCAATGGGATTTTCGATATCTTCATCAGCATTTACTATTTTTTCCGACTCCTCGCCCGTAACAAGATTCGGATCACTAACAACAGATACTACATCTCCTGTATTATTGTCATATATAATTTTACCTGTTTCTGTTTTAATTTCTTCCAATTTAGGATCCTTAACATCAGACTGTACGACTTCATCTATGAACTTGCCATTTAATGCTCCGCTTGCAAATATTGTAGCACATATAACAGCAATTACAAAAACTATTGAAATTACCACTGCTATTTTACTGATTCGCTTTTTGTTCTTAATCATCATAAATCTCCTTTTAAGTGTCTTTTTGTCGCTGACCATTCCTGTTGTAATTATTGTTCTTTTTCTATTGCCGGTTGCAATCAATGTAATGATTGTATCAATATACCTTGTCTGCTGTTCTTCTGTCATATCCCTTACAACTTCTGCGTCACATGAGATTTCACATTCAATATTAACCTGCTTACTTATATAATAGACTATCGGGTTAAACCAGTGAATACATTTAACCAAACACACGAACCATTTATAAATAATGTCTTTTCTTCTGTAATGTGTCAGTTCATGAGTCAGAACATTATTAAACTGTTCCTCTGACATTGTTGTATTCGGAAGCAAAAGCGTAGGCCTGAATATTCCTACCATAAGAGGAGAAGAAAATTTGTCGCTTACTCTCGTTATTATCTTACCGTCTGTAAAGCGTTTCAACTCAGGGCAAGAAATTATATCAGAGTATGCTCTGAGTCTTAGCACAAATAAGCCATAAGACAACACTTTTGAAAGAGAAAGAAGTGCAAATCCTAATATCCATATCAAGGCAAATGTCTTTATGTGATCTTCCGCAAAAAGCTTCAGATTATTTAATATTTTTGATGATGGACCTGCTACATCTGTGCTCGTATCAAGCATTCCATTTTGAGAATGTTCCTGAATAGGAGAATAAAAAGCAATATCATCATTGGGTTGAGTGCAGATCGGTTCAGCAAATCTAATGGGAAATATCATTGCAATCAGCACAACGATCCATACATAATAATGCCATCTGCTCGAAAAATATTTTCTCGTTATCGGTTTTATAATCGTGATAAAAATGGCTAGTACTGTACCGATCAGAGAAGTAATAAGTATTGCTTTAAATATGTACTCAAGCATATTTTAAACCTCCTTATCAACAAAGAAAGCCTTTAGCTCCTTCAGTTCTTCTTCTGAGATTGACTGTTCCTCAAAAAGAGAAACAGCAAAATCCTTTATGGAACCTCCGTATAAACTTGATATTAAGTTTTTGGTTCGTGACATACGGTAATCTTTTTGAGATATAAGCGGCGTATAGTAATAAAGCTTACCCTGTTTTTCAGCAAACAAAGCACCTTTTTCAACAAGCCTTGTCAAAAACGTTGCTATTGTTGTTTTCTTCCACCCCTTTCCCTCAAAAGCTTCTACTATATCAAGAGATGTAATAGGTTTCTGTTCATTCCATATTACTTTCATAACCTCAAGCTCCGCCTCAGAGATGTTAGTGTTTCTTTGCAACATAAAAATACCTCCTTTGTAATTCTACAATTGTAGTTTGTAATTATATTCTACACTTGTAGTTTAAATTTGTCAATAGTTTTTGGAAAATTTTTATTTTTTGGTAAGCGTAAAAAAATTTATAAGCTTATACTTGCAACATTTATTAACTAAAATTGAGTTTTATAACCTATCTCTGCTACTCAGATCCCACGACAATGCCTAACGGCAAGTCTGCGAGGTCGATAAAGGTTGTTGAAAGCGCAAATATTATTACGACCTCGAGTTCAATCCCGATAAAGAAAAGCCACGAAAAAAGGACACCGAATGGTGTCCTTTTCCGTGGAAGAGCCGAATGGTTTAGATGCCATATATTTTTAATGAAATATTTTTCTTATAGAAAAATGTGAATAAAATAGGTACAGCGTACTATTACAAAATTTTATATGGCATCATATTATAAAACAACAAACATTATTTAATTTTAATAGCGTGTTAACTATTGACACAACGTGGAATGTAGACTATAATATTCATATAATATAAAAATTGGAGGATTAAAAATGCAAGTTTCATTTGATTATAGTACTTGCTTTAAGCAAATTTATTATCAGCTATATTCCAATAGCAATACAAGTCGTGCGGAAAGAATTGTTTCCGACATTACAAAAATACTGCTATGCAAATTAATTGCAGAAAAAAACAACATTTTGGATATTCATACCTATTCAAAAGAAAAATTGCTTGAAATGTTAAAAAATAATTACCCGCAATGTTGTCAACACTATGAAGATTTTTCTTTAGATAATAATGACATCAAAATTGTGCTCGGCACGTTAAATAACATATCTTTACTCAACGCACCATCTCATATTATCGGAGATGCTTTTCAAGCCATAATCGGGCCGAAGATTAGAGGAGATAAAGGACAGTTTTTTACTCCAAAAGAGTTGGTTGAATGCATGGTTCGTATAGTAAATGCAAAGGAAGAAAGCACTATTATCGACCCTGCATGTGGCACTGGTGGTTTTTTGACTGAAGCATATACATATGCTAAATCTCTATCTGAAGTAGACGAAACAAAATTACACCTTATTGGAATAGATAAAGATAGAGACATGGCTGATATGGCATTAACAACAACCGAAATTATTAGTCAAGGGAATTCCATTGTACACAATAATAACTCCTTAGAAATTCTTTTACCTGAAAACGATTTGAATTATTTAATCGAAAGTGCAGATATTATTCTTACAAACCCTCCCTTTGGAGCAAAAATAGGAATTACTGACGAAAAATTGCTTAGCTTATATGAATTTGGGTACAACTGGACATACTCTGAAAAAGAAAAAACATGGTATAAACTTAATACATTGGTTAAAAATCAAGCACCACAAATTTTGTTTTTAGAATTATGTGTACGTTTGCTCAAACCAGGCGGTATCATGGCAGTTGTACTTCCGGAGGGTATTTTTGGTAACAAATCATTAGGTTATATCTGGGCATATCTCAAGAAACATGGAAAAATTATAGCAATGATTGATTGCCCAAGAAACACATTTCAACCATCTACAGACACTAAAACAAATGTTTTAATTTATCAAAAAGGAGAAGCCTTTTCCAACAAAATCATCGTATCAGTTGCTAAAAACTGCGGTCATGACAAACGCGGACGAGTGACAAATTCAGCAAATACACCCTTACCAAATGACTTTGAATTAATTGCTACATCATATATGAATGATCCAAATGAAGATATCTGGAAAAGTGTGAAACTACACGGAAATTATTTTGTACCAAGATACTTAGCAGTAAAGACCAGACTTCATAATCCAAACGAATATATATCAATTGGAGAAATGATACAAAAAGGTTATTTAAAAAGAAAAAGCGGGAAAGAAATTGGCAGTGAAGCATACGGAACTGGTTCAATTCCTTTCATAAGAACGTCTGATATAATAAATTTTGAGGTATCAAGCGATCCAACAAATGCTGTAAGCGAAGAGATTTACCAGCAATATGCTCCACAACAAAATTTAGAAATTGGTGATATTTTATTTATTGCCGATGGTAGATACAGAATTGGAAAAACGGCAATAATTACAAAATATAATATTAAGAGCCTTATTCAGAGTCATATTGAAATCCTATCATTGACAAATTCGGCACCATTTTCGCCATATGAATTTTTGTATTGCTTAAACTCAAATGAAGTTCAAGAACAAGTTAGAAGCTTGATATTTATTCAATCTACACTCGGAACTTTAGGAAATAGAATTCAGGAAATTACTATCCGAATTCCTGAGAGGACAGCTGAGTGGGAGAAAAAAATACACGCATTCCAACATAACATTGAAATGCGTGCAGAGTGCTTATATTTGTTAAAGCAAAATGAGAACTCTTTTGAATTATAAAGATTTTTCTTCCTCGACACGTGCTAAGATTTCTTCAATCCATTGGTAAAACTCATCTAATGTCTTCGCCCCCTGTGCAATATTGCACTCTCGATGACCGAACCCAACATTTTCGGAATTATGCATACGAGGGTTTTTGTGACATGTTTCAATGGCTGCTTTACCTCTAGCAGCCATTGAAAATAATTCATAATTTAATGGCAAGCGACAAATCACACAACAAGTAGAATTAGAAACCATTTTCCCAAATAGATTTTCCAAATACTCTTTTATTTCATCTGGAGCTTCGGGGGCATTTTCCATCTGATATACAAGCCAAGTAAGTTTTGCTGCAACCAATATACAAGAGTCATAATCAGCAGCTTTTTCTCTCAGTTTCGCAATCACACCCGGTTTTAACTCTTCCATATTAATTCCATACTTTAGTAATTCTTCATTATCAAGCAGCATTACCCAACGAAGAATTCTATTTGGACCTGCATCAGCACTTTTCCAAGCGGCTCCAGTGGTCATAGTTGCATCTCGCTTTATTTTTTCCGCAACTTGCTTATTGACAACCTTGAGGTGATTCAAAAATGGAAATTCCTCACATTTTCCCGAATGTCCTTTAGGAAGATGACATTTATGTTCCGCAACATCTGCGTATTGTGATCTAGTTGGCATAATTTTATGACAAAACTGCATAGTACTTTACTCCTTTAATTCATTATTATATAATAGCAATTCTGCTGGTTCCACATTTAATGCGTGCGCAATTATCACTATATTTTTAAGGCTAACATTACGATCTCCGCGTTCAATAGCTCCTACATATGTTCTATGTAAATCACAAATTTCAGCTAACTTTTCTTGCGTCAGCTTTCTTTTAAGACGTAAATTTCTTACATTAGCACCAAGTATATTAAAATAATCCATAAATACCCCCCTTTTTTAACGATACTTATATACTACATTATATACTAAAAGAGAATAAATGTATGCAGAGTATAAGTAGCATTTTATCAATTTGACTAAAAAAATAAAAAACAATAACTTCATAGCAGAAATTATCGTCTCAATTTATCATAATTAAATTGTGTTAGGTTTATATCTTATTAATCTTAATTTGTACCTATTATGTAGTAAAGTCTGAATTTTATATGGTTTATGCTATTGTCTCCAGTTCAAATCTGGTAGAAAACCATTTGGCATATACCCTTTTTTCACAAAACTAATTTTGCAAAAGCCCTCAAGACATAAAAAACAGAACGTTTTAGAATGTCATCTAAATCGTTCTGTTTCTATGGCTCCCCCTGTTGGACTTGAACCAACGACCCCCTGATTAACAGTCAGGTGCTCTAACCAACTGAGCTAAGGAGGAATATTTATCTGTGCAAGCTCAGTTGGTTTCCAACATGAGCTAAGGAGGATAATATAAAACGCAAGAAAATATGGAAGAGTGTTGGCGTTGACCTATCTTCCCGGGCCGCTTCCAGCCAAGTATTGTCGGCTCTGGTGAGCTTAACTGCCGTGTTCGGAATGGGTACGGGTGGACCCTCACCGCTAATAACACCAACTTCTTCTTCTTTTCCTGCGCTTGTGTCAGCATCGACCTATCTTCCCGGGCCGCTTCCAGCCAAGTATTGTCGGCTCTGATGAGCTTAACTGCCGTGTTCGGAATGGGTACGGGTGGACCCTCATCGCTAATGACACTGACTTACGACTTATTCAGCCGTTTTATGGTGCACCTTCAGGGATTCGAACCCGGGACCCACTGATTAAGAGTCAGTTGCTCTACCAACTGAGCTAAAGGTGCTTATCTTTCACCCTTCGGTGCTTTGAACATTTCTCTGAAACATTCATTGAAAATCGAATAAAGGAAGAAGGAACATGAACGAACCTTCAAGTGAGAATACTCGCATTGCAAGTTCAAGCCCTCGGTCTATTAGTATCAATCAGCTGCACGCATTACTGCGCTTCCACACTTGACCTATCAAACTCGTAGTCTACAAGTGACCTTACTAGCTTAAGCTATGGGATATCTAATCTTGAGGTGTGTTTCACGC
>JAZNJH010000053.1:0-12561 GCA_045577925.1 Eubacteriales bacterium
TTGTTTCATAGATAAATCCTCCAAATGTTGTTTTTAGTTTTGACTGGCAGGTCTTAACTATTTTAACACATTTGGAGGATTTTTGCTCATCGGTTAACCTCTTTTGAACCACGCGACTATCGCGTGGTTTTCATTATACAAAAAGCGCCGTCGCATCGAAATGCGACGGCGTAAATTATTCTTTATTTTCTTTTAATGGTCTCAAGTAATTTAATGATTTCTGCAAAACCAAGGAGCACAGTGCCGCTTACCAATGTAACAAACCAATAAGTCAAAGCAATAGCAAATGAAAATTCTGTGTCTGTATACGTATAATAATATCCTTTTGTTACTTCAACAGTTCCTAATGCTATACCGGCGATAAAACCTCCTAAATAAATAATGCATGCAATAGCGATTAATACTGTAGCAACAGGATTGTTTGCGTTGGCATATTCTTTGTATGCATTTGAAGAATATTTAGTGATTTCAGCATATTCTTCATCTGTAACTTCAACAGGAATTTTATTAAAGTATTTACTTGATGCTGATTCATTGTCCCATTCAGAGTAGGGGTAATCGCTGCTGAAAGTGTTATCAGGTGAGTATTCCTTCTCATACAAACCTAAATCAAGTAATGTTTCCTTTCTGAACTCAGCTTTTTTGTTTGCATATTCGGCTTTCTTATCTGCCAAAAATTTTTCAACTAATTGATGCATATGAGTGTCCTCCTAAAACTTGTTAGCTTATTTTAACACAATTAAGTGTAGAAGTCAATAAAAAGAGAACCTCGAAAACGCTTTGTTTTCGAGGTTTTTGATAATAGCCAATGGGCTGTAATTATCTCTTGCTGAACTGGCTTGCGCGACGAGCAGCCTTGAGACCGTACTTCTTTCTTTCCTTCATTCTCGGGTCACGAGTGAGGAAGCCTGCCTTCTTGAGAGCAGGTCTGTATGTTTCGTCAGCCTGAAGAAGAGCACGTGCAAGTCCGTGACGGATAGCACCTGCCTGACCGGAAAGTCCGCTGCTATTTCCAGTGCAGATGATGTCGAACTTACCAGCAGTAGCTGTAACGCCGAAAGGCTGATTGACGATGAGCTTGAGAGTTTCAAGACCAAAATATGCATCAATGTTCTTGCCGTTGATGGTGATAACGCCTGTGCCGGGAACGATACGAACACGGGCAACAGAGCTTTTTCTTCTACCTGTACCGTAGAAGTAAGGTTTAGCACTTGTATACATGTTAATTCAATCCTTTCCTGTTAATCAGCCGATTACTTCGGGCTTCTGAGCAGCGTGATTGTGATCAGCGCCTGCATATACCTTAAGACGGTTGAAAGAGTTTGCACCGATGGTGTTCTTGGGAAGCATGCCCTTTACAGCGAGCTCCATAGCAAGCTCAGGCTTTGTAGCCATAAGAGTCTTGTACTGAACTTCCTTAAGACCGCCGATGTAACCGGAATGGTGACGGTAATACTTCTGAGTAAGCTTGTTACCTGTGAGTATTGCCTTGGAAGCGTTGATGATGATTACGAATTCACCGCAGTCAACATGAGGAGTGAATTCAGGTCTGTGCTTACCTCTGAGGATGGTAGCAGCGAGAACTGCAGTCTTACCGAGAGGCTTGTTAGCCGCATCGATAACATACCATTTACGCTCGAGGGTTTCTTTTTTTGCCATAAAAGTAGACATTATAAGTTTCCTCCGTGAAACAGTTAAATAATAGAATTTGAACAGGGCATAGTAACCCCCGTCAAATCAAGCTTTACCATTATAACACACAGAGTAGTGCTTGTCAATAGATTTTTAAAAGAATTTTTGATTATTTTGATTTGCACACGAGTAATCTCTCGAATTCTCGTTAAATCTCTTGTTTTCTCTCGTTTGCTTCGAGGCGAGAACGAAATTTTATAAAATATACATAGCTGAAGGGGTACTGTTATTGACAATTATCTTTAAAAATGATATAATCCTGAAAAAACAAGGGAGTAAAATATGAAAACTGTATATACAAAAAATGCGCCCGATGCAATAGGCCCGAATTCTCAGGCAAAGGTTACGTCAGGTCTCGTTTTCACCTCGGGGCAGATAGCTATCGATCCCAAAACGGGGAATGTAGAGAAAAATGATATAAAAGGGCAGACGGAGCAGATATGTGAAAACATTAAAGCTATTCTTGAAGAAGCAGGAACCGACCTTGATAATGTGGTCAAAACAACGTGCTATCTTTACGATATGAATGATTTTGCCGATTTCAATGATGTGTATGCAAAGTATTTCACAACAAAACCTGCGCGCTCCTGCGTTGCGGTCAAATCTCTTCCTAAAAACGTTCTGGCAGAAATAGAAGTAATAGCAAAGCTTTAAAAAACAAAAAAACACGGCGGAAGGCAAATTCCGCCGTGTTTTTATCGCGCCCATAATTTAATTATATCACATCATTATAAGACTTGTAAATACCAAAGTGCTTGAAACGAGCAAATTCTCCCTATTAAACAAAAAATAAAGTGATAGTTTTTATAAATTGTCAATTGAAAAGCAGGGCAGAATGTGCTAAACTATAAGTGAAGAAAGGAAGGTACAGTCCAATGAGAAAGTAAGCAAAAGACTTTGATATGAAGGCAAGGTTACAAAGAAATAAGAAGCAATTGCTTGATTGTTAGTTTGGTAAATTGTTGAGTTTCATGCAGGTAGAACACGGCGGTGTAACGCAGTATATAGATTGAGGTAAAGATATTATAAATCAAGCAGAGAATAAAATAAATAAAAAGAATAGCCTTCATATGAAAAAGTCAGAAAACTTCGCCTTTTGCATCAGATGATTCAAGGAAAAACAAAAGTAGTTCTCCTTAAGAGAAAAGTGATGTAGGTTTTGAGATTGTAAGTAGAAAAGCAAAAGGCAGATTAAGAAAGAGAGGATAATCAAAAGATGTTAGATATCAAGAGTGAACAGAAGTGACCGTCGTTTGCAGGTCAGCGTAGCAAGCGACGGTCACTTCTTTTTTTATTGGAAGAATACTAAAACATTTCTATCAAAACATATAATTTGTTTAAATGGCTTAAATTTAGCCCTCGGTTTGCCTTTGGATTGAGCAAAAATGATTGACAAACAGGTATAAATGATATATAATCTATATTGTAGAATTTTGTCGTTTAACTAATGTGTTAGCAAGGCTTGGCAAAAGTGTTTTTATGCAAGCCTTGATTTTTGTGTAAAGAAAATACAATATAAAAAATAAACGTGATAGATTATAAGAAAGGAATGTTTTTATGTCTTTCGCTCTTCATGGGGTAAAAGTGCCTCACAGAAAACGTACTCAGGGTAAACCTGCCTCAAGGATGAATGCGCCGCAAAAGGTTACAATACCTATGTCTATGCATATAGGTGCACCTGCAAAGCCTGTTGTTGCAGTGGGAGATACTGTAAAGATAGGCACTAAAATAGCCGAATGCAAAACTTCATTATGTTCACCAATATATTCAAGCATATCGGGCAAGGTTTTAAAAATTGCAGACTTTATGCTTTCCAACGGAACAAAAGCTCCTGCCATAATAATTGAATCTGACACAGAAATGTTATCAGACGACTCACTTAGCGCTCCGACAGTTGATTCAAAAGAAAGCCTGATAGCTGCAATTAAAGAAAGCGGAGTTGTCGGCCTTGGCGGAGCAGGATTTCCAACATATGCAAAGCTGGATGTGGAAGCAGACCGTATACAGGAGCTCATAATCAACGGAGCAGAATGCGAGCCGTATATTACAAGCGATACGCTTACAATGATTGAACGAGCAGACGATATGGCCTATGCAATAAGTATCATTAAGAAATACTTAGGTATAAAAAAGGTCATAATCGGAGTTGAATCGAATAAAAAAAATGCAATAGCCTCTATGAGAGCTATGTCTGCAGCCGATTCGGATATTGAAGTGAAAGTTCTTCCATCGATTTATCCTCAGGGTGGAGAAAAGGTGCTTATATATCACACAACAGGAAAGGTGGTGCCTGTTGGCAAGCTACCTATTGACGTTGGATGCGTTGTTATAAACTGCACAACACTTGCTGTGATAGGAGAATATCTGAAAACAGGAAAGCCGCTTGTTGAAAAATGTATAACCGTTGACGGAGGAGCAGTCAATAATCCGCAGAACGTAATAGTACCCATCGGCACGTCGATCTCAGACGTTATTGACTTTTGCGGTGGTCTGAAAAAAGAGCCTGCAAAGGTGATTTACGGCGGACCCATGATGGGAATAACCGTACCGGACTTGAGTGCACCCGTGCTAAAAAACACAAATGCGGTTCTGGCACTTACTCAGAAGGAGGCAAAGCTTCCTAAAACAACCGCGTGTATTAGATGCGGATCGTGTATAAATGTGTGTCCTTTTGGGCTTGCCCCGGCAGCAATTGCAGCAGCTTATAAAAACAAAAATACTGAAAGACTTAATGAACTTACAGTAAATGCTTGCATGGAATGTGGATGTTGCAGCTTTGTTTGTCCGGCTAACAGACCTCTTGTGCAGACCAATAAGCTGTCAAAAGCATTTCTTAGAGAAGAAAAAGCAAAAGGAGGAGATAAGGCATGAATAACACCTTGAAACTATCAGTTTCGCCGCATATTCATAGCGGACGGTCAACTTCAAAGATCATGCGCGACGTTATCATAGCGCTTCTCCCCGCAACAATTGCAGGAACGTTCATATTCGGGCTTCGTTCACTTCTTGTTGTTGCAGTATGCGTATTAAGCTGCGTACTTTTTGAAGCATTGTTTAATATCGTGGTCAAAAAGGAGCAGACAGTAGGCGATTTCAGCGCAGCTTTAACGGGCTTGCTCTTAGCGCTTAATCTTCCTGCAATTATTCCGTTATGGCAATGTGTTGTTGGTAGTGCATTTGCTATAATAATAGTTAAATGTTTGTTTGGCGGCATCGGATTTAACGTAGTTAACCCCGCAATTACCGCGAGAGTATTTATGCTTGTAGCATTCGGAAGTATGACAAAGCAAGCTTTCCCTGTAGCAGATACTGTATCGAGCGCAACACCACTTGAGGTGATGGCAAGCGGCGAAACGGTTGTTTTTAAAGACTTGTTACTAGGAACAACGGGAGGTGCAATAGGCGAAACTTGTGCAATAGCGCTTCTTGCAGGATTTGTATATTTGCTTGTCCGTCGTGTGATAACGTGGCATATACCGGTGTTTTACGTTGCAAGCGTGTACATACTTTCGCTTTTCGTTGAAGGCTTTGATTTTATAAAGGCACTTGCAATGATACTTTCGGGCGGACTTCTTTTAGGCGCAGTATTTATGGCAACAGACTACGTTACCTCGCCTTCAACATCAAAGGGTAAGATAGTATTTGCCGTAGGTGCCGGAGTTATTACATTTTTAATCAGATATTACGGAGTTTATCCCGAAGGCGTGTCATTTGCGATACTTCTTATGAATATACTCACTCCCTACATCGATAAGATGAGCGCACATAAGGTGTTTGGAGGTCAGAAATGATGAACAAATCAATAAAAAGTATAATTGTACTCGTATGTATATGTGCGGTAACGTCGCTTTTGATGTCTTTAACCAATGAGCTTACCGCGCCGATAATCAAAGAAAATGAAAGCGCGGCAGCAAATGCGGCTCTGCTTGAGGTAATGCCAGATGGAGAAGGTTTTGAAGCTATTGACATCAGTACATATACACTTCCGTCAACGATAAGCGAGGCATATAAAGAGAAAAATGGCGGCTATGTTTTTAAAATGATCACATCCGGCTATTCTACGAACTTCGTTATCATGTGCGGAGTAAATCCTGATAAAAGTGTCAGTGGAGCGCTGTGTCTCTCATCAGGCGAGACTCTGGGATATGAAAAAACTTTCGGAGAGAATATGGCTGGCAAAAATATTCATACCATGGAAGAAATCGATACTATCTCAGGTGCAACAAAAACAACCGGAGCATATATTTCAGCCGTTAAGGATGCACTTAATGCTGCAACTATTCTTGATGGTGGATCAGTTGATATAAGAACAGAAGAAGAAATCCTTGCAGACAATCTTTCTTCTGCTTTGCCTCAAGCAGACGGATTGTTTACTAAGCTCTTTATTGTAGAAGATATTGGTTTTGTAGATGCAGTGTATTCTGCAGATAACAACACAGGCTATGTTTACATTGTCGGTGAAGAATTCATAGCAGTAGATGCATCGGGAAATGTTCTGAGTGAAACTGAAACTGATATAAGCGAAGCTGTTTCAAAAATGCTTGTATCAAGCGTAAGTAATATAGATATAACATCCTACGCAGATATGCCACCAGCTATAGTATCTGCAAGCGTCAGCGCAACAGGCAACTATATATTTGATATTAAGGCGGCAGGCTTTGGTATCAACGGAGATGCTTGGTACAATCCGTCAGGCGAGTACATTTATATAAAAATTTCAGTAACTTCAGAAGGAAAGATAATAGACTGTCTTACCGTTTCACAAAAAGAAACAGACGGAATAGGCTCTGCATGTGCAGATGAAGAATTTTATACTCAATTTAACGGCAAAGACGAAAACAATTTCCGCGAAATTGACGCGATAAGCGGAGCAACAATAACAACAAATGCATATAAAACTGCAGTTTCAAGAGCTTTTGAGGCGCTTAAAATATTGAAAGGAGTGGAGTAAGATGAAAAAAAACAGTAATCTTTCGGTTTTAACCAAGGGTATACTCAAGGAAAACCCCGTGTTTATCCTTATTCTCGGAACTTGCCCCACCCTTGCAACAACAAATAATGTTATCGGCGCTTTCGGTATGGGCATAGCAGCACTTGCCGTACTCGTGTGTTCCAATATACTGATCTCGCTTCTCAGAAAAATCATACCTGACAATGTAAGAATTCCGTGCTATATAGTAATAATAGCAGGATTTGTTACAATAGTTGAAATGGTGGTGAAAGCGTTCTTTCCTGAACTGTATGAAATGTTGGGAGTATATTTGGCGCTTATAACTGTAAACTGCATAATTCTCGGCAGAGCAGAAATGTTTGCAAGCAAAAACAACGTTGTGAGATCAGGTTTTGACGGACTTGGAATGGGAATAGGATTCACATTGGCTCTTTGCGCGATGGCGACCATAAGGGAAGTGCTCGGAGCAGGAAGCTTTGCAGGAATTGCGATTCCGTTCATGGCTGACTATAAGATCGAATTTTTCATCAAAGCCCCAGGTGGTATGCTTGTATACGGTCTTCTTATAGCACTTGTCTATAAGATAACGTCGGGAAAGGGACCGAAAAAGAGAGAGTTTAACTGTAGCGCTTGCCCGTCGGCACAGTATTGCAGTAACGGCGCATGTGTAAAGGAGGTAGAATAAAATGGAGCTTTTTAAGACTTTAATTGTTATTTTGCTATCCTCAGTACTTCTCAACAACTACGTACTTAGCCGTTTTCTCGGGATCTGTCCGTTTTTAGGTGTATCCAAAAAAATTGATCAGGCAGTGGGAATGGGAGTGTCGGTAACAGCAGTAATGCTTTTGGCGACGGCAGTTACCTGGCCGATTCAGTATTTCGTACTTGAACGTTTTGGACTCGGATACATGCAGACGATAGTGTTCATCCTTGTAATAGCAGCTCTTGTTCAGATGCTTGAAAATCTATTAAAGAAATTTTCACCGTCATTACATAAAGGACTCGGTGTCTATCTTCCGCTAATAACAACAAACTGTGCAGTTCTCGGTGTTGCTATCAACAATATTACAGATGGATATAATTTCCTTGAATCTATGGTAAGCTCACTTGGCGTAGGTCTTGGCTTCTTGCTTGCAATGGTTCTGTTTTCAGGTGTTCGTTCCCGTATCGACGAAAGCGAAGTTCCCGAAAGCTTCAAGGGACTTGCAGTAACACTCATAGCCGCTTCATTTATCTCGCTTGCTTTTATGGGATTTGCGGGACTAGTAGATAACCTGTTTGCATAAGGAGGGAATAGAATGCTGAATAATATTTTAATTGCCCTCGCTGTGGTAGGTGCCGTAGGACTTATAGCAGGTATACTTCTTGCACTCATCTCACATTTCTTTGCAGTACCGGATGACGAAAAGGTGAAAGCGGTTCGTGCTTGTCTTCCCGGTATAAATTGCGGAGCATGCGGATATAAGGGCTGTGATGACTACGCAGTCGCAGTAGCTGATGGCGAAGCCAAAGCAAATCTTTGCGTGCCAGGAGCGGCAGATGCGGCAAAAGAAATAGGCGAATTACTTGGTATTGAAGTTGAAGCACCAAAAGATGTAGTTGCTTTTGTCCACTGCAACGGTACGTGCGAAGCGACATCAAAGAGAGCGGTATATGACGGTATTTCGAGCTGTAAAGCGGCATCAATGCTTTTTGGCGGACCTGATGCGTGCAGTTACGGATGTATGGGACTAGGTGACTGTGCAACAGCATGTCCTGCTGATGCAATATGCATGAAGGATGGTGTAGCACGAGTAGATACAACAAGATGCCTTGGATGCGGACTGTGTGAAAGTATATGCCCGAAAAATATTATTTCTATGGTTCCGCAGGAAACGTCGGTAGTAGTAATGTGTAGTAACAATGATAAGGGCGCAGATGCAAGAAAAGTATGTACTAATGCCTGTATCGGGTGCAAGAAATGCGAGAAAACTTGTCCTAACGGAGCGATAACAGTAGTGAATAATCTTGCTAAAATTGATTATGATAAATGTACAGGTTGTGTACTTTGCGTAATTGAGTGCCCAACCAAATGTCTTAAACATGTTTTCTTTCCCGACCTTAGCGAATCTGTTGAGGAAATCTTAGCAAATGAATAAATCAACACAAAAAGCGCCCATCGTGACAAACGGTGGGCGAAAAATTAAAAATGATGTTATTTTCATAGTATTATTACTGTTGATTATTTCATGCATAGGACTTATATACTCATTGTCACGTGCAGATGGAGATACGGTTATAGTAACAGTTAACGGAGAAATAACGGGTGAATATGCCCTTAGCCATAATCTGACGATCGATATAAAATCCGGAGAGGAACAGCATAATATTCTTCTAATAGAAGATGGTCGCGCATTTGTAAAAGACGCGAGCTGTCCCGACGGAATTTGTGTGGCACATAAGCCCATTTCAAAGGACTCGGAAAGCATAGTTTGCCTTCCGAATAAGGTGGTTATAACCGTTAAAAAGTCAGAGATTTCTGATTCTCCCGATATAATTGCTTAAAAGGTGGCTTTCATGCAAAATAAAAAAGGTAAAATATACAGAATAACTTTTTTAGCAGTTTGTGCAACGGTTGCTCTTGTGCTTTCATATATCGAAACACTCCTTCCGCCGCTTGTAGCAGCTGTGCCCGGCATAAAGCTTGGACTGCCGAATATAGTTATTATATTCGTTTTGTATCGCTTTGGAATCAGGGACGCAGCGGTAGTTTCATTAGTAAGACTAATAGCAGTAGTAATGTTGTTTGGCAATGCGATGATGTTTGCTTATAGTATTGCAGGAGCAGCGCTAAGCCTTGTTTGTATGACTGTGCTTAAAAAAATCGATATACTTTCTATGATTGGTGTCAGCGTTGCAGGAGCAGTGTCACATAATTTAGGACAGGTTCTTGTTGCAATGCTGTTGCTTGAAACTGCAGAAATAGGATACTATATGATAGCACTAGCTATAAGCGGCACAGTGTCGGGAATTTTTGTCGGGATAGCAGGATCTTATCTTACAAAAAAGCTATTGACAAAAAATTATCAATAGTTGTTGACAATTTGTTATACATATGCTAGAATAATTTAGGTGTTAATGATACCATAATTAGAATTAAGGAGAAACACTATGAAAAGAATTTTAAGCATTGTTCTTTGTGTGCTCATGATTCTCACGAGCCTTGTTTTTGTTGGATGTGAGAAGGATGCTCAGAACGTTAAGTTTGGTCTTGGTCTGCATAGCGCAGTTGCCAAAGCAACCGATGCAGACGGCGAATCAAACGGACAGGGTCAGGTAGCAATAACTGCAGCAGCTGTTATGATTGATGAAAACGGCAAAATAGTAAAATGCGCCATTGACAGTGCAGATAATACCGTAAATTATACTGCAAACGGTAAGGCAATAGCAGCAGAGTCATTTTTAACCAAATATGAAAAAGGCGATAACTACAACATGAAGCTTTACGGCGGAGCAGCCAAGGAATGGTACGAGCAGGTTGATGCTTTCTGCGCACTTGTAGTCGGAAAAACTGCTGATGAAGTAAAAGCTCTCGTTGCTGAAGGCAACAAGGGAACTGACGAGGTTGTAAACGCAGGCTGCACGATCATGATTGCAGACTTTGTATATGCACTTGTTGATGCAATAGACAACGCAACTGAATCAAACGCAACAGCCGATGATGAAGTTAAGCTTGGAGTGTTCACAGAGCAGTCACTCAAGGATGCAACAGAAGAAGCAAATGGTCAGAATAAGCTCGAAACAACTGTATTTGCAGCTGCAGTAGATGCTAATGGCAAAATCGTTGTTTCTTCAAACGATTGCGTACAGGTTGTATTCACGTTTGATGCAAACGGCGCATCCACCTATGATACAACAGCAGAAGTTGTAAGCAAAAAGGAAAAAGGCGAAGCATACGGCATGAGCCTGTATGGAGCTGACCTCAACGGCGACGGTGAGGTTAAGGAATGGTTTGAACAGTCTGCTATATTTGATGCAGCATGTGTAGGCAAAACAGCAGGTGACGTTGAAACACTTCTTGCAGACACTAATTACGGCAGCGATGAGCTTCAGACCGCAGGTTGTACAATTCTTGTAAACGGACTTGTAAAGGCTGCAGCAAAGATAGGCTGATAAAAAACTGATATAAAAATGGGAGGGGAACCTCCCATTTTTAAAATCCTCGGGAGAAACTGAAATGAAAAAAAGCATTTCTTTGTTATTGCTTATAGTTATATTTCTGCAAAATATATTCCTCGTTTCATGCAACCAAAAACTTAATAAGTATTCTGCGTATTCCTTTGATTATTTTGATACGGTAACAACGGTAACAGGCTATCAAAAAAGCAAGGAAGAGTTTGATTCTGTAAGCTCACAAATTATGTCTGAACTTGAAATGTATCACCGCAATTTTAATATATATACGCGATATCAGGGACTTAATAATCTTTGCACAATAAATGAGCTTTCAGACGGAATGCACCGTACGGTTGAAGTAAACAGAAGTATTATAGATATGCTTTTATATGCCAAGGATATGTATTATAAAACAAACGGCAAGGTAAACGTAGCCTCGGGAAGCGTTTTGTCAATATGGCATGAATACAGAGAAGAAGGAAAAACTCTTCCTCCTATTGACAAGCTTGAAGAAGCCTCGAAGCATATCAATATAGAAGATGTGCTCATTGATGAAGAGAATTGTACCGTAACACTGCTTGATCCCCAAATGAAGCTTGACGTTGGAGCGGTTGCTAAAGGATATGCTGTTGAAATGGTTGCAAAGAAGCTTGAAGAAGATGGGATAGACGGATACGTAATAAACGTTGGCGGCAATGTCAGGACTGTCGGCAAACGCGGCGACGGTAAAGATTGGCTTGTAGGAATTGAGAACCCTGAAAGCAATGAAGATGAGCCATATTTTGCATATCTCGAGCTAGCGGGAGAATCTCTTGTAACCAGCGGATCATATCAGAGATATTATACAGTAGACGGTAAACGCTACCACCATATTATTGACCTTGAAACACTTTACCCGAACGATGACTACCTCTCAGTTTCTGTGGTTTGTAAAAGCTCAGCGCTTGGCGACGTGCTTTCAACGGCGCTTTTCTGTATGACCACTGAAGAGGGCCTTGAAATGATAGAATCAATCCCCGAAGCAGAAGCAATGTGGGTAACACTAAAGGGAGAAAAATTAACATCAAGTGGATTTGATGAGTACACAACAGAAGGATAAAAAGGAAAGACGCTGAGTCTTTCCTTTTTTAAATGTATAATATTAAATTACAAAACTTATTGACAATCATATTTAATTGTGATAAAATATTAAATACTTGCGGGCGTGGCGGAATTGGCAGACACGCTAGACTTAGGATCTAGTGTCAACGACGTGGGGGTTCAAGTCCCTGAAGGTTTGCTAACGAAGTACGGCTCGTGTAAATGCTAACAACCAAAATTTAATATCTGCGCCAGTGGCGGAATTGGCAGACGCGCTAGACTTAGGATCTAGTATCTCCGATGTGCAGGTTCGATTCCTGTCATCCGCATTAAATTCACTTTTAAAACGAGGTGTTTTATATGATTATTGGAAGAAACGAAAGAAATCCTGAAAATCTTGATAATCCCTTTGGCGGAGAAGGAAATCTTGAATTAGATCATCTTTTGAAATCTCCTCTTTGCCCTACCAACATGAATATGTTTGCTGTTGCTACACTGGAACCAGGCTCAACTATTGGTTACCATCAGCATGTTGGTGAAAGCGAGTGCTATTACATAATTTCCGGTAAAGGTCAGTATAATGACGACGGTTGCACACGCCGTTTAGTTCCTGGTGACGTTACCTTTACAGCAAGCGGTCACAGCCACAGCCTTAAAAATATTGGTGATGATGACCTGGTTTT
>JAZNJH010000054.1:0-25689 GCA_045577925.1 Eubacteriales bacterium
AAGTTATTTCCGATGCTGTTTATTACTTTAATTACATCAAACCGATTCGTAAATTAAACAGAAAACCGCCTGTTCAATTCAGGCTTGAACAGGCAGCTTAAATTTATTCTTTTTTGTGTCTACTAACTATTGACTATTTCATCAAACGAACTGCACTTTTTTATTTTACTTCAATTATAATATCTTCAAGCCGTCTCTTGGGCACGTGGTGAGTATTGTTCTCATCTCTGTAATAATTAACGTTGCCGTCTTTATCCATTTCCTCAAGCACGACCTTTTCAGCAGGCTTTCCGAGTGCGATACACAAAAGAACTTGGATATTATCAGCAAGCGCAAGCTCGCTTTTTATCTTTTCGCCGTCAAAGCTCCCGAGCATACATCCGCCGAGACCTCTTTCAGTTGCAGATAAAAGCATCGTCTGTGCCACTATTCCAACGTCGCGCATCACGGGCGCAGGGTTCGGTGTGCGCTCTTTGTCTATACACAAAAGTATAAATGCAGAGGGACCCATACCCTCTGGCGGCAGGGTTATATCTTTAAGCGCCTTTGCCCAGTTTGTATACGGAAGTATTCTGTCTGCATAAGACTGTGTCAGCGGCAGGTACAAAAGCGGCTGAAGATTCATTGCCGACGGTGTTACTCTTGCTATGTCGATAAGCTCAACAAGTGTTTCTTTTTCAATCCCGACACTTCTGTCATAGCTTCTGAAGCTTCTGTTTTTAAGTACAAGTTCCTTTATCATTTCGTTTTTCTCCTTTATACTTTGAACATTCATTTATAAATTTGCGAAATAATCTTTTTGCGCTTGCATCGCTTCTTATCATATGCTCGGGATGCCATTGCACGCCCACAAAAAACGGGTGCTGCGGCATATACACTCCCTCAATGTGTCCGTCGTCACTTACAGCGCACACCTCAAGCTTTGATGCAACATCCTTTATTGCCTGATGATGAAAGCTGTTGACCTTTGCCGTGTGCGGATAAATGCCCGCAAGCGCGCCCGATACCGTTACACTATGGCTTGGCAGATGTCGTGGAAGCTTTTGCCTGTGGCCGCTCATGTCCTCGTGTAGCGTTCCGCCAAGCGCAACGTTCATGGCCTGTGCACCTCGGCATACTCCGAGTACGGGCAGGCCAAGCTTTATAGCAATGTGAAGTGCTCTGATCTCAAAGCGGTCACGCAGAAGCGAAACAGGCCCGCACTTTTCAGTGCGTTTCTCCCCATATAGCTCTGTTGCAACGTCGTCTCCGCCCGTCATAAAAAGTCCCTCGGCGGCTCTGAGCGTGTCATATATGTACGCGTCATTTTCGCAAAGACCGCATGCAAGCGGAAGACCGCCTGCAGATATTATCGCATCAACGTATGCAAAGCGCAAGTAGGTTTTCTCTTCGCCCTCATCATGCGACGGTGTAAGAATTATCAGCGGCTTTTTTATAAATATCCCCCCGATATGTTTTCTTACAGTATATTAGATGTCTTAAAAGCTTGTGACAAGAAACAGCTTGACGTATGCCATATACTCGCGCACAAGGCTCATAAAGAACTGCCAGACATCAAGCGACGGTGCGGCAACTGCCGCGGCGTTGACGTCGTAATAATCAAAGAGGTACTTTACACGCGGCAAATGGAAGTCTGAAGATACTCCGATCACTCTCTCATACTCCAGGCCCTCTTTTTCAACAAGCGCCATAGAAAATTCGATGTTTTCATAGGTATTGCGGGAATCGGGTTCTGCGTATATACGTGAGATGTCAATTCCTCTGTCGATAAGATACTTTTGCATAGAATACGCCTCGGCGACTCCCTCGTTTATTCCCTCTCCGCCCGATACTACGCAAACAGATTCAGGCAGAGCCTCAAGAAGCTCGCAGGCGGTGTCAAGTCTGCTTTTAAGCTGCCTGCTCGGCGTATAGCCGTAAGTGCGGCAACCAAACACAAGCACGATATCACCCTCTCCGCTTGTGTCAGTTTGCGAAAACTGTATGGATGCCTGTTCTGCGCCCGTGCTTGCACACACGCCGATGTACGCGGCAAACAAGATAAAGGTGACAAAATAAAAGCACATACCCGAAATATAGACTATACGTATCACTTTGAAAAAGCCGTTTAGCTTTTCTCTGTATTTTACAAAAAGAAAAGCCGGCACGCTTGCAGCCACAACCACCGTAAACGGTATAAGACAAGACGTAAATGCCTCACCGTTAAAAACAACAAGGCAGAAATACGGCAGATAGCACACAAGCACAAACGCCGAAAGTGCGAGCATTATTATATTAATTCTTCCGATTTTTTTCATTTTCCAAAACCTTTGTATATTTATAGCTTAAATATATTATACCGTGTTATTTGTTAATATTTCAAGCATCAGAGGAAAAATAAAAGCCTTCTCCTTTTTTGCCTCCCTCTCCGAGGGAGGTGGCACGCGCTCGGGGTTCCCCGAAACGAGCAATGCGAGTTTTGGGGGTTCGCAGCAGCAGCCGTGACGGACGGAGTTTTTTTAGGCACAAAACAAGCCTTCCCCTGCGGAGAAGGCTTGTTTATTAAAGTGCCGATACTATTCTTTCTGTATCCTGAGCGATCATAAGCTCCTCGTTGGTCGGTATCACATATACCTTGACCTTGGACTCGGGCTTTGAAATACATACGTTATCACCCTGAAGCTTTGTATGCGCATTCTTTTCTTCGTCAAGTAATATTCCGAAAAAGTCCATGTTCCGGCATGCATCACGTCTGATTTCCGTACGGTTTTCACCGATTCCGGCAGTAAACACCAGCGCGTCAAGTCCGTTCATCGCCGCAGAGTACGCGCCGATATACTTTTTTATCTGATAGGTAAGAATGTCTATTGCAAGCTTTGCATCATTATTTCCTGCCTCAATAGCCTCGCCGAGATTTCGGCAGTCACTCGAAAGTCCGTCGGAAACTCCCAAAAATCCGCAGTTTTTGTTCATAAAGTTATTCATCTCATCGGGAGTCATGCCCTCTTTTGCCATTATAAACGGAACTATTGCAGGGTCGATTGAGCCGCAGCGCGAGCCCATTATAAAGCCGTCAAGCGGAGTAAAGCCCATACTTGTATCTATGACCTTGCCGCCCTTTACAGCCGATATTGATGAGCCGTTTCCGAGGTGACAGGTGATTATCTTCGTGTCTTCCACAGGCTTATCAAGAAGCTTTATCATCTCGTGTGACACGTATCTGTGTGAAGTTCCGTGGAAACCGTAACGGCGGATGTGATACTTTTCGCACATATCCTTGGGAAGCGGATACGTGTACGCTTCAGGCGGCATAGTTGAATGGAATGCCGTGTCTATAACAAGCACCTGAGGCTTGCCCGGCATCGCTTCCATACAGCCGTGGATACCCATAAGATGCGCCGCCGTATGCAGAGGAGCTATATCAAGGCAACCCTCGAGCTTTTCAAGCACAGAGTCGTCAACAAGCACGCTTTCCTTTAAGTATGCGCCGCCGTGTACTATTCTGTGACCTACCGCCTCTATCTCGTCCATGCTCTCTATAACGCCGAGAGTCGGTGAGCAGAGTGTTTCAACAAGTATGCGTGTAGCAACGGTATGGTTTTTCATTTCAATTTCCGCGCTGTACGGCTCACGCCCCGGAACCTTATGTGTGATAGCGCCGCCGATACCTATTCTTTCGCATATCCCCTTTGCAAGAACGTCACCGCTCTTAGTATCGAAAAGCTGATATTTAAGCGACGAGCTTCCTGCGTTTACAACAAGAACTTTCATTATTTTCCCTTTCGTTTTCACTTTTTATATTCATGTTAGAGTATACCATATATAAGCATAAAAATCAAGCACATTTTATAACTAAAGGCAGGAGTTATCTCCTGCCCTGTATCATTTATTTACATATACACGCGGCACACGCTTGCCTATGAGGCATAACACCTCGTAAGTAATGGTATCGGCAAGCTCTGCAAGCGCTTCGATCTGCTCGCGGCTTTCAAAAATTACAGCCTCGTCGCCGGGTTTTACGTCGATACCTGTTACGTCGACCATGCACTGATCCATACATACTCGGCCGATGACCCGACAGCTTTTTTTGCCTATCATCACATTTGCTCCCGAATATGCTCTTATAAAGCCGTCGGCATATCCTATGGGAAGCGTTGCTATCTTCATCTTCTTATCAGTAACAAATTTTGCCCCATAGCTGATGCTCTCTCCGGGCTGTACTTCATGAACGTGCGCCACTCTCGCTTTTAAAGTCATTACCGTTTCAAGACGGGGATCCTCAAAATCGCCCGAAGGTGTGAGTCCATATAGAATTATACCTGCTCTGACCGCATCGTATACGGGTACATCGTCCCTGAGAATACCGGCGCTGTTGCATACGTGCTTTATATTGAAGTAAACGCCTCTTTCTTCAAGCATGCCAACAACTTTTTCAAACAGAGAAATCTGGCGTGACGTCATGTCGCTTTCTTTTTCGTCAGCACACGCAAAGTGAGTAAATATACCCTCGCATTTTAAGTGTTCATACTTTGATACGAGTGTTATCTCAGACACAGTTTTTCCCGCATCCCTTGTATCAAATCCGAGTCTGTTCATACCCGAGTCAAGCTTGATATGTACACGAATATCGCCGCCAAGTCTGCTACAAGCCTCGTTTAATGCTCTTGCATAATCGGGAGAATATACCGTCTGTATCAGATCATACTTAAGAAGAAGATCAACATCACGCGCGTCGGTATATCCGAGTATCAATATATCGGCTTCAGGGCATGCTTTGGCTAGCTCTAACGCTTCAGAAACTGCAGATACTGCAAAAAGCTTTGCACCGCAAAGCGTAAGAGTTTCTATTGCTTTTGCCGCTCCGTGCCCGTATGCATCAGCCTTGATAACGGGAATAACGGCACAGCCTGCGTTTTTTGCACAGACATGCTTTTCTATTCTTTTGTAATTGCGCGCAAGAGCCGCAAGGTTTATCTCTGTCCAAACCTTATGGCTTCTGCCGGCAAGCTCCCCATTTAACACGTCAATTATATTTTCCATTTTACTCAGCCTTCTGACTTGATTCTTTATTTTCAAACTCCACAGTACATAAGCCTGCGTCTGTTTCTGCCATTATTTTTACAGGAGTATAGTCGCTTTCGTTCAAAAACAACGTATACTCATACAAGCCGTCAAATCTTGCTTCAAGAATACCGCTTCCCTCTTCTGAGGTAACCCCTATGAACTCATCCTCTTTTATCGCAAAAGATGAAAAAAGAGCATAAAGCAAATCGCAGTCGCTTTTATCAAGCATGTATTCAAGCTCGCCAACCTGCATTTTAAGTGCACCCGACTGCATTTCAAATTCAACACCCTCTAAAACTCCGCCCGCCATAGTGGCTCTGCCGTCTCTCGGCGCATTCTCACGGCCTGCACTAAAGCTTAAATGCATAGGGTATTTATATTCGCCAAGCGTGAGGACAATGTCATGCTCGCTTTCGTTTTGATAAAGAAGCATCTTATCAGCCTGCAGGGGTGCACGGCAGGAAACAAGCATTATGGCTATAAGAAAGTTTATTATAAAAAAGCAAAATACAGATTTTTTCATACCTTCCTCCAGATAAAATTACACTTATATAATTTTATTTGGAGTATTCTCTCATTATGACAGATCAGTATCTTAGCTCTGGGTTGTCAACCACTATCGCAGAATTATAAAATTTCGCGAGGTGCACAAACTTTGAGGTTGCTTCAAAAAGCACCACCGCCTGCTCATTCTTTTTTCCCTCTTTGAATATAGCCGCATAGATGTCGGGAGATTTCATCGACGAAACTGCGAAGTATTTCTTTCCGATCAAATCTGCACGCGCTTTATATGAATCTTTATATGGGGCAAGCATCGACATATCCTGTATTCTCACCTTCAAGAATTCGCGTCTTGAACGCCTGCCGAATATTTTAGAAAAGCTCATCTCGCCTTTCACTACGATATACTCGTATTCTATCTGAACGTATCGCCAGGTAAAAAAGCATAGTATAGCAGTCAATATCACCGTGAAGCATCCGAGAACGTAAAGCCTAAGAAGGCAGAGGACTGAAAAAAGCACAACAGGAAAAAGAATATACGCCAAAACAAGCAGAAATCTTTTAAGTCTGAGTGCACCTTCGTTTTTTACTTCTACACAATACTCAAAATAGTTTGAATACTCGTTCATACCAACCACCGTTTTTCATTTCATACATTATACATTGTATCATACAATAATCATTATTACAAGTTTTTTAATACTTTTTCTCAAAAAGCCGTTATTATTTTCACAATAGCCTTGAAATATCAGCTCATATATAGTATAATAACTGTGTATTTTGGCAAAAAGGAAGGATAAGAAAATGAAAGCAGTTATAACTGTAACAGGTAAGGACACACTTGGTATTATTGCCGATGTTTCAGCTCTTTGTTCAGAATATGGAGCAAACATAGTTGATATATCACAAAGCGTTATGCGCGATTATTTCGCCATGATCATGCTTGTTGATATCACAGCACTTAACATGCCCTTTACAGAATTTGTTGATAAAATGAAAGAGCACGGCAACACTAAAGGGCTCGTTATCCAGACGATGCACGAAGATATTTTCAACTCGATGCACCGCATCTGATCTGTAAAGGCGGAGATACGTATATGTTAAATACAAAGGATATTCTTGAAACCATAAGTATGATACACGAGGAAAACCTCGATATCAGAACGACAACGATGGGCATTTCCCTTCTCGATTGCGCTGATTCTGACGAAAAGCGCCTTTGCGAGAATATTTATAACAAAATAACCACCTGTGCCCGCGACCTTGTAAAGACAGGTGAAAACATTGAAAAAGAATACGGTATTCCGATAATCAATAAAAGAGTTGCCGTCACACCCATTTCGCTTATCGGCGGACATCTTTCGCCCGACGGCTTTATAAACGTTGCAAAAACTCTTGACCGCGCGGCAGATACTCTCGGCATAAACTTCATCGGCGGCTTCGGCGCGCTCGTACACAAGGGCATGACAAAATCTGACGATACGATTCTTTCGGTCATACCCGAAGCGCTTGCAGAAACGAAGCTCGTTTGCTCGTCTGTAAACGTAGCAACAACAAAAGCCGGCATAAATATGGATGCCATTGCAAGAATGGGCAAGATAGTCAAGCGTGCTGCCTATCTCACGCGTGATAACGGCTCTATCGGATGCGCAAAGTTTGTAGTATTCGCAAATGCACCCGAGGACAATCCCTTTATGGCAGGCGCGTTCCACGGTGTTGGCGAGGGTGACGTCGTACTGAGTGTCGGCGTATCGGGTCCCGGCGTTGTATCAAGCGCAATCAAGCGCGCAGGCGACTGCGATTTTCAGACTCTTGCAGAAACAATAAAAAAGACCGCATTCAAGATAACGCGCGTTGGTCAGCTCGTTGCTCTCGAAGCATCAAAAAGACTCGGCGTACCGTTCGGTATAGTTGACCTCTCTCTTGCTCCTACTCCTGCTATCGGCGACTCTGTTGCTCATATCCTCGAGGAAATGGGACTTGAATCCTGCGGCGCATGCGGTACGACTGCGGCGCTCGCGCTACTCAACGATGCAGTAAAGAAGGGCGGCGTTATGGCATCATCAAGCGTTGGTGGACTTTCGGGCGCGTTTATTCCCGTATCCGAGGACCAGGGCATGATAGATGCAGTTACGTGCGGTGCGCTTTCGATAGAAAAACTCGAGGCTATGACAGCCGTTTGCTCTGTCGGTCTTGATATGATAGTTATCCCCGGCGATACAAGCGAAGACGTTATAAGCGGTATCATCGCCGATGAAATTTCGATCGGTGTTGCCAATACAAAGACAACAGCTGTAAGAGTTATCCCCGCATACGGCATGAGTGTCGGCGACGTTGTTGATTACGGCGGACTTTTAGGTCACGCGCCCGTAATTAAGGTAAACAACTACTCTCCTGCAAAGTTCATCGCACGCGGCGGTAGAATTCCCGCGCCGATACATAGTCTTAAAAACTAATTTATGTACAAAAATGGCATCATCCTTGCGGATGGTGCTTTTTTTGCTTTATCATCCTGAAATGTTATTTACAAACGTGTATTTTCATTTTATAATACAGTTAATATGGTACACTTTTCACAACAAGGAGTTAATGTTTAATGACAAAAATAGCTTTTACAGGAGACGTTGCTTTCACAAGATACTTTTCAGACTCCTGTTTCAAAGAAGATCTGCTTGATAAAAAAGTTGAAAACTTTCTATCTGATGCCGACTATACCGTCGTTAACGTAGAAGGCGCAATCAGCACGGCAGAGGGCAGAAGCGATAAGTCGATAATACACGCAAATCCTGCAGACTGTATTCACCCGATCAAAAAAATGAACGGCAACATATGGAATCTTGCCAACAATCACATAATGGACTGCGGCGATGATGGCATGCGAAGCACTCTTGATATCGCACGTGAAAACAATGTTCAAACCATCGGTGTTGGTGAAAACATAAACGAGGCGGCAAAGCCTGTGATAATAGATAAAGACGGCGGCATAGCAATAATCTCAGTTACAAACTCAACTCACGCTGTGTCTGACGAGAAAACTCCCGGATGCCTTATGTGGAATTATGATGACAGAATCAAGGCAGAGATAGAAGAGCTGAAATCCAAATACCGCTGGTGCATCGTTTTATGCCATGCAGGCGCTGAGTTTTCCCACGTGCCTATGCCTTTTGTAAGAAAAAGATACAGAAACTACATAAAATACGGCGCCGATGCTGTTATTTCGCATCATCCGCACGTTGTGCAGGGCTATGAAAAGGTATGTGACAAGATAATTTTCTACTCTCTCGGCAATTTCATTTTCGATACCGATTTTCAGAGGATACAGAAGTTTACTGATACAGGTATGCTCATAAAGCTTGAGTTTACTGAAACCACTATGTCGTGGGAAAATCTTCCGATTCATATCAATCGGGAAAATCATACGGTTGAAGAAGGCAAAAATCCTGCAATTTTCAGAAATTTGTCACCGTTTCAGTATGCGCTTTTGTGGCCGCTTGCTGCAAAGGGTTTGTGCTTAAACGAAAGAAAGAAGCGTGTCTTTCTGAAGAAAGAAAAATTCGGCTCCTATACAAAATGGGACTGGTTTTTCAAATACGATCTTGATAAAATGAAAAAGGTTGCCGGAAGGCACACTATGGCAGGCAGAATACTTGCATTTTTCCGTTTATGGAAGCTTGCCGACAAAGAACTTGTAAATTACGTTATTGAGAGCTTCAGATAAGGAGATTTATTATGGTTTGCAACGAAGTATTTGAAACTGTTGACAAGCTCAACGATACATATATTAAAGTTTGGGAAGATGTTGGAAACATTGAAAGCCCTACAAACTTCAAAGAAGGAGTTGACGCAGTAGGCGCATATTTTATAGCTAAGGCAGAAAAGCTTGGCTTTAAAGTTGAAGTTTTCAGGCAAGAGGTATCAGGTGACGTTGTTTGTATAACAATGAATCCTGATTCAAGTCTTGCACCTCTTTGCATTTCAGGTCACATTGATACAGTTCATCCCGTCGGAATGTTTGGTACACCTGCCGTGCACCTTGACTCTGAAAAGATATACGGCCCGGGGGTTAACGATTGCAAGGGCGGAGTTGTTGCAGGATTTTTTGCAATGCATGCACTCAAAGAATACGGCTTCACAAAGCGTCCGGTTATGCTTTTGCTCCAGACCGACGAGGAATGCGGCAGTATGCAAAGTAACAAAGCCACCATCAATTACATATGCGAAAAAGCAAAAAATGCAGTTGCGTTCCTCAACCTTGAGGGATATAAGCCTGGTAGAGCGGTGCTTGTTCGCAAGGGTATCTTGTCTTTCAGATTTGACGTCGCAGGCAAGGCAGGACACGCATCAAGATGTGCAAACGAAGGCGCAAGTGCCATTGCAGCGGCGGCACACAAGATAATCGAACTTGAAAAATTAAAGGACGACGACGGAATAACGTGCAGTTGCGGTATAATCAAAGGCGGAAGCGCCATTAATACTATTCCGTGCGATTGTTCCTTCTCTGTTAATTTCAGATTTGCTACACAAGAACAAAGACAGTGGATAATAAACTACGTGCAAGAGCTCGCTGACCGTGAAGATGTTATGGGAACAAGCTGCACAGTTACAATGATAAGCACCCGTCTTTCGATGGAGAAAAATGAAAGAAACTTACAGCTTTTAAAGCGTGTTAACGAGATTTTTGCCGAAAACGGTATCCAGACGCTTGAGGGAAAAGCATTAAGAGGCGGCTCAGACGCGGCTGAGGTAACTGCCGCGGGTATTCCGTGTATGGACTCATTTGGTACTGACGGCAGTGGTTCTCATTCAATAAATGAACATTCCCTGCTCTCATCTCTTGCCGAGTCTGCAAAAAGAATAGTCGCAATTGCTTGTTCTATATAATAAAAAAGAAACACCCGAGGGTGTTTCTTTTTTATTATTAATATTCAGCATTCCCTACTGTTCTGGGGTAAGGAATTACGTCGCGGATGTTGGATACTCCCGTGATGTACATAATGATGCGCTCAAATCCGAGACCGTAGCCTGCATGCTTTGTTCCGCCGTATTTACGGAGATTGAGATACCACCAATAGTCCTCTTCGCTTAGACCAAGCTCTGCCATTCTCGCCTGAAGTATTTCAAGGCGCTCTTCTCTCTGGCTTCCGCCGATTATCTCTCCAACTCCCGGAACAAGCAGGTCCATTGCCGCAACCGTCTTGTTGTCGTCATTAAGTCTCATATAGAAAGACTTGATTTCCTTCGGATAGTCTATTACAAACACAGGCTTTTTGAATATCTGCTCTGTGAGGTATCTTTCGTGCTCTGTCTGCAAGTCGCATCCCCATTCAACGGGATACTTGAAGTCAGCGCCGCTCTTTTTGAGAAGCTCGATAGCATCAGTATACGTTACCTTTTCATAATCGCTCTGTGCAAGCGCGTTGAGTCTTTCAAGAAGCGTTTTATCAACGAAGCTGTTAAAAAATTCAAGCTCCTGCGCGCACTTGTCAAGCACATGATTTATAATATACTTTATCATATCCCACGCAAGCTGCATGTTATCATTTAAATCAGCAAATGCAATTTCAGGCTCTATCATCCAAAACTCTGCCGCGTGTCTTGCGGTATTTGAGTTTTCGGCTCTGAAGGTCGGACCGAACGTGTAGATATTGCCAAACGCCATAGCGTAGGTTTCGCCCTCAAGCTGACCAGACACGGTAAGATTTGCACTCTTGCCGAAGAAGTCCTTGGAAAAATCAATCTTACCGTCTTCTGTTCTCGGAAGATTTTCAAGGTCAAGCGTTGTTACTCTGAACATTTCGCCCGCGCCCTCACAGTCTGAACCCGTGATAAGCGGAGTGTGAACGTAAACAAATCCACGTTCATTAAAGAAGCTGTGAATAGCGTAAGCTACCTCACTGCGCACTCTGAATACTGCCGAAAACAGATTCGTTCTCGGTCTGAGATACGCCTGCTCACGGAGATATTCAACGGTATGGCGCTTCTTCTGAAGCGGATAGTCAGGAGTTGAGTGTCCCTCAACTTCAACCTTTGTTGCCTTTATTTCAAAGGGCTGCTTCATTTCGGGTGTAAGCTCAACGATACCAGTTACAACAACCGCAGAGCCGACATTGAGCTTTGCTATCTCGTCATAATTATCAATTTTTTCTCTTTCAAAAACTACCTGCACACACTTGAAGCAGCTTCCGTCGTAAAGGTCGATAAAGCCGAACGCCTTGCTGTCGCGCACGCTTCTTGCCCAACCGCCGAGTACTACCTCTTTACCGGCAAACGCGGAGGCGTCGGCGTAAATGCTTTTTACAAGATCTCTTTTCATAAATTCCATCCTTACTTTGCAAGGAGCGTCCTTTGCTCTTTGCTAAGGTATTTAAAACGTCACCACAAAATATGGCACTCTAACATATAGATTTTACCAAATATAATAAACAATTCATAGAGCAAAATTGTGAACGAAAATGATATAATTTATGAACAAAACAGGCGCAGGTTTTTATCCTGCGCCATAAGTTTGAACTTATTTTGTAGTTTTGTCTTCACAAACTTCCTTGAGGCTCGAAACAAGACCTGCAATACCCTGAATTTCGGAGGGTATGATTATCTTTGTTGCCTTGCCGTCAGCCGCCTTTTCAAAGCTTTCAAGCGCCTTTATCGTGAGGTATCCCTCTCCGGGTGCTGAATCATTGATACGCTTGATACCCTCGGCAATTGCCGTCTGTACTGCGAGAATACCCTGTGCCTGACCCTCGGCCTCTCTTATAGCCGCTTCCTTTTTAGCATCTGCTCTGAGAATTGCCGCTTCCTTTTCACCCTCGGCGATAAGGATCGCAGACTTCTTTTCGCCCTCTGCCTTGAGGATAGCTTCACGTCTTTCACGCTCTGCCTTCATCTGCTTTTCCATCGCGTCCTGTATCTCTGACGGAGGAATAATGTTTTTGAGCTCAACACGGTTTATCTTGATGCCCCACGGGTCTGTTGCTTCATCAAGGATCGCTCTCATTTTGGTGTTTACGGTGTCACGAGAAGTGAGCGTTTCATCAAGCTCGAGGTCACCGATGATATTACGCAGGGTTGTCGCCGTAAGATTTTCGATCGCCATCATAGGTCTTTCAACACCGTAGCAGAAGAGCTTGGGGTCGGTTATCTGATAGTAAACTACCGTATCGATATGCATAGTTACGTTATCCTTTGTGATAACGGGCTGGGGAGCAAAGTCAACAACGTGTTCCTTTAAATTTACCTTGCTTGCGATTTTGTCTATAAAGGGTATCTTTACATGGATACCAACGTTCCAGGTCGCGTTATATGCGCCGAAACGTTCAACGATAAAAGCATGTGCCTGCGGAACAACCTTGATGTTAGCCGCAACAACGATAAGAATCAGTACGAATAATGCAATTATTTCCATAAATTTTCCTTTCTGCCTTGTCAGCACTGTATGTATTATTTTTTAACTACAAGATGAACTCCTTCAATATCCTTTACAGTTACAGTTTCTCCTTTTTCAAGGACCTCGCCGTCATCTGAGCGAACACTCCAGGAAACACCGTTGATCATGCATCTTCCCGTCTGTGCAAGATTGTCAACCTTTTCGCTGATAACAACGCTTTTGCCAATAATACGGTCAAGGTTGGTTTTACTGTCACTTTTCGAAAGAAGCTTTTTAACCACAGGCCTTGTAAATACGAGAAGCAGAGCCGTTACGGCTATAAATATACCAACCTGCCACCATATGCCAAGTCCAAGAGATGCACATATCCATGCCGCAAGCGCTCCGCCCGAAAACCATATGCATACAAGACCCACTGTTGCGCCCTCAAGAAGTGCAAACACTACGGCGATTATGAGCCATACTATATTTGACAAAGTATCATCTCCTTTTATTATTTTATTATTGAAATCAGATCTCATTCAACACTTATATTGTAACATGAAAAATGCAAAAATATCAAGTGCTTTTTTGGCCCGATATTGATAATTTAGCCCGATTATGCTAAAATATGAGTATAAAACACGTATAAATCTCAGAAAGGCTTGATCTTACATATGAAAATCTCATCGCTTTGCTATATTGAAAGTGACGGCAAATATCTTATGCTTTACAGAAATGCAAAAAAGAACGATGAAAATGCCGGCAAGTGGATAGGTATCGGCGGAAAATTTGAAGATGGCGAAAGTCCCGAAGACTGCGTTTGCCGGGAGGTACTTGAAGAAACCGGTCTGACTCTTTTGTCATACGATTACCGTGGTATTGTCACGTTTGTAAGCGACAAATACGGCACCGAGTATATGCATCTTTTCACCGCCGACAAATTTGATGGGAAGATCAGCACGTGCAGCGAGGGCAGACTCGAGTGGATAGACAAAAACAAGCTTGATAATCTTCCTATGTGGGAAGGCGACCGCGTGTTTTTAGATATTCTTGGCTCACAAAATAAGTTTTTCTCGCTAAAGCTATGCTATGAGGGTGACCGTCTTATAAGCGCGGTGCTTGATGGCAAAAAACTTGATATTTTGTAAGTTTTTGTCACCTTTTGCTTTTTGGTGTTGACATCATTTATATACTGTTGTATAATTATTAAGTATTATTTATTAAGTAAGGACGATAAAAAATGCCTATTACAAATTATCTTGAACAGAATGCGCACAACTACCCAAATGAAACTGCGCTTATTGAAATCAATCCCGAGATCAAGGAAAAAAGGCGCGTTACCTGGAAGGAATACGAGCTTATCGAATCAGGCCACGCAGAATCCTACCGCAGAGAGATAACCTGGAGCGTTTTTGAAGAAAAGGCTAACAGATGCGCCAACCTTCTCATGAGCCGCGGTATCAAAAAGGGCGACAAGGTGGCTATACTTTTAATGAACAGCCTTGAATGGCTTCCCATATACTTCGGTATACTCAAATCAGGCGCGCTTGCAGTACCGCTTAATTACAGATACACTTCTGATGAGATCAAGTACTGCGTAGAACTTGCAGATGCAGACGCTCTTATTTTCGGCAACGAATTCATCGGCCGTGTTGAGGAGATATGTGACAGAATCGAGAACGTAAAGCTTCTCTTCTTCGTCGGCGACTCCTGCCCGTCCTTTGCTGAAAATTATCTCCACCTTTCGGCTAACTTCTCAAGCGCAAAGCCTAACGTTGAGATTTCAGACAAAGACGATGCAGCTATATACTTCTCATCAGGTACAACAGGTTTCCCCAAGGCTATTTTACATAATCATGAAAGCCTTATGCATGCCGCAATAACCGAGCAGAAGCATCATGGTCAGACGCACGACGACGTATTTTTGTGTATTCCCCCTCTCTATCATACAGGTGCAAAAATGCACTGGTTCGGCAGTCTCGTATCAGGCAGTAAGGCAATACTTTTAAAGGGCGTTAAGCCGCACTCGATAATTGAAACAGTATCGCAGGAAAAGTGCTCTATCGTATGGCTGTTAGTGCCGTGGGCGCAGGATATTCTTGACGCTATCGACCGCGGTGAGATTAACGTATCCGAGTACCAGCTTTCACAGTGGAGACTCATGCATATCGGTGCACAGCCCGTTCCCCCGAGCCTTATCAAGCGCTGGAAGACTATATTCCCTCATCATGATTATGACACTAACTACGGTCTTAGCGAATCTATCGGACCCGGCTGTGTGCATCTTGGCATTGAGAACACGCACAAGGTCGGCGCTATCGGTGTTCCCGGCTACGGCTGGCAGGTAAAGATCGTTGACGAGAACAAAAATGAAGTTGCCGACGGCGACGTTGGTGAGCTTGCCGTATACGGCCCGGGTGTAATGACCTGCTACTACAAGGATGAAAAGGCAACCAAGGAAGTTCTTGATAACGGTTGGCTCTATACAGGCGACATGGCTATGCGCGACAAGGACGGCTTCATTTATCTTGTTGACCGTAAAAAGGACGTTATCATAAGCGGCGGTGAAAACCTTTACCCCGTACAGATCGAAGACTTCCTTAGAGCAAATGACAAGATAAAGGACGTTGCGGTTATAGGTCTTCCAGACTCAAGACTCGGTGAAATAGCGGCGGCAATTATAGAAATAAAGCCGGGCATGAGTGCAACCGAAGAAGAGATGTCAGAGTTCTGCAAGGCTCTTCCAAGGTACAAGAGACCTCATAAGATCATCTTTGCCGACATACCGCGTAATCCCACGGGCAAGATCGAAAAGCCGAAGCTCAGAAAAATTTATTGCGGCGAAAGCCTCGTTGCAACACAGATAAAAGGATAAACGGATATGATACGTTTTGAATCGGATTATCTTGAGGGGGCGCACCCGAAGATACTTGAAAAGCTTTTTGAAACTAATTTTGAGCAGACTGCAGGGTACGGTGTGGACGACCACTGTGAAAAAGCCCGCGAGCTTATAAAAAAAGCTTGCGCGGCATCTGATGCTTACGTTCAGTTTTTAGTTGGCGGAACACAGACGAATGCAACCGTGATCGCATCGATACTCAAGCCCTATGAGGGAGTGCTCTCTGCCGTCAGCGGACACATCAACGTGCACGAAACAGGCGCAGTTGAAGCCACAGGGCATAAGGTACTGCCGCTTGCAAGCGAAGACGGCAAGATTACGGCAAGCCAGATAGAAAATGCATATAGCGCGCACATAAACGACTCCTCTTTTGAGCATATGGTAAAGCCGGCGCTTGTATACATCTCACAGCCTACCGAAAACGGAACACTTTATACAAAAAGCGAGCTTGAAGCGATAAGAGATGTTTGCGATAGGTGCGGACTTTCTCTGTTTGTAGACGGCGCACGTTGCGGATACGGACTGAAAGCTGAAAACAACGACGTTTTCCTGCCCGACCTTGCAAAACTATCTGACGTATTTTATATCGGCGGCACAAAGGTCGGCACACTTTTCGGTGAAGCAGTGGTATTTTCAAACGAAAAACTCGCCGAAAACTTCAGATACATGATAAAGCGCCACGGCGGTATGCTTGCCAAGGGAAGGCTTCTCGGTGTGCAGTTTGAAACACTTTTTGAAGATGGACTTTATTTTGAAATATCCGAGCACGCGATGAAGCTTGCACTGAAGATAAAATATGCGCTGAAAGACATGGGAATAGACGTTCTTTTCGACTCACCCACGAATCAGCAGTTCCCGATATTCAAGGACGAAGTGCTGAAGAAGCTTTCAGAAAAGTATTCTTTCAGCTTCTGGTGCAAACCCAAAGACGGATACAGCGCGGTGCGAATCTGCACGAGCTGGGCAACGCGAGAAGAAAACGTAAACGCTTTGCTTGAAGATATAAAAAAGCTTGTTTAAAATAAAAAATGGCCGGGTCACGTATAGTGGCCCGGTATTATTTTATCTCCCAATTACCTTTTGTGTTCCCACACAGATATGCACTCTATTTTGTAGGGCGGGGCCTTGGTCCCGCTGCCTGAAAAAGCCTAAATTGTACGAAACGGCGGGAGCAAGCCCCCGCCCTACGATGATGATTCCCAATATACTGCAAGCGGGAACACTTTGTCGAATTGGGACTATTTTATTAAAAAGTATAATTTCAGTTTTTAGTCATTAAAAAACGACGCCCAAAGCCTCTCCTTTCGTGAGAGGTGGCACACCGAAAGGTGCGACGGAGAGGGCTGTTTCTGCATTTATCTCTATTGCAGGTTCCCCTCTCAGTCAGCTTGCGCTGACAGGCTCTCCCTATAAGAACACGCTATGCGTGTTCTTATAGGGAGAGCCTTGTATGCTTTGTTTTACACACTTTCAAATCGGGACTGATCAAAACGCCCAGTTTCCGTTTTTGAATATCTGTATTTCGCTGTTGTCTTCGCAAATACCAACAATATCAAGGTCTTCGCTTCCTATCATGAAGTCCTCGTGTATCATAGAATCGTTTACACCAAGCTTTCTTAATTCTTCAAGCGTATACTTGTCATAGTCGGCGATACAGTTTGTAAAGCCTTCACCGAAAGCAAGGTGGCATGCGGCATTTTCATCAAAGAGCGTGTTATAGAAAAGTATGCCCGAGTTTCTTATCGGCGAATCGTACGGCACGAGCGCGCACTCGCCGAGATACGCCGCGCCCTCGTCCATGCCAATAAGCTTTTCAAGAAGCTCTTTGTTCTTTTTCGCATCAACCTCAACGGCTTTACCGCCCTCGAACTTAACGTAAAAATCCTCGATAAGCTCGCCCTTATAGGAAAGCGGCTTTGTTGAATAGACTATTCCCTCAGCTTCTCCGCGCTTCGGTGTTACAAACACTTCCTCGCTTGGAATATTCGCATTGAAAAATTCGCCCGACAGCGTATACTCTCCGCCGCCCATAAACTTAGCCTCGGGAATAAGACCTACTCTTAAATCCGTGCCGTTTGACGATTTATAAACGAGTGTGCGGAGATTTTTCGAGTTCAGATATTCGCATCTCTTTGCAAGATCGGCGTTATGTTCACGCCATGCCTCTGCGGGATCTTTATCTGCACGGGAAGTGTAAAGTATAGCTTCCCAGAGCTTTTCAACGGCACGGCTGACAGTCAGCTCGGGAAAAACCTTTTTCGCCCATTTTTTGCCGGGGACTGCCGCGATACACCATTTATATTTATTATCCATACGGTCACGGAACGGCTTTATAACCTTGTATCTCGCCTGCTCGCCCTTAGCCTGCTTTTCTCTGTTGATACCGCGAAGTCCGTCGGGATCCTCGCTTAAAAGATATATCATAACGGGAAGTTTCTGCGCACGGTGCTCAAGCTTTTCGATCTCCCACTTTTCAACGGTTGATAACACCTTAGCGCTTCTGTGGCGAACGTGAAGCTTTGTAAGCGGCTGATGAGTCCAATCTATTTCAACCTTTTTTGCGCCTGCCTTATAGCACTCGTCGCAAAGCATTACGACGAACTCGGGCTGGTCAAGCTCGGCGCGGATAATAACCTCGTCGCCACGGACAATTCCGCCTCCCACTCTCGCTATAAGCTTTGCATATTCTCTGAGCTTTGTTTTCTTCATACGATTAAACCTCCGATGCGTTCTTATATGATATTATATATCCAAATTCAATTTTTGTAAACAGCTTTTTTAGTCAAAATAAAAAAGACGGCAAAAGGCTGGTTCTCATAAGGAAGTAAAAACTCCAACAGTGGTCAAAAACTTTTGGAGTTTTTATCCAATATATAGTAATAAAAATCACTCGGTAAATCATACTGAGCTTTAGCAAATGTCTTTACATATACAAATTCCAATTTTTTTGCTATATGTTGACTTCTCAAATCTTCCGCCTTACAAAACCAAGATAATGTATGAGTTGTATCACAAACAGAGCCAACAACGGCTCTTAATGCTTCTGTTATATAACCTCGGTTTTGATGTTGCGGAACAATTCTAACCCCCACATTACGTACATTTTCTTTACCGTCGGCATCTTCGTTCAACCCTATAGTTCCTATAATCTCATTGTTTTCTTTTAAAACGATAGCGTAATTATTCTTCACATTTATCAAGTATCGGATCGTATCTTCATTATGAACTGAGCAACCAATATCATTCTCACACCAATCTCGCAAAATAAGTCGTTCTGTTGATAAAGTTTTCATATATTTTTCCTCGTTTTTCGCCAGTTACGACTTTGTATTACAAACGCGTCAGGCAAAGCCCATACCCCTATTCTTTGGTATTCAAATACTTATAATACCATCGCTTTGGATTCTCATAAATATATCTTCTACGTGTTTCATAATCCTCTCTGTCACGAACGATATGCTCGGCAGATGAGCGTTGAAACATTCTTTCTATCCCGTATTGTTGCTTGCAAACACGTGATGTTAACGATTTGAACGCACAAATCACATCGTCCAAGGTAGGGGAGGGGATTGCTCCTCCCGCATCTTTACGTAGATACAGGATCACGTGAATATGATCGGGCATAATAACATAATCCTTTACGCTAACGCTTGGAAATCTATTCTCAATTTGTTGTAATTGCTCTCTCGCAACCTCTCCGCACGGTTTTAATCTCACCGAATATTCGGGAGGAGCAAGCCCCTCCCCTACCGCGAAAATTCCTGTTTTGTCGGTAAGAGGACGTATCGTCTTGATAATTTCCGAGAGTATTTGTTTTCTATCCTTGATACAGATCGTTACGAAATATACACCGGTAGAGCTATAATCATAGTTCTTCAACCTTGTGGATTTGCGTTTCGGCAATTCTTTTTCTTTATCCATTGTCATCACCCACCTAATTATACTACAAATCGGCAGAGAAAACAATCTCTCTGCCGAAATTTGTAAACATCCTTATGAGAACAAGACTGAAACCGTATTTTTAGTCTTATTCTTTCACCCTTTTTAAAAGCGACTTTATCCATGCTCTATCGTCAGAATCAAGCGTATACGTTGCCATCAAAAGCAAAACGTAAACACCGAGAGCCAAAAATAGGTGAACGAAAAGTGAGATATAAGAGTATGCTATACCACGCACGACCTCGAGCATGAGCTTTACAAGAGTGCACGCAGCAAAAGAGCATACCAGAGGCTTTATAACGAACGATACCGTTCTTATCCTGAGTCCCGTGACATTCATAAGTCTTACCATACTGCACGAGAGGTTGAATATCTCGCTTGCAAAGATAGTTACTATATATCCCATGATACCGATCTTAGGGCACAGAAAGTAAACGAGCGCGGCGCTTGACGCGGCGTCAATAATGTTTATTCTCATATTAAAAAGCTGCTCGTCGAGTCCTTTAAGCATGGTATCAACGGCGCTGTCGAGATACATTATAGGTATAAGCGGCGCTACCGTTTTAATAAAGTCACACGCTTCATGATTTTTGTATATAACGTATCCGATCTCATGTGAGAAGCACATCATAACGCCTGCAACACCAACGGCAAACATCATAGTAAAGCGCAAAAACCGCTCGCCGATGTAGTTTATATGCCGCTTCTCGCCCTTTGCCGAAGCCGCGGCAAGCTCGGGGACAAGCAAAAGATTGAACGAAGAAAGAAATGCTGTCGGAAACAGTATTATCGGAAGCACCATTCCCTGCAGAACACCGTAGGTTTCAAGTGAGCGCTCACCCGAAGCACCGTATTTTTTAAGTCCGTAAGGTATGAGCATATGCTCAAGAGTCACAAGACCTGTACGAAGATACGCAGAAAATGCAACGGGCATTGCTATACGGCACATCTTTTTCGTCAGCCCCGCGGATAGAGTTCTTGCCTTTCTGAAGTTCTTTGATAAATCGAATTTATACAAAAGAAAGGTATAAATAAATGACGTTATTTCCGAAACAGTGCCGCCGGATATAACAGCAATGCATGCGTATTCTATACCTTTTGGCGCTATCAGTGTAAGCAGAGACGTTGTTGTAAAAATCCTTATAAGCTGCTCAAAGAACTGCGCCGATGCGCTTTTGTTTACTCGTCTTAAAGCAGTAAAATACCCCTGCATCGCAGCCGACATCGAGATAAACGGCATACTTATTGCAAAAAGCTTTATCGGGCGGCTACAGCGCATGTCGTCAAGCCAGCTTACAGCAATAAAGTCTGAGAAAGAAAACAGAACTATAAACGTAGCACTGCCGAAAATAAGCGAATATATAAGGCAGCGTTTCATTGCCGCTCGCACATCATCTTTTCTGCCCGAGCCAATCGCTTCAGCAGTCAGTCTGGTTGATGCAAGGGAGATACCCGACACGGCAAAGGTGACCGCCAGCGAATACACGCTCATAATGAGCGTAAGGAGTCCCATTCCCGCAGCACCTATCTTGCCCGAAACATAAACGTTGAATGCAACCGACACACTTCGCATAATAAGTGCGCTTGCGCTTAAAACTATACCGCCTACAAATATCTCTCTTGCATTTGTTTTCATTTCGCCACACCCTCAATCCTTTATTTAAACTTTATGAGTAAAAAATTGAGGCTATGACAAAAGGCACTCCTTTCGGAGTGCCTTTTAGTGATAAGTTATTCTTTAATACCTCTTACCAAGAATGCTTTGATCATATTACTTGATGATACGTCACCTGTTCCGTTTTTACCTAAGAATTTAATCTTCAGAGTATGCTCTGTGGGCTTAAGTCCGTCTATAAGCGGGAAGACGCCGTCGTCCCTCGCAGTAATTTGCTGTGTAACAGTCTTGCCACCGTCAATAGAATATTCGATATACTGAGCATTTGCAAACAAATCTACTGCCGTTCCCGTAAACTTGAATACTACCTCGTTATCAGCTGAAGTCGGATATATATATCCCTTAAGGTTTGAAGCATCGTGCTTGGTTGATGAATTTACACCGATTCCCTTTGAGCTGCAAAGCACATCGGTTGACTTAAGCTGTACTGTTTCAAGCTTTGCCGTCGCGTTTCTTGTGTCCGCATAGCCTGCAGGCATTGTATAATCCTTGATTTCATTTGCATATTCGGAAACAACGTCTTTATCTGCAAGGTACTTTTCAAGATACTTGATAATAAGGTCTGCGTATACCTTGTAGCCTGCATCCGCAGGATGTACAATATCTGCTACATATGAATACCAGTCAGCATCACTATATCCAAGAACTCTGCAAAGCTCACGACCTACAAATATTGTAGATATACCGTATTTTTCGCAAACTGCTTCGTGCATTTTTTCAACAGAGTTTTTGTTCTTGTTGGCAACGCCGTAGATATCTCTTGTGAATATACCGATTATCTGACACTCGGGAAGATTTTCTCTTACCTGACGTACTATCTGCTCATAGTAGAAGGTTGCAAGACCTGCCTTAGCTGTACCGCAGTAACTGTCGTTTACGCAGTATTCAATGAAAAGAAGGTCTGTGTTTTTATCAATTACGTCCACCTGTGTTCTGAAAGCGCCAAGGTGCGAGCCTGTTCCGCCGATTGCAACGTTATTCTGTGTGAGATTTGCATCCGGGAACTTCTCGGTAAGCCAGTTGTATGTAAGCGCTCTCCACGAGGTCTGTTCGGGTGTGTTTGTTCCAAAACCATAGGTTACAGAACCGCCGAGATAAGTTACAACAACCTCTTCATCAGAATTAAGCTTGTTGTATACATTGCTGAGATCTTCTCTTACGAAGATGTTTTCATCAAGAACCTCTTCCTGCATAACCTCACCCTCAAAAGGAAGCGAAACATAAGCGCTCCAGCCTGCCCAATGTCTTGAAAGAACGATACTGTCTAAAATAGTTATTTTTTCGTCGCCGTTAACGTCGGAAAGCGTTTCATTAACACTTTCATATCCGGTCCATCCGGCGAGATGTCTTGAAAGCTTAATAACGTCAACAGAATTTACAGCGCCGTTTCCATCTACGTCGCCGTATACGCTTTCTGCAGATACAGCCAAAGGCGCCATAACAAAAAGCACTGCAAGGAATAATGCTAATACTTTTTTCATGATCATTTCTCCTAAATAATTTAATATTCTGATATTGCGAAATGTAAATATATTATATCACAAACACAAGATTTATTCAACCATATATTGCATGTGAAAGTTTACGAAAAAACAGAGTGTACATTGTAAAAATTAAACAAACAGGCGCACATTTGTGCGCCTGTTATTACTGTCGTTTACAACTTACTTCAAGCCGTGAATAAATATTGCTCTTATAGCCTGCGAAGGAGATATATCTCCATTGCCGGTGCTGCCGAGATTCCTATAAGTAAACGTGTGCTTACCCGGCTCAAGTCCATCAATGAATTTAAACGGAGCATCATGCTTTAGCACCTTTTTCTGTTTAAACGCTCCTCCGTCTATAGAATACTCAAATACGTATTCAACACTTCCGGCTCCCGAAAGGAAGAAATCAAGTCCAGTTCCCTCAAAGGTAATGGTAAACTCGTTATTTGCATCAATAGGATAAATAGAACCTTCAAGATTTGTTGAACCGGAAGCCGTATCGGTAAATTCAAATCCTTTAATGCTGTCAAATGCAGATTTGTCTTTCATTTGAATAACTTCAAGCTTCAGTGTTTCATTTCTCTTATCCGCATAATCTGCGGGAAGTCCGTACTCCTCTGTTGCGGAGTAGGTGTATGTAGGTTCGCCTTTAAGATACATGTCTAAATATTCAATAATACAGTCTGCATATATTCTGTAGCCTGCATCTGCAGGATGTACAACGTCTGATACATAATCGCTCCACTGTGTGCCGGTCTGTCTGATTTCACGCCAGAGAGCTCCGCCTACGTTAATTGACGTAATGCCGTACTTTTCACATACCGCGTCATGAGCCTTCGCTACAGAACCGAGAGCCGCGTCAGCAAGCTTGGATGCATACGTATCGGTAACGTAAACTGCGATTATTTCGCATTCGGGAAGCGCTTCTCTTACCTGTCTTACTATCTGCTCAAAATAGAGCGTGGAGTTTCCTGCAGAGTGTGTACCGCAATAGTTGTCGTTTACTGCAAACTCAACGAATAAAAGGTCGGGATTTGCAGCAACAACGTCCGTCTGTGTTCTGAAAGCACCGAGATGCGAGCCTGTTCCGCCGATAGCCACGTTGTTCTGAAGAACTACCGCTTTGGGGGAGTTGGCAAGAAGCCACTGATATGTAAGTGCTCTCCAAGAATTCGCCTCTGCGTTTGTGGCGCCTGCACCAACCGTTACAGAACCGCCGAGATAGGTTACTCTTACAGCAGAGTTTTCTCTCATTTTATTGTAAAGATTATTAAGATCGCTTCTGACTGTTATAAAGTCAGCATATTTTCCGTTTGTACTCATAACTTCGCCTCCAAGAACCGCATTGCGCATAAATCTCTGAATCATTGTGGCAACCTCTGTTCTTGTGGCGCCTTTTTCGGGTCTGAGTCTCACCGTTACACCCGAACCATATCCGGTAACAATACCTGTTTCCGTACAGAAAAGTGCAGCTTTTTTATCGTCCTCGTCAGTTATCATATCAGCATCGAGGAAATTGAGATACTTGCCTTCGATATCACATTCAATGCCCATCTTAAGCGCATATCTGTAGAGCATATCCATAAGTTCAAGTCTTGTTATCGAGTCGTTGGGTCTGAACTTGTCGCCGCCGTCAACAATGTCGTTTTCGTAAGCCCAGTTTACACCCTTTGCATACCACGCGTTCTTCGCAACATCTGTATATGTATAAGTCATATCCTTATCAGGCGCACCGTCTATACGTGAAAGAACGGTAACCACCATACCGCGTGTCATTTCGCCGTTGGGTGTAAACTTTCCGTTACCTGTTCCGTTAAAGTATCCTTTTGAGGTCGCATACTCGATATTCGGGCGTCCCCAGAAATCAGCGCTTACGTCTGTAAATTCAGGTACAGGGGCAGTTGCAAGCTTTGCAGTGAGATCTTCTTTAACTGCATACCCCCACGCAAGTGCTTCAATATACGAAAATCCTATATTGCCCTTGTCTGAGCTTACAATATTATATGCCGGATCACTCGAAATACCATATGCCATCGGTACGCTTTCAAACACCATAGGAGCTCCGTCGCACTTGTAAGATACCTTGAACCCATCTGAAGTATCAATAGAAAGCTCAAAATCAACGTTTGCTTTGCTTCCGATTTCCTTTAAGCAAGCTGAATTGAAAACAAGGTTTCCGCCAACAAGCGATGCCTTTACATTCATACCTTTTGATGCAAGCGCTGCCGCAGCCTTGCCCGATATTTTCACTGAAAGGTCTGTCTTGCCGTCTGCAACAACTAAAAGTGTGTCAACCTTGTTCTGATCTGCAAGTGCCGTAATCTTTGCTGCACTGTCTATGACTGCGCCAGAAGCTACGGTTACCGCGCCTATAGAAGCATCATATTCGGGTGTCGTGCTTAAAGCGTTCACAGAAGCGAACACCGTAAAAGATGACACTATCATAAGTACTGCCAATAATGTTGATAAGAATTTTTTCATGTTTTTCCTCCCGGAATCTTAATAAATAATATAACACGGTGGTAAGTCCCATCCATATTTATACAACTATATTATAACATAAACTCCACTTGTTTTCAAGCACAAGAACACTGTCAGTATACACAAAAACATTTTTCATATTTTGTCTATACAAAACGATGATTTGTCAAGCTAAGTGCAACACTTTTTGATAGCATCTTGAAATAAATCCAAGGGATTATTGTAATTTAAAACCTTTTTAGGCCTGGCGTTGATCAACGCCAGGTTCTTTTTTAGAGTGGTAGGACTAACTCTTGAT
>JAZNJH010000055.1:0-8259 GCA_045577925.1 Eubacteriales bacterium
GGAGACATTTCGAGAAGGAATTCCTTAGCGAAAGAACCGTGCTGAATGTCTGCAAGGATCTTCTTCATAGCCTTCTTTGTATCCTCGGTAATAAGCTTGGGACCTGTGATATAGTCACCGTACTCAGCGGTGTTGGAGATAGAATATCTCATGCCTGCAAAGCCGGACTGATAGATAAGGTCAACGATGAGCTTCATCTCGTGTATACACTCAAAGTAAGCGTTTCTCTCATCATAGCCTGCCTCAACGAGAGTCTCGTAGCCAGCCTGCATAAGAGCGCAAACACCGCCGCAGAGAACTGCCTGCTCGCCGAAGAGGTCGGTTTCTGTTTCTGTACGGAAGTTTGTTTCAAGAACGCCTGCTCTCGCTCCGCCTATACCGAGCGCGTATGCAAGACCGATCTCAAGTGCGTCACCCGTTGCGTCCTGTTCAACTGCAACGAGGCAGGGAACACCCTTGCCCGCCTGATATTCGCTTCTTACCGTGTGGCCGGGGCCCTTGGGCGCAACCATGATTACGTTTACGTTCTTGGGGGGCTTGATGCAGCCGAAGTGAATGTTGAAGCCGTGTGCAAATGCAAGTGTCTTGCCTTCGGTAAGGTTGGGTTCAATGCTTTCCTTATAAAGCTTTGCCTGCTTTTCATCGTTGATAAGTATCATAATGATATCAGCAGCCTTTGCAGCCTCAAAGGATGTCATAACCTTGAGCCCCTGAGCTTCAGCCTTTGCCCAGCTGCGGCTACCCTCATAAAGACCAACGATTACGTTAACGCCGCTTTCCTTGAGGTTAAGCGCGTGAGCGTGACCCTGTGAGCCGTAGCCGATGATAGCAACCGTCTTGCCTGAAAGCTTTTGTAAATTACAATCCTGTTCGTAAAAAATTCTGTTTGCCATGATATTTACCTCTCTTTATTTTGTCGAAATTATTTTAAATATTAAGCTCGCTTCTGAGCGTTGATGAACCCTTTTCAAGTGAAACTATACCTGTTCGGCATATTTCCATTATAACATAGTCGCGCATAAGATTTATAAAATCGTCTATCTTGCGTGAATTTCCCGTAAGCTGAAGCGTAACGCAATCTCTTGTGTAGTCAACTGTCTTAGCACCAAACGCCTCTGCCGCGTCATGAATATCGCTTCGTGTATCGGGGGTATTCTGCATCTTTATCAAAAGAAGCTCGCGGTTTATAGAGTTTTCGTTTTCAAGCTGCTTTATGGAGCAAACGTCGGGAAGCTTATAAAGTTGGTCGACAAGCTGTTCTTTTTTGCTTTCCTCGCCGTCGAATAACACGGTGATTCTTGAAAAATCGGGAGATTCGGTCTCGCTAACGGTAAGTGCGCTTATATTAAACTGTCTGCGTCTGAACATGCTCGTTACTCTGTTAAGTACACCCGACTGGTTTTTAACGAGCACGGCAACTGTGTATCTGTTCATATCCTTATTCCTTTCTCCTAATTTTTAATTTTTGTAATTATATCTTTAATACTGCCGCCGGGCGGAAGCATCGGAAGAACGAATTCGTCCTTGTCGATAGCGCAGTCTATAACGTAGGGACCGTTATGTCCAAAGGCTCTTTCGAGTGCATTATCGAGTGACTCGAGCGTGTTAACTGCCTCGGCTTTTGCACCGAAAGCCTCTGCAAGCTTTACGAAATCCGTTTTTCTGTTAAGTACCGTATTAGAATAATGCTTGTCAAAGAATAACGTCTGCCATTGTCTTACCATGCCGAGCACACCGTTATTCATAAGAAGTATTACGATAGGAGTGTTATACGTCACAGCAGTCGCAAGCTCATTTAAGCACATGCCGAAGCTTCCGTCGCCCGTAACGAGCACCGTATGCTCGCCGCTTCCCATCTGCGCGCCGATAGCCGCACCAAGACCGAAGCCCATTGTGCCAAGACCGCCGCTTGAGATGAATTTACGATTCTTTCTGAACTTTATGTATTGCGCCGCCCACATCTGATGCTGGCCAACGTCTGTTGCAACAGGTGTATTTTCGCCAAGATGCGAGTTAAGAGTAGCCATTACCGAATAGGGAGTCATGCCGTCGCGCTTGTCAGCACTTTTGTTTTCCTTTACGCGTAAGCTGTCTATCTCAGCCTGCCACTCCGGTTTTTCCACCTTCTTTATAAGAGTCAGAAGCGCTTTGAGCGTTTGCTTCAGATCGCCGCGCAGTCCGTGCGTATCCTTGAAATTCTTTGAAAGCTCTGCGCCGTCAACGTCTATATGAATGACCTTTGAGCCGAGCGCGAATTTTTCGCGGTTTCCCGTAGCGCGGTCGTTGAATCTTACGCCGAGCGCTATTATAAGGTCTGCCTTGCTCATCGCAATAGATGAAGCATAGTGACCGTGCATTCCCTGCATACCGAGAAATCTAACGTGATCGGTGGGAATTGCCGAAAGCCCCATCATCGAGCATCCGATAGGAGCATCAATTAGCTCTGCAAGCTCAAGCATTTCGCTTTGTGCATCAGCGCTTATAAGTCCGCCGCCAAAGTATATAAACGGGCGGCTTGCGCTGTTGATGCACTCTGCCGCATCTTTGATACGAATCTCTTTTGCAGGCTCTGCTTTATCTGCATTCACAGGCTCTTTTTCTGTATATTCGCATTTTGCTATCTGTATATCCTTGGGAACGTCAACGAGTACGGGGCCTGGTCTGCCCGATTTTGCAAGTCTGAAGGCTTCTCGTATCGTGTCTGCAAGCTCTTCAACGCTTCCAACAAAAAAATTATGCTTCGTTATAGGAAGAGTTACACCCGTTATATCAAGCTCCTGAAAGCTGTCTGTGCCTATAAGCGAGCTTGGGACGTTGCCGGTTATCGCTACCATCGGTATCGAATCAAGAAAAGCGGTTGCGATACCCGTTACAAGGTTTGTTGCACCGGGGCCTGAGGTTGCCATTACAACACCGACCTTGCCCGTGGCGCGCGCATATCCGTCTGCCGCGTGAGCCGCGCCCTGTTCGTGCGCAGAAAGCACGTGCTTTATTTCCGATTCGTATTTATAAAGCGAGTCATATATGTTAATTACCTGACCGCCCGGATAGCCGAACACAACCTCGCATTTCTGCTCGATAAGTGTTCTTACTATAATATCTGCACCTGATAAAACCATTTAACATTCCTTTCCGGAGTGGGAGTAGTCTGTAAAAAAACAAAATCCTGCCTCTTAAATAAGAGACAGGATTAAATCTTGCGATATAATTCTGCGGTACCACTCTACTTGTTGTATAACAACCACTCTGCGTGACAAAAATCACTTTCCGATATAACGGTCGGACCCGTTCATCCTATTTGGCATTTGCCGTTCAGACTGAACGCTCAAAGGCGACTGCGCGGAAATCTCTTTATCGGCTCACAGCAACCGCCGACTCTCTGAAAAAAGTTTGAATTACCGCTTTTTCCTTATCATTGCGTTTGAAAAATGTCTATGCGACAATTATACCATTACTTTCATAACTTGTCAAGAACATTTTCTACAAATAGAAATTATTCTGCCATATTTTAGAATGACAATAAAAAATTCTTCTCTCCATTGACTTTGATACTGTATAGTGGTATAATATTTGAAGCTATTTAACACCGAATTGTATCAAAGGAGACCTACCTTTATGATAATTACTCCGAAAGAAACGTGTATCGCATACCGTTGCCCGAGATGCGGGCAGGGAATAAAGAGCGTGGTCGGCATATTTTCTCTTACAGGGAATAAAATGAAATTAAAGTGTACGTGCACAGAAAGCGAGCTTGTTATCGACCGTGCGCGTGAAAACAAATATACCATAACCGCGCCGTGCATAATGTGCGGAAACGATCATAAATTCACACTTGCGGCAAACTCATTTTTTGAAAAAGAACTGTTCACATATCCGTGTACTTATACGGGTGTGGACTCATGCTTTATCGGGCAAGCGGATAAGGTAAGCAAGGCGCTTGACGAGAATGAAAAAGAAGTTATTGAAATATATAAGAGTATCGGTGTTGAGGACGCAGAGGACATGCTTCATCCCAAGTACGATGATGAAGAAGAGGACGATATTCAAGATACCGACGTTCTCGATACGATCGTTTTTGTATTAAGGGATCTTCTTGATACCGATTCTATAAAGTGTAACTGTGACAGCCATGAATATGATTATACTCTGTGTAACGGATACGTTAAGGTATTCTGCAAAAATTGCTCTGCAAGCGCGGATATACCGTCAAGAGGAAAGTCAGACGCGGATAGATTTCTTGAATGTTACGAATTAAAGCTTAAATAAAATCAAGTAGCAAATAAAAACAGTTGGCATAAGATAATAACAGAGAGGCGCAAATAGCGCTCTCGGCTGCGTACATAGCAGCATTATGTGAAGCTGTTTTTCCGCCGGGGGCAGTTTCAAAAGTTTTTCTTGCGGCGGAGAAACGGAGCAAATATGAACAACTGTCTTTGCAACATCTTCGACGATAAGTGCATCTGGATAATAATTATAGCACTTCTTATCCTGTTCTGCTGCGGCGGCTGCTGCTAATTAAGAACGAGAAAAGCGGATACCGTGAAAGCGGTATCCGCTTTTTACATGCAGTACCCACAGGCAAATAATGCATAAAGTTTGTGTAAATTCACAACCTCGACCCGTACACTGTAATTGTCGCAAATTTGTTTTTTCTCAAAACCTATTGCAATAATTAGCTTATGAGATAAAATCACATAAAAGTGTTGAAAAAAGTAAAAAAGCATTGTATAATTATAATACTATGAATATTTTTGCCGTGAAAGCGGCGTTATGGAGCTTATTATGAAATACGAATGCGGATTTATAGGCTGCGGTAATATGGGGGGCGCTATTGCTGATGCTGTTGCAGGTGCTCTTGACTCCTCAAGGCTTGCGGCTGCCGATTTTTTCAGCGAAAAAACAGAAAGACTTAAAAACAAATACGGATACAGCGTTGAAACAACAGAGGGTATCGCTAAGGAAAGCCGTTTCATTTTCCTCGGGGTTAAGCCTCAGATGATGGCAGAAACACTCGCATCTGTACGCGGTATACTTAGCGCACGTACAGACAGGTTTGTCCTCGTTTCGATGGCGGCAGGACTTACAAGCGAGAAAATCACAGAGCTTGCGTCAGGTGAATATCCTGTTATAAGGATAATGCCAAATACCCCTGTTGGTGTTGGCGCAGGTATGGTGCTTTACTGCACCAACGGACGCGTTCACGCAGACGAGCTTGAAGATTTTAAAAACATCATGAAATTTGCCGGTACGCTTGACGAGCTAAATGAAAAGCTTATAGATGCGGCAAGCGCTGTGTCGGGTTGCGGCCCTGCTTTTGTTGCCATGCTTATAGAAGCCATGGCCGACGGTGGTGTAAAATGCGGTTTGCCGAGAGATAAGGCGATGCTTTACGCTGCAGAAACTTTTGCGGGAACGGCAAAGCTGCTCAAAGAATCAGGTAAGCATCCGGGCAAACTCAAGGATGAAGTTTGCAGTCCGGGCGGCTCGACCATAGTCGGTGTTCATGAGCTTGAAGCGGGCGCTACACGTGCCGCTATGATAAATGCGGTATGCGCATCATTTGAAAAGAATAAGGCGCTCGGTAAATAATAGCTTTAGGTTGGCGGTTTTGGAATTATCCTGAATTTTGAGATAAGGAGCGTTCCAAATGGGACTGTTTATACTTGAACTTATTGCTACGGCGGCGCTTGCGCTTTCGGGTGCAGTGCTCGGGCTCAGAAAGAGGCTTGACATATTCGGCGTAAGCGTGCTTGCTCTTGTAGCAGGACTTGGCGGCAGTGTTATCAGAGATATTATACTCGGCCTTACCCCGCCGCTTGCTTTTATAAATCCGATATATGCCGCAGTCGCACTTGCAGTTGCAATACTTGCGTTTATTTTACTGCGTCGGGTTGCACTGTGCAATCACTGCGCATTTGAAAAAATCTTTTTGATTGCCGATGCCATAGGACTTGGCATATTTACTGCCACAGGCGTGGTGACTGCCGTTAATGCAGGCTTTGTGGGAAATATATTCCTTCTTGTTCTTGTCGGTATCGTTGCAGGTGCCAGCGGCGGTGTACTTCGTGATCTGCTTGCATTTGAAAGACCTGTACTCGTATTCAAGAGACTTTATGCTCTCGCCCCGCTTGTCGGAGCCGTGCTTTGCGTACTGCTTATCCTTTCGGGCGTTGGACAGACGATAGCGATAATAGCGAGTGCTGTTGCGGTTATACTCGTTCGCTTACTTTCGTTTTACGGCAGATGCTTTTCACGTAAGAGCGATGACTGCGAATGTGATGACTGAATTATAAATGATACACCCCGTTATACGGGGAAACAAAAGCCCGGTCGGAGTAATCCGACCGGGTCTTTTCTAATCCGTCTAATCTTTTGCTTTTGTTGCAATCTCGATAATATATTCTTTTTTATACTCGTTTTCACGAAGCATGTTTAATTCATCGGAATCAAAATCGCCGAGGCTGTATCTTACTATATATGGTTCGATAAACTCTTTGTCAAAGTAAGCCAAATATTCACAGGCATATTCGAAAGCTATAATGTTTCCTTCAGAAATTAATTGCTCACAAGTTTTTATGATAATATCATGATACTCATAATCTTGTATTTCTTCAAACATAACGACTTTAGGTTCGCCATTTTCTTTAAAGCATATTGCTTCATTATCGTATACATACACTCTCTTGCCGTTAATCAAATATTCAATAAAGTTATTTTTGGCATAGTAATCTGAACTATATACATAATTACGGTGATACGTGTTCAGCTTTGTGTTGCCATTGTAAATACTTATAAATGAGCCTTGATAACAGGTTTGGTTATTATAATCGCTGTCTAAGCGGGTAATTGTAATTGCAGTATCGGCAAAATCAAAACTACCGTCTGGCTTTTTTAAATAATCCGAGGATGAGCTGGTGAATTTACTTATTGTTGAATCGGGATATAAAAATGCCTTTACATACAACAGAAGATGCAATACTAAAGTAACGCAACTTATTCTGATAAAGAAAGAGAAAAGCTTTCTTATCGAATCGCCGGGCAGTTTAAAATTATTATTGTCGTTTTCTTCTGTATCACCGAAGTTGATAGTATGAACGATTATCAAAACAAATCCGATCACATTGTCCAGTGTCAGACTTATAATGCTGTGAATGAAATCAATATTTCTTATACCGCTTATCAGTTCGTGGCTTGTGGAAATATATTTTCCGTATAAATTATTACACTGTAAAATCAGCTTTATATCGATAAAGCAAGCTATGAACGCTATTCCAAAAACTATTGCGGACATGGCGAAAAAGAGGTTTTTGCTTTTAAATACACTTGAACTCTTATTAGTAAGAACTATGTAAATAATAATCCATTCAAGCACGATGAATACATCGGTTATAATGTATTCGCCTTTTATTAAAGCCGAGCACAACAATCTAATGGTATCAAGCCCTGTTTTTACAGCAACTAAGACAAGCGCTTTATTAATGCCGTATTTTTTCCATGGCTGTACGTACGGATCGAAAATATTCTTAGAAAACAACGATTTGTTTCGTGCAAAAAATATATTCAATAACAGAATAAACAAGAAATAATATACGGCATTCAAAAGAAGAATTATTATTGTCTTCCATGAGTTGAATTCCAATATATGTTTCGGATAATAACTAGCACTCCAGAAAAATACGTTTACCAAAAAAAGTGTTATTATGTTGTATGTAATAGTATATATTTTTTTCAAAACTATTTCTCCTGTTTACAAACAAATAATTATATCTGTCACCTATCATATTAAAATCATTATATCATTTAAATGACTGTCAGTCAATAATGATTTGTATACTTAAATTCGGATAAACACTTTATTATTCAGCTTTTTAAGAGCATCACGATTGAAGAAGTTTTAGGGAAATAACAAAGTAAATACTAACTATAATATGGCATTATAGGAAAAGGCTGTCGAAGATTTCCTCCGACAGCCGTCTTTTTTATATATTACTTGAGTTTTGCTGCGATTGCTTCTGTATCCTTTGCAATAACGAGTTCTTCGTTTGTAGGAATTACATATACCTTAACCTTGGAGTCAGCGGCTGAGATGATAACACTGTCATCCTGGTGATGAGCTGCATCGTTGCTTGCCTTGTCAAGCTTGATTCCGAAGAATTCCATATCAGCACAAACAAGCTCTCTGATAACAGGCGTGTTTTCGCCGATACCTGCTGTGAATACAACTGCATCAAGACCGTTCATTGCGGCTGTATATGAGCC
>JAZNJH010000056.1:0-4046 GCA_045577925.1 Eubacteriales bacterium
CCATTTATTATATATTTCCGTGTAATCAACGCATTGTATTTCTGCCAGCTTTGCAAAACAGTTTTCTCTTATAACGCTATCGCCAACACCAAGCAATTTATACACATCAGACTGTCCGATAGCGTTATATAAATCCTCAAAGGTTATATCGGGATTTATCAAAGAGCCTGCACCGTCTGCGGAATGTTCTTTCATATACCAATCACCGACTTTTGTACTCATATCAAAGATTTCGGGTATCGGCTCTAAAATATCCGGCTCCTGTTCGGGAACAGTCTGAATAACTGCGTCGCTTCTCAATATCTCGGAAGGCTTTTTGCCGGAAAGAGGTTTTATAGCTTCCACATAATCACAAGAATAATATGCGTTTCTGTTAAGCTGTCTTTGCCAAGCGTTGGCTTTTGGCGACCAACGGAAGCCATTACCCTTTAACTGCTCGCGCACTTCCGCAGAAGGCTTATCATCAAAAAGTATCTGCAAACGATTTTCCGCTTTGTTTGCTTCAACCGTTCCGCCGTCAAACTCCCAGCCCGGAAAATCTGTTCTGTCCCTTGCTTTCAATTCCTCAATTCGCTGTTTTAATCTCCGCATTTCTGCATTGTTATATTGCAGTGCATACGGAGGATAAGGCATTTTATACATAGACCTTTCGCTGTTTATTTCGGCGGTCATTCGTTTAATCTCTGACGCTGTAAGTACGGGACAGCCCTCAACGCTTTTATGCTTTCGGAAATAAGCATTGACTGTTTTTATTTTTTGATGACTTGCTTCCAATTCAGCAAGTTTGCTTTCGAGCTTTGCAATGGCCTGCGGATCGTCTGCACTAATGCCGCCCATGCCAATACTGCGTATCTTATCGAGAAGCCCCTCAATATACTGCCATTCTTCCATATTTCGGTCTCTTGCTGCATTTTGCTTTATCTTTTTGCCAACGGGGAAATTAGAAGCTCCGGCTATCATAACAGAGGGACAGCGCATTTCAATCTCAAACCCTTTATTAGTGTTTTCAGCGAGCTTTCGGGCGTAGGTGTCAAGCAGTCTATCAATTTTATCGTGATATTGCTTATCAACAATACTTTTCTGCTTGTCGGCTAATTCCGCAGCCTTATCAACTTTTGCCCTGTAAGCTGCCGTTTCGCTTCCCGGAACATAGTCTGAAAAACTATACATCATTTTTGCGTGCTTTGCCGCCGACTCATTTATGGTGTAGTAATGTACCTTTGTCGGCTCTATGTCGGTAGAAGCCTTTTTCACAATTTCACCGTGTTTGTTTATTTCATATCCCTGTACTGTTGCCGCACTTTTTGTACCCTCTGAAATTTCGCCTTTTGCTTTAATATCTGCGTCTGCCAAAGTCTGCAAAGTATCTTTTACAGCGTCTTTGATTTCCTCTTGTTTTTCAGGAGGTAGTTTGCTCATAACCGTTTCTTTTGTTTTTTCCTGTTCCTTTTCACGAACAATCAAATTTTCCTCAATATCGTCTATGAGTTCGGCAGAGGTCTTTTGAATTGTGGATAGAGAGGCTTTAAGCTCCGGCATTTCTTTATCTTTACTCCAGCTTGCAATATATGGGAATGATGATTCTCCCGTTTCAATACCGAAATGTTTACATACAACAAAGGCCACGCTTTCAGCTTCAACCTCACGCATACGCCTTGTTTTCTTTTCTTCGGGAGGAAGCATAGCCAATTCCTCAATCGTGTAATTATGGAGCTTTGCGTGAGAAATTTCGTGTATCGCTGCCGCAATGGTTTCTATTTCTGACATATCATTTCTGACAGTAATTTTTGCGTCCTCTCCATAATGACAATATCCCTGTGCCGTATCTCCCGGTTCAAACTCTATGAGTTCAATGGGGAACGGAGATATTTTCTTTAATACCGACCAAAATTCTTCGTAGTTCTCAACCGTTCCTACAAGCTCGCCGCCGCCCAATTCAGGAAGAGGCTCACCGTCTGTCTGTGAAATATCATATACAGGCGCAGCCTTAAATGCAGGGACAGTAATTTCTTTTTCTTTTGTTACAGGGTTTCCGTCGCCGTCTCTGATTATTTCGCCGTTTCCGTCTCTTTGTATTTCATCAATCTTTGTCTTATACGGAGCAGGGGCAAATATCTTTATAGCTTTTTCGCCCTCTTTCACATAACGGTTAAGGTCTTTCCAAGCATTAAATCCCGCAATATATGAAGCGTTAGGCAACTGATGAAGAATAAGCATTGTATTACGGAAACTGTATTTATGAAATACGGCCATTGCCGACAAATAGCGTTTATAGTTTTCGCTTTCAAAAACATTTGTTAATTCCTGCTCTAAAATCCCTGTAAGTTTTTCAACTCGTTCTTTTGTATTTTCGTCTTTGCCAAACTCTATGAGATTATCAAGCGAATGTGTTTTAGTGTTTTCAGCCATATAATCAACCTCCTTAATAAGTTCTGATAATGGTTGCTCCCAAACCTCACCAAAGGCCCGGACAACCGTATTTTTATTTGCTCCGTTTTCTGCAAACATTTCCAAAGTATCAAAGCCCTTTTCAAACATTGGTATTATCGTAGTGGGAATGTTCGGAGAAAAATGGATAATGCCGTTTTGGTATTCTTTACCTGTTTCTATCCAACCACGAATAAAACTGTCAAAGGCTTCATCAATATTTGCGTCTGCGTGTTCTGCTGCGTGAGAAGATTTAATTTGCTGCCGTGAATACTGATAACCTAAAATTAAAGTGCCTGTTTGCGGATTGAACATAAATCTGCGATTCTCAATTTGTTGCATATCAAAAGAAAAGGAATTTGTATCAATCCGCATAACAGACTTAACAATATCAAGATATTGCTTTGCCAATCGGTATTACCTTATCTGGCTTCTTTATCGCCTTTGAAAATATCCTGCTGCTCGCTTGAAATGCAAGGGTATTTTCTCACAAGCTCGGTTATCATTTTATTTATTCCGCGCATAAACTCTTTCGGGCTTGCTTTGCCTTTTGTTATCAAAGTAAGCTGATTTTCCCATTCCGCAGTTAAAGAGGCAGATATAAGGGTATCGGGCAGAACGGAAATAAGGAGCGTTCCGTCTTTGGTTGGAATAATGTTTTTTCCTTTACGCTCGGCAAAACCTGTCTGCACCAGCTTTTCAATTATGCCAGCTCTTGTTGCCGGAGTTCCCAAACCTTTACGTTCCGCTTCGTCCGTAATCTCTTTGCTGCCTGCTGTTTCCATTGCAGAAAGTAAAGTATCTTCTGTGTACGGTTTAGGTGGTGATGTGAATTTTTCTGCGATTTCAGCCCTTATGCCTGCATAGGTCTGACCTTTGTAAAAGTCGGGGATCTGTTCGCCGTCCTCATTGTCTGCCGGCTTACAAAGCAATCTTTCAATCGCTTTATATCCAAGAGAAACAACCAATTTACCCTTAACAGTAAATACATTTCCGCCACACCTGAAAGCAGCCGCCGACAGTTCGTAAACATAAGGCTCTGCAACTGCACACATCAAACGGCATATAACCAGCTTCAAAATATTAAGTTCGCCGGAGGGTAATGTTTTTATATCAGCCTTTTCAAGCTCCATTGTAGGAATAATGGCGTGGTGGTCTGTTACCTTGCTGTTATTTACGAGCAAACTAACATCAGGGAAATAATCGGGAACGCTGTCAAAGGGAGGCACCTTTGCCGACAAATGCACAACAGCAGTAGCGGTTTCTGCCATATCGTCAGTTAAATATCTGCTGTCCGTTCTCGGATATGTCAACAGTTTCTTTTCGTATAATGCCTGTGCATAGTCAAGTGTCTGCTGCGCTGTATATCCGAATACTTTATTTGCCGTTCTCTGCAAAGTAGTTAAATCAAAGAGTTTCGGAGGTTTTTCGATTTTCTGCTCCTTTTTGACGTAAACACAAACGGCCTGCGAATGTTCGCAAGCCGCCTTGATTTCCTCTGCGTGTGGTAAATTGTCTATTCGCTCACTAACAGCCTTAACGCTGCCTGTGTCGATTGATACGGTGTAATATTTTTCTTTTTGAAAGAATGTTATTTTATTATTCCGGTCAGCCAAAAG